>DASXRJ010000271.1:0-3766 GCA_036506675.1 Nocardioides sp. | reverse complement strand
GGTCACGCAGGTTCATGATCAGCAGCCTTGGCGAGAGCGGCTTCTCGGTGTTCCAGGCGGGGCACTGCGACTGGCAGCGGCCGCACTCGGTGCAGGTGGCCAGGTCGAGCAGGCCCTTCCAGCTGAAGTCCTCGATCTTGCCGACACCGAGCACGGAGTCCTCGTCGAGGTCCTCGACGTCGTCGAGGGTGACCGGCTTGCCGGCCGACATCAGCGGCTTGGCGGCGCCCAGCGCGACCGGGCGGCGGCCGAACATCACGTTGATCGGCGCGATGAAGATGTGCAGGTGCTTGGAGTGCAGCACCATGATCAGGAAGACGAGCATGACGCCGATGTGCAGCAGCAGGCCGACGTGCTCGAGCACCTCGAGCGGGGTCTCGGAGAGGCCGTCGAAGATCCTGCCGAGGCCGATGGAGACGAACGCGCCGCTCTTGTAGGGCAGGTTTCCGGCCCCGGACGAGGCGCCGCGGAACAGGAACATCGTCCAGATGACGTTGAAGATCATGAACAGCGTCATCCACGCGCCACCCAGGTGCGAGCCGTCGAAGCGCGACTTGCGGCCAAGCTTCTCGGGGGCGTTCTTGATCCGGATGATCGTGAACGTCGCGAGGCCGACCAGACACATGACGCCGATGAAGTCCTGGGCGAAGCCGAGCAGCCACCAGTGGCCGATCACCGGGATCGCCCAGTGCGGGTTGCGGGACAGGAGTACGCCGTACGCCTCGAGGTAGACGGACGCCAGGATCAAGAACGCGTACATGACGAACGTGTGGGCGGCACCCGGGATGCTCCACTTGAGCAGCTTCTTCTGGAGGACGACCTCCTGCAGCTGGGTCTTGATCGCCAGCCCGACCCGGCCCGTCACGCCCTCGATGCGGTCGGGGGCCGGCTGGCCGCTGGTGATCAGCCGAGTCAGCCACACCACGCGCCGGAACGCGAGGGGAAGGATGATGGCGTTGAGGATCAACCCCAGGATCAAGGTCACGGTCGTACCGCTCACAGTCACTCCAAACCTGCCGGCCGGAGGCCGGGTCGGCGTTCACATGTTCGGGTCAGACACTACGGGTCTCCGCCGTCTCGGGTCAGCCCGTCCGCGCTGTGACAATTATCGTACTCGGGAGTAACTCCGGGGGTTTCGGCCGCCGTGAATCGGCATGACGAGGGGTACGACGCCCCCGCGTCGGCGTCGCGCCCCTGCAGAATCCTGCAGCGTAGCCTGAGAACGGCGTCACCCGAGCCGTCGTACGACGCTGACCCGGCCGTGGTCGAAGACGACCTGGAGGGCGACCCGGGGGTTCGTCGCCGTCTTCGCGCAGTAGCCGAAGCGGCT
The DNA here is from genome assembly GCA_036506675.1 of Nocardioides sp. GTDB lineage: Bacteria > Actinomycetota > Actinomycetes > Propionibacteriales > Nocardioidaceae > Nocardioides. Next base: position 2,436 of record DASXRJ010000271.1, on the reverse strand, counting down.
GCCGAGCCGGGTGAACGGCTGGCCGACCGCGCGCAGCACCTGCTCGGGTGTCATGCCGATCCGAAGGGACGCGACGAAGCCCCCGACGTACTTGCGCAGCTCCGGGTTGCGGCACGGGTCGGCCTTGATGCCCTCGGCGCGCTCCCACGTCTGGAGGTAGGCCTCCGCGCCGCGGCTGAGGTCCTCGACGATCGCCGTGCCCTGGGTGGCGCCGCCGATCTTGCGCAGGTCCTCGATCCAGTCGGGGTAGAGGCCGTAGTGGGCGACGCCGTCGACGTTGAGGTCATAGACCCGCCGGCCGCTGTGCTGCTGGCCGATCGACACGCCGCCCAGGCCGGTGAACGGGTAGGTGACCGGGTTGGCCACATCGGCGCCGCGCGGGTTGCCCTGGGCGCCGAGTCCGTTCATGTCGGCGCCGTAGCCGAAGCCGAAGTAGTAACGCCTGTCGGCCCAGGTGAGGTGCCGCTTCCACTTGGCGAAGAACCCGGTCGAGTCGCCGGCGTACGGCGCGATGAACCCGCCCAGCTTGTAGATCCGCGGGTAGGCGTCGGGGGTCGACCAGGAGTGGCTGGACACCACGCCGGAGTAGTGCCGCCGCTCGAGCTGGGTCAGCGACGCCTTGCGGGCCTTGACGCTCATGTGGTCGGGGTCGAAGAGCATGTGCCTGGCGATCATGCTGTCGATCAGATGCGCGCCGAGGGGGGTCAGCCCGCGCGCGTTGCAGTGATGCGGCGGCGGGTAGATCGGCAGCGCGATGTGCAGACCGCCGTACAGCTGGGCGATGGCGCCGAAGAGGGCGTCCTGCTGGTCGGCGCTGATCTCGGGTACGGCGAGCTGGTCCTGGTCGTGGGTCTCGCCGTCGGCGGGGTCGCAGTGCCGCATGTCCCAGAACGACCCGGTCTCCATGAAGTTGGCGGTGTTGACCGCGACGCCGGTCTCGCCCTGGTCGCCGGCCACGCCCGCGAGCGCGTTGTCGAACTTGTTGACCAGCTCCATCTGCCGTACGCCGAGCCGCCGCATCTCGTCGAGGCCGGCGTCCATCTGCTTCGCGTCGCACTGCGGCACGTCGAGCTTCATCGTGCAGCCGAACGGCACGCTGGTCTCGATGCCCATGACCACCGCCAGCTTGCCGTTGTTGATCACCCGGCGAGCCTGGAACGGGTTGGTGACGATCCGGTAGAAGCCCCTGCCGGGACCGCCGTACTGGGCGTCGATGTAGCGCTGCATCCGCCGCATGTCGTGGGCCTGGAGCCGCAGCGAGTCCATGTCGTCGCAGGAGTTGTGCTTGATGGGATAGAGCTTGCAGAGCTGGTCGTTCTCGACGAGCAGGTTGGTGTAGACCCGCAGGCCGCCGCGCCAGGCCCGCTCGAGCCACTTCCAGTAGGTGCCCTCGTGGGTCAGCGACTCGGGCGCCGGCCAGTCCTTGAAGGTCGGCCAGCCGATCGGGTCGTGGCACGGCTGGCCGCCGAGCACGGTCTCCAGGGCCGCGCCGCAGCCGTGGGTGGCGACATGGTCGGCGCAGTCGACGAGGGCGTAGGCGACGCCGTACCGGTGCCAGGGCCGGCCGCAGTGCACGTCGCCGCCGAGGAACTCGAACGCCATGCCGTGCACGTGCGGGTCGGCGTACCCGCGCACTTCCTGGTACGGCGTCGTGCCGCCGGTCGGCAGCCCGGTGACGTTGGTGGCGATCTCGGGATAGCGGCTGCAGCCGGTCGTGGCGTGCAGGGCGAACGACGCCGGAGTCGAGCCGGTGGTGAAGCCGTCCGTCGGGTGGTGCAGCCAGCGCCCGTCGGCCAGCCGGAACCGGAACCGCCCGTCCCGCATCGTCACCCGCCAGTCGGTGCTGGGGCTCGGCGCGGCGGCGTACCCGGTCGGCGAGATGAAGCTCTTGTCGGGGCTGTAGAGCAGGTAGCTGCCGAGGTCGGTGGCCTGGAAGAAGGTCGGGACGCCGGCGAGGTCGTAGCAGCCGCCGGCCATGACGTAGCGGTTCTGAGGGACCGCCCGGCGCGGGTCGCGGAGCGGGACGTGGGTCAGCTCCGGGTCGGAGGAGGTGCGCGCGCTCTCGGCGTACGCCGCGTTGGCGCGGGCCTGCTTCGGGGTGGTCGGATCGGCGGTCGCGGGTCCGCGCTCCAGGACTCGGGTGATGGCGTTCTTGGTGCGCGGGTCGTTGTGGTCGTGGGTGTGCCCGAAGGCCCCGTCGTCGTGGGTGTGGGGGAGAGCCTCGTCGGGCCTGCCGTCCGCGGTCTGTCGCTCGACCGCCGTCCGGTAGCTGCCGTCCCGGTCGGCACCGCCGGTGGGGAGCGTGAGCGCCCCGGCGACCAGGGCTGCGGCGGTCGTGGTCGACCAGAACAGACGATTCCGCGTGGCGAGCTTGGGCATGGCCACTTAACGAGTGATCGCTACCGAAGTTACCGGGTCGACCGAAGCGGCGTCGTA
>DASXRJ010000270.1:0-12282 GCA_036506675.1 Nocardioides sp. | reverse complement strand
AGGAAGCCGCGTGCGGTGAGGAAGTCGGCGAGCGACTGCCGGTGCTCGTCGCAGGCGAGCCAGGTCTTGCGGCGGTCGGGGGTGTGCAGCTTGGGGTTGTTCCAGAGGAGCGCCCAGGTGGCGGTCGTCGTACACCCTCGGGCGGAGCAGATGACCGGGTCCATCGGACGCTCCTTCCCTCACCCCGAGCCCTCGTCTTGAGCCCTCGTCTTGAGCCCCCGTTCGAGCCCCCGTTTGAACCCTCAGCCCGAGCCCTCGACCGGGCCGGGTACCGGGCTGGTCGGGAAATTAAAGATGCCGGACGGCCACGGGGGAAGCCGTCCGGCATCGAAGAGTGAACTCAGACGGGGGAGGCTGAGCTCACGAAGTTGATTGTTACATGACCCGCCGGTGAATTCCAAGATGCGGTCACTGAGTCTTCGTGGGGTCTGGGGGCGCGTTCAGCTCGCGCCGATCGCGCGAGGAACCCAGCAGCGCGAACCCGTCGTCGCGCGCGTTGACGGCGTTGGCCATCACGACCGCGACATACGGGAGCAAGACGGCGCCGGCGATCAGCACCCACCGGAACCACCCGGGCCCGACGAGGACAGCGGCGATGAAGCACGCGGTGCGGATCCCCATCGAGATCAGGTAGCGGCGCTGACGGGCCGAGATGTCGTCGGCGCGGCTGGCTGCGGCGGTGGTGATGCGCACCGGCGCCGGGTGCGCGTGCCCCAGCCGTCCTGCGCGACCTGCCATCCTTCCACTCTACGTCGCCGATGAGCCGCCAGCGCCCCTGAGTGCCAAGCGACCTCACGCTCGGGGCACTAGAGTCGGGGCAACTCGACTGAACTCTGGGAGATCGAAATGACCAATCGCACGTACCGCGTCTCCGAGATCGTCGGCACCTCGCCGGACGGAATCGACCAGGCCATCCGCAACGGAGTCGAGCGGGCGGGCAAGACCCTGCGCCACCTCGACTGGTTCGAGGTCACCCAGGTCCGCGGCCAGGTCAAGGACGGCGTCGTTGAGCACTTCCAGGTGGGTCTCAAGGTCGGCTTCCGGCTCGAGGACGACTGATCCGCCGACGCGGCAGGGGTACGCCGCCCCCGAGGCTGGCGGTGCCGACCGCGGGCGGCTCGGCCCTGCCCCCGGTTTAGGACTACCCGGAGGTAATGGGTAGGTTCCGGGGGGTGAGCAGATCCGTTCTCGTGACCGGCGGCAACCGCGGCATCGGCCGCGCGATAGCCGAAGCGTTCCTCGCCCAGGGCGACCAGGTGGCCGTGACCACGCGCAACGGCGGCGCGCCCGAGGGCGCGCTCGACCTGCGCTGTGACATCACCGACGCCGAGGCCGTCGACCGGGCCTTCGCCGAGGCCGAGGCCGCGCACGGCCCAGTTGAGATCCTGGTCGCCAACGCGGGCATCACCCACGACACCCTGCTCCTCCGGATGAGCGAGGACGACTGGTCGTCGGTGATCGACACCAACCTGACCGGGTCGTTCCGGGTCGCCAAGCGGGCCGCCAAGGGCATGCTCCGGCTGCGGCGCGGCCGGCTGATCTTCATCTCCTCGGTCGTCGGCCTGCTGGGCTCGGCCGGCCAGGCCAACTACGCCGCGTCCAAGGCCGGCCTGGTCGGGATGTCCCGCTCGCTGGCGCGGGAGCTGGGCTCCCGGTCGATCACCTCCAACGTGGTGGCGCCCGGGTTCGTGGAGACCGACATGACCGGCGTACTCACCGACGAGCAGAAGGCGACCATCAAGACGCAGGTGCCCCTCGGGCGCTACGCGTCGCCCGACGAGGTCGCCGCCGCGGTGACCTGGCTGGCATCCGACGGAGCGGCCTACGTCACCGGGGCCGTCATCCCGGTCGACGGTGGGCTCGGAATGGGACACTGACAATGGCCGAGGTTGTGGGCATGCATTCCGGAATGGGAGCTCTGTAGATCATGGGAATTCTCGAAGGCAAGCGGATCCTCGTCGCGGGGGTCACGCTCGACAGCTCGATCGGCTTCGCGGTGGCGAAGGTCGCGCAGGAGGAGGGCGCGACCGTGCTCATCTCCAACTTCGGCCGTGCGCTGAGCATCACCAAGCGGATCGCCAAGCGGCTCCCTGTCGAGCCGCCGGTGCTCGAGCTCGACGTCACCAACGAGGAGCACCTGGCCGGCCTGGCCGACGCGGTGCGCGAGCACGTCGACGGCCTCGACGGGGTCGTGCACTCGATCGCCTACGGCAACCCCGAGACGATCCTCGGCGACAAGTTCCTGACCGGGCCTTGGGAGGACGTCGCACAGGCGGTGCACGTGTCGGCGTACTCACTGAAGTCGCTGACCACCGCCTGCCTGCCGCTGATGTCCGAGGGCGGCAGCGTGGTCGGCCTGACCTTCGACGCGTCGGTCGCCTGGCCCGGCTACGACTGGATGGGCTTCGCCAAGGGCGCCCTGGAGTCCTGCAACCGCTACCTCGCCCGCGACCTCGGCCCGATGGGGATCCGCAGCAACCTGGTCAGCGCCGGCGCCCTGAAGACACTGGCCGCGAAGGCGATCCCCGGTTTCGAGCGGTTCGAGGACGAGTGGACCAAGCGCGCGCCCCTCGGCTGGGACCTGTCCGACCTCGAGCCGACCGCGCGCACCGTCGTGGCGCTGCTGAGCGACTTCATGCCGAAGACCACCGGCGAGATCATCCACGTCGACGGCGGCTACCACGCGATGGGCGCCTGACGGCCATTTCGCAAACCCCGGGGGAGAGTCTCGGGCGGGTCGGGCTGCCATCCGGTAGGTGCCTGATGTCAGAGTTGTCGCCGTGACTTCTCCACGTGTCCTGGTCCTGATGCGACACGCCAAAGCCGAGCGGTACGCCGCCACCGACCACGAGCGCGCGCTCGAGCCTCGGGGACGCCGCGATGCCGAGGCCGCCGGATCGTGGCTGGCCCGCCACGAGATCGACGTCGACTATGCCCTGGTGTCGTCGGCGGTCCGGGGCGTCGGCACCTGGGAGGCGCTGGCCGACACCGCGGAGTTCGACATCGAGCCCGACATCGAGTCCTCCTTGTACGCCGGCGGGCCCGACACCGCTCTCGACGTGATCCGGTCGCTGCCCGAGGAGGCCGAGACCGTCCTGGTGATCGGCCACAACCCGACGGTGGCCTCGCTCGCCCAGCTGCTCGACGACAGCGAGGGCGATGACGAGGCGATCGCGGAGATGAGCCTGGGCTTCCCGGCAGGGGCGCTCTGCGTCTTCGAGTACGACGGCGCCTGGGACGACCTCGACCACGGGACCGCCCGGGTGACCGGGTTCTACAACGGGAAGAGCTGAGCGGCGGACCTCAGACCGGCGGAGCGGGCGTCACGATGCCCGCCTCGGCGTCGGCGGCCTCGACCTCTTCGCGGGAGATCCCGAGGAGGTAGATGATCGTGTCGAGGTAGGGCACGTTCACGGCTGTGTCGGCGGCCTGCTGGACCACGGCCTTCGCGTTGTAGGCGATGCCGAGCCCAGCGGCGTTGAGCATGTCGAGGTCGTTGGCGCCGTCGCCGATCGCGATCACCGACCGCTCGGAGACGCCGCTGGTCGCGGCGAACTCCCGCAGCGCCCGCGCCTTGCCGGCCCGGTCGACGACGTCGCCGACGATCCGGCCGGTGAGCACGCCGTCGACGATCTCGAGCTCGTTGGCGCGGGCGAAGTGGATGCCGAGGTCGGCGGCCAGCCGGTCGGTGATCTGGCTGAAGCCGCCGGAGACGATCGCGAAGCGGTAGCCGAGCCGCTTGAGGGTCCGGACCATCGTCCGCGCACCGGGGGCGAGCACGATCGCGTCGTACACGTCGTCGAGGGCGGAGGCCGGGACGCCCTCGAGCAGCGCCACCCGCGAGCGGAGCGACTCCTCGAAGTCGAGCTCGCCACGCATCGCCGCCTCGGTCACCTTCGCCACCTCGGCCTCGTAGCCGGCGTGCGCGGCGATCATCTCGATCACCTCGCCCTGGATCAGGGTGGAGTCGACGTCCATCACGATCAGCCGCATCCCGCGGCGCAGCAGGTTGGCCGACTGGACCGCGACGTCGACCTCGTGCCGGGTCGCCTCCTCGGCGAGTGAAGTGCGCAGCTGCTCGGTGGGTACGCCGGACACGTGCAGGTCGATCGCGGTCACCGGGTAGCGGGCCATCCGCTCGATCCGGTCGATGTTGGCGCCCAGGTCGGCGATCCGGCCGGCCACCGCGGCCATGGCGGTGGCCTTCAGCGGGGCCCCGAGGATGGTGACGTGGCTGCGGCCGGCCTTGCGCTGCTTGTTGTCGCCGACTCCGCGCTCCACCTCGACGGTCATGCCGAGGTCGAGGGCCGCCTGCTCCACGCCGTCGCGGACCTTCTTCCAGTTGCGCGGGGCGGTGACCAGGAGGCCGAGCACCAGCCGGCCGCGAAGCACGATCTGCTCGATGTCGAGCACCTCGACCCCGGACCGCGCGAGGGTCGAGAGGACGGTCGAGGTCACGCCCGGCCGGTCGATCCCGGTGAGCGTGACCAGAAGGGTCTCCGGCTTCGGCGGCGTCTGCGAGATCATCGAGGCGACCTTATCCCGGCCTATCCCGGCCACGCCTCGGGGGAGCAGGCCGCGACCAAGGCGCGGCGCCCGGCCGCGGCGAGCGGCTGCAGGGCGGCCCTCCGGGCCTCGATCTCGTACGCCGTCACCGCGCCGCCGTCGTCGGCCAGGGCCAGGTCGACGATTCCTAGGGCCTGCCGGCCGCGAGCGGCCAGCTCGGCACAGCCCGGCGGCGTACCGGCGGGGGCGGGCGGCACCCGGAGGTGGCGCAGGTTCATCAGCTCGTCGGCCACCTCGGGCCGCCAGCGGGCCACGTCCAGACCGACCAGCGCCACCGTCGTCTCGCGCAGCGCGAGCCGCAGGCCGCGGTCGGCCTCGCCGAGGTCGGGGAGCGGGCGACGCCGAGCCGGAAGGCAGCGCCACACCACGCCCCGGCCGGCCCGCACGGGCACCAGGCCGAGGTCCGCGCCGGCGACGACCACGGCCTCGGCGCACTCGAGCGCCTCGTGGTTGAAGGCCGGCGGGCCGCCGAGTCCGACCGGGTCACCCTCCGCGGGCAGCGCCAGGCCGGCCGAGACCGCGCCGAGGGAGCGCAAGGGGCCGAGGGCGAGCATCAGCGGCACCAGCTCCGGCGCGCCCGGAAGGCCGGCCACGTCATGCGCGGCGTCGTCGCGGCGTACGGCGTCGAGCAGCGCGTCGGGGCTCTCCAGGCCGCGCAGCCAGGCGGTCAGCCACCAGGCCAGCCGCCCCGAGTCGGGGAGTACGTCCCAGGCATCGGGGGAGGTGTCGCGGGGGGTCTCTCGGGAGGTGTCGCGGTCCACGCTTGGAGAGCGTACGTCTCTCGATAGGGTGAGGCCATGAGCAGTGTCCTGGACTTCGCCGGAGTGACGGTACGGCGGGGGAAGGCCACCTTGCTCGACTCGATCGACTGGTCCGTCGACGAGGGGGAACGCTGGGTGGTGCTCGGCCCCAACGGAGCCGGGAAGACCACCCTCCTCCAGATCGCGGCGGCGCAGCTCCATCCTTCCGAGGGCGTCGCCGCCGTCTTGGGTGAGGAGCTCGGCTCGGTCGACGTGTTCGACCTCCGCCCGCGGATCGGCCTGACCAGTGCCGCGCTCGCGGACCGGATCCCGCGGCACGAGAAGGTGAGCGACGCGGTGGTCTCCGCGTCGTACGGCGTGGTCGGGCGGTGGCGCGAGTTCTACGAGGAGCTCGACCACGACCGGGCCGACCAGCTGCTCCGCGAGGTCGGCGTACTCTCGCTGCAGGACCGCACCTTCGGCACCCTCAGCGAGGGCGAGCGCAAGCGGGTCCAGATCGCCCGTGCGCTGATGGCGGACCCGGAGCTGCTGCTGCTCGACGAGCCGGCCGCCGGGCTCGACCTGGGCGGCCGCGAGGACCTGGTGCAGATCCTCTCGATCCTGGCCCACTTCGACCAGTCGCCGGTGATCGTGATGGTCTCCCACCACGTCGAGGAGATCCCGCCGGGCTTCACCCATGCGCTGCTGCTACGGGCCGGCCGGGTGGTCGCCTCGGGGCCGATCGACGAGGTTGTGACCCAGCCGCTCCTCTCGCGGACCTTCGGGATGCCGCTGGCCGTGACCCGCACCGAGGGCCGCTTCAACGCGCGCCGGCTGGCCCGGCGGCGGCTGGACTGAAACTGCCGATACTGTTCGACCATGGACTGGTTTCGGGAGCACCTGTGGGAGACGTGGCTCGGCCTGGCCATCCTGCTCGGCCTGCTGGAGCTGCTCAGCCTCGACTTCGTGTTGCTGATGCTGGCGATGGGCGCTTTGGTCGGCATGGTCGCCGACATGGTGGGGTTGCCCTTTCCGATCCAGGCCCTGGCCGCCGCGATCGCCTCGGTGGCGATGTTGACGGTCGTCCGACCCGGCGTCGTACGCCGCCTGCACACCGGACCGGAGCTTCGGCTCGGTCCCGGCAAGCACGTGGGACGCCAGGCCGTGGTGACCGAGGCGATCTCCGCCCAGGACCATGGTCGGATCAAGCTGGCCGGGGAGATCTGGTCGGCTGCACCGTACGACGAGCTCGACACGATCGCCGCGGGGGAGACGGTCGAGGTCATCGAGATTCGGGGCGCTACTGCCTATGTCCACCCGATTCCCCGCCTCGAGTCCTGAAAGGAGTACCCCGTGACGTTCATCTTCGGGCTGCTCGTCCTGGCAGCCATCTTCGTGGTGGTGCTGCTCGCCAAGACGGTCCGCATCATCCCGCAGGCGCGTGCCGGCATCGTCGAACGGTTCGGCAAGTACAAGGAGACCCTGCCTGCGGGCCTCAATATCGTCCTCCCGTTCATCGACAAGGTGCGCTACCTGATCGACCTGCGTGAGCAGGTCGTGTCGTTCCCGCCGCAGCCGGTGATCACCGAGGACAACCTGGTGGTCTCGATCGACACCGTCATCTACTTCCAGGTGACCGACCCGATCGCGGCGACGTACGAGATCGCCAACTACATCCAGGCCGTCGAGCAGCTCACCATGACCACGCTGCGCAACATCGTCGGTGGCATGGACCTCGAGGAGACGCTGACCAGCCGCGACGAGATCAACAGCCGGCTCCGCGGCGTACTCGACGAGGCCACCGGCAAGTGGGGCATCCGGGTCAACCGGGTCGAGCTCAAGGGCATCGACCCGCCGCCGTCGATCAAGGACTCGATGGAGAAGCAGATGCGCGCGGACCGTGAGAAGCGCGCCGTCATCCTCACCGCCGAGGGTCAGCGGCAGGCCGCGATCCTCACGGCCGAGGGTGCCAAGCAGTCCCAGATCCTCAACGCGGAGGGTGCCCGGGAGTCGCAGATCCTGCGCGCGCAGGCCGACCGGGAGTCCTCGATCCTGCGGGCCCAGGGTGAGGGACAGGCCATCCAGACCGTCTTCCAGGCGATCCACGACGGCCGTCCCGACCAGTCGCTGCTGGCCTACCAGTACCTCCAGATGATGCCGAAGATCGCCGAGGGCGAGAGCAACAAGCTCTGGATCGTGCCGTCGGAGATCGGCAAGGCGCTCGAGGGCCTCGGCTCGACGATGACCGACCTGGCCGGAATCCCGCGCGAGTCCGCCGGGCCGGTCAAGCGGGTCGACATGGGACCGAGCGAGCCGGCCAAGGTCGGAGCCGAACGGACCGATGCCGAGCTGAGCCGCGCCAACGAGGCGGTCCGGGCGGCCATCGCCGAGGCTGCCGGCGCCGCGGGCTCCACGCCGCCCCCGTCGTTCCCGAGCTCGGAGCCGCCGGTGGAGCCGCCCGCACAGTGAGCTGGTTCGAGGCCACGGCGATCCTCCTCGCGGGGGTCGCCGCCGGCACCATCAACACCGTGGTGGGGTCGGGGACGTTGATCACGTTCCCGACCCTGCTGGCGTTCGGGATGCCGCCGGTGACCGCCAACGTCTCCAACACGATCGGGCTGGTGCCGGGTTCGCTGTCGGGCGCGTGGGGCTACCGGCGCGAGCTCGCGGGCCAGCGTGGCCGACTGCTGCGACTCGGGCTCGGCTCGCTGGTGGGCGGCCTGGTCGGCGGGCTGCTGCTGTTGTGGCTACCGAGCGCGGCGTTCGACGCGATCGTGCCGGTGCTGATCGCGCTGGGGCTGGCGCTCGTCGTACTCGGGCCGCGGATCGCGCGGCGCGTAGCCGCCCGGGCGGAGGCGCGCGGTGGGCTTCCGGACCACGGTGCCCCGTGGGTCTGGCCCGCGGTCGCCGGAGCGGGTGTGTACGGCGGCTACTTCGGCGCGGCTCAGGGCGTGCTGCTGATGGCGATTCTCGGCATCGGTCTCGACGACACCATGCAGCGGCACAACGCCACGAAGAACGTGCTCGCCGCGATCGTCAACGGCGTCGCCGCGGTTCTCTTCGTCGCCGTCGCGGATCCCAGCTGGTCGGCGGTGGCACTGATCGCGGCCGGGGCCATCATCGGCGGCCAGCTGGGCGCCACGGTCGGCCGACGGCTGCCGCCCAACGTGCTGCGCGGCGTGATCGTCGTGGTCGGCCTGGCCGCCCTGGTCAGCTTCGCCGTGAAGTGAACACCCATGCGTCGGGCCGGGCCCCCGGTGGTTCGGTCTACCCATCGGGGTGGCACGCAATGGGTAACAGGCCCGATGTGCGGCGGGTCGGGCGCTCCTAGCGTTGGTGACCTCAAGGAGGTGCTCCATGACGACCCTGCACATCGAGACCCTGATCATCGGGGCCGGCCAGGCCGGCCTCGCCACCGGCTACCACCTCAAGCAGCTGGGCCGGGAGCTCCTCATCCTCGACGCCAACGAGCGGGTCGGCGACAACTGGCGTTGCCACTGGGACTCGCTGCGGCTCTTCACCCCCGCCAAGTACGACGGGCTCCCGGGCCAGCCCTTCCCGGGCGACCCGTGGTCGTTCCCCGGCAAGGACGACGTCGCCGACTACCTGGAGACCTATGCCCTCGAGACGAGCCTGCCGGTGCGGCTGCAGAGCCGGGTCGACCGGCTCGAGGCACGTCCCGGAGGCGGCTTCACCGCGCAGGTCGGTGCCCAGACGATCACGAGCGACAACGTCGTGGTGGCCACCGGAACCCGGGGGCGGACCCCGCACGTGCCCGAGTTCGCGGGCGCACTGGCCCCGTCCATCCGGCAGCTGCACTCCACCAAGTACCAGCGTCCGTCCCAGCTCAGCGACGGGCACGCGCTCGTGGTCGGGGCGTCGCACAGCGGCTGCGAGATCGCCTACGAGCTCGCCGAGCACGGGCCGGTGACCCTGTGCGGCCGCTACCCCGGAAACGAGCCGTTCGCCCCCGGCTCGGGACGGGACCGGATCTTCACCCCACTGATGGTGCTGGTCGCCAACCACGTGCTCACGCGCCGCACCCCGCCGGGACGCAAGGTGATGCAGTATGTCCGCGGTCCGCACCACGGAGCCCCGACGGCGAGGATCAAGCGGCGTCACCTGGCCGAGCGCGGTGTGCGCTGGCTGGAGCAGCGCGTCACCGGGGCGTCGGAGGACGGGAAGCCCGTGCTGGCCGACGGCACCGTCCTGGACGTCACGACGGTCATCTGGTGCACGGGCTTCGAGCACCACTTCGAGTGGATCGACCTGCCGGTCTTCGGCGAGCAGGGCTGGCCGCGTGAGTACCGCGGCGTCGTCAACGAGGCGCCCGGGCTCTTCTTCTGCGGACTGGTCTTCCAGTACGCGTTCAGCTCGATGGTGCTGCCCGGGGTCGGCCGCGACGCGGCGTACGTCGCCGCGAGGATCGCGGAGCGCAGTGGCGACCGACACCGGGTCGCGGCCTGATGTCCGGCGCGCCTCAGCCTTCCTTGACGACTCGGGTGCCCCCGGCGAAGTGGTCGTGCCAGGCCTGACGGTTGATGGTGTCGCCGTTGATGCCGACCGCGATCATGATCACTGCGACGAGCTGGGCGACACCGCCGACCAGGCTCCCGACGATGGGTATGACGGCGGCCAGGCCGGCGGCGATCCAGATGTTGCGGCGCAGGGACTCCTCCATCGTCGGGAGCCCGCCCTGCGGGCCGAGCACCCGCAGCTTGAGCAGCATCTTGCCGACGGTCTGCCCGCGGGTGGAGTCCAGGTAGACGAAGTAGCCCAGCTGGAGGCCGACCAGGACGACCGTGGTCACCAGGTTGGTCACGAACCAGCTGTCGATGGTGCCGAGCAGCAGGCCGCCGATCAGGGCGAGGCCCACGACGGCGTACACGATGCCGACGAGTACGCCGTCGATGAAGCGGGCCAGGAAGCGGTCGAGCAGCTCGCCCGGCCGGGTGGAGGTGGGCATGGGAGAGGTGGCGGGGTCGTACGGCGGCAGGTCGGTCATGGGAGAGCCCTCAAATCGTGAGATGTCGCGTCCGGTCGGGCACAACCTAGGGCTCAGCAGGCCGAAACGGAGCACATTTGGACCCTAGTTTGTGCGAAATGACCCGCGGGCTACTCCGAGAGGTACGCCGCGTGCCACCGGTCGAGCTCGGCGTACACGACCTTGCGCACCTCCGGGAGCGACAGCGTCACGTCGTGCCGGGCGTCGTCGACGGTGACCAGGCTGAGGTGCTTGCTCCCCAGCGCGGGCGCCCAGCGCCGGATCTGCTCGACGTCGAGCACGATGTCGGTGGTGTGCACCTCGTCGCCCATCTCCGACGGCGCACCGGTGCGGGCGCTGACCAGCACCAGGACGGGGTACTCCAGCCGGAGGCCGCGGTGCAGCTCGGCGTGGCCGCGCCGGATGGCCCGCAGCCAGCCGAGGTAGACCGGCCACGACTCCAGCGGCTTCCAGGCGAGGTTGAAGTCCCATTCACCCTCGTGCTCGCGGTGCAGGCTGCGGGCGTAGAGGCCGCTGACCTCGCGGGGGATCATCCGCTTGGGCAGCCGGGCGCCGACCTGGTCGACGACCTGGGTGCCGATTGTGCGCAGTAGCAGCGGGCCGCGCAGGTCGAACCACGGCGAGTTGAGCACCATCGCGACGACCTGGGTGGGCCGGCGTTGGTTGGCCCACAGGGGAAGCACCAGACCGCCGGTGCTGTGCGCGCTGAGCAGCACGCGGGAGTGACCGTCGCGCTGGGTCACCCGCGACCAGGCCTCGTCGATCTCCGCGAAGTAGTCGTGCAGGTCGGTGACGAAGTTGGGGGTGTGGTGCTCGCGGATGGACCGGCCGTACTTGCGCAGGTCGAGCGCGTAGAAGTCGTAGCCCTGGCCGGTCCACCACTCGGCGTACTCGGTCTGGAAGAAGTAGTCGGCGAACCCGTGCAGATGGAGTACGGCGCCCCGCGGCTGGCCTTCCGCGGGCCGGCGGACCAGGGTGGCCTCGACCGGCCCCTCGTCGTCGTCCGGCAGCGGGATCGACTCGACCGTGTACGGCGCCCCGAGGATGTCGGTCTCGACCTTCGAAGTCATGCCCCGAAGTCTGACACGCGTCCCAGCGTCGGCCACTTTCTGACTAGATGAGCTGGTGCTCGAAGGCGTACGCCGCGGCGGCGGTCCGGGAGCCCACGTCCAGCTTGGTGAAGATGTTGCTCAGGTGCCGGGCGACGGTCTTCTCGCTCAGCACGAGCGCGGCCGCGATGGACGCGTTGCTCTGGCCCGAGGCCACCAGGCGCAGCACCTCCGCCTCGCGGGCGGTCAGCCCGCCGGGCAGCGCCGGTGCGCTGGTCCGCTCCGTCAGCGCGGCGGCCGGTGTGGCTCCGAGCTCCAGGAACACGCGGCGGGCGGTGGCGAGCTCGTTCGCGGAGGACTCGCTGTCACCGAGCGCCCCGAGCGCCCGGCCGATCTGAACGCGCACGCGGGCAACCTCGTACGGCGCGTCGAGTCCTCGCCACAAGGTCAGGGCCTTGCGCAGGTAGGGGAGCGCCCCGGCGGCGTCGCCGTCCTCGAGCTCGACCGAGCCCGCGCCGTACGCCGCCATGGCCTGGAGCGCGGCGCACCCGAAGTCGGCCGCGATCCGCTCCAGCTCGGCCACCGCGGTCCGTGCCTCGGACAGCTCGCCGCAGGTCACCAGGATGTCGACCACCGCGGGCAGCATCCGCGACCGCCCGACGGGGCCGCCGGACTCGGCGAGCAGCCGTCGAGCCGCGCCGAGCGCGGCCGCGGTGCGGCCAAGGTCCAGCCAGAGCAGCGCGAGCCCGGGCTGAGGCTCGTACCCGAAGCCGAAGGCCGCCTCATAGCTGGCCTCCGCGGCCTCGAAGTCCCCGAGGATCCGGAGCACCTCCCCCTTCTCGGCATTCGCGAGCCCCGCGGCCGCTGGAGTTCCTGCGGCCAGGTAGCGGCGTACGGCGCCGTCGAACTCCTCGACGGCCTC
>DASXRJ010000269.1:0-3984 GCA_036506675.1 Nocardioides sp. | reverse complement strand
GTGGGAGACAACGCCGGCTCGAAGGCGGAGAAGGCGGAGCAGCTCGGCGTACCCATTCTCGACGAGGCCGGCTTCGAGGCGCTGCTCCAGCACGGCCCCTCCGGGCTGTGAGTCGGTCGTGATGCCGAGGACGCGCTCCTGCGCGTCCTCGGCATCACGACTCGGCCACGATCAGGCCGGCGACGGCGAGCTGCTCGTTGGCGAACGGGTGGAAGCCGGCGGCTCGGGTCGGGTCGGTGAACTGGCCGTTGATCCACGGGTCGGCCGAGCAGACGTCGTGGCCCTGGCTGGCCGACCAGACGTCGACGTACCCGACGTGGTTGGCGGTGGCGGCGTCCCGCAGGGCCCAGGTGAGCCGCTGGTTGACCTGGTTGGCGTACTTGTAGTCGCCGTCGGCGAGCGGCATCAGGTCGGTGCAGGTGCCGACCCTGGGCCCGATCTCGGGATAGCCGACGACCAGGATGGTGGCCTCGGGGGAGCGCTCGCGGATCGCGGCGACGACCGCGGTCACCCGGGCCCGGGTCTCCGCGATCGCAGCGAACAGCCGGTCCTCGCCGTCGGCGCGCATGGCGTCGCGGCACGGCGCACCGGTCGGGTCGGAGGCGCGCAGGGTCGGGCAGTAGCCGACCATGGTGCCGAAGACCGAGAAGTCGTTGCCGCCGATGCCGACCGTCACCAGGTCGGTGTCCGCGGTCAGCCCGTCGAACTGGGGAGCCACCCCCGGGAGCTGCGACGTGGTCATGTCCTTGGTCTGGGCGCCGGAGCAGCTGCGGTCGACGAAGGTGGGTACGCCGAGGGCGCGCGCGGCCAGCGCCGGGTAGTTGTTGGTCGACCGGTAGCAGCCACCCGCCACCTGCAGGGTCGGCACGAACGGGGCCGCGGTGTAGGAGTCGCCGAGGGCGACGTACCGCTGGAACTCCGGGCCCGGATCCGCCGAGGCCACCGACACCGCGGCGGACGTCAGCAGGCCGAGACAGAAGACGGCGAGCGCGAGCGGTCGCAGAATGCGAGTCATGGATCCCTCCCCAGGGTCGCCTCCCGCACCCTACGCCCGGTCAGGCGTCGGCAGCGAGGATCTGTTCGCGCAGGATGTCGGCATGTCCGGCGTGCCGGGCCAGCTCCTCGACCATGTGCACGTAGATCCACCGCAGGGTGAGGGGTCCGCGCCGGTTGTGCAGCGCCAGGTCGTCGAGGTCGTACGCCGCGGCGATCCGGTCGCACTCCGCCACAGTCTCCCGGTACGCCGCCACCACCGACTCGATCGTGTCGTCGTCGGAGAGCTGGAACGAGTCGTCGACCTCGGTCGGTACGCCGATCTCGGCCCGGTCCCGGCCGGCCAGCGACACCTCGAACCACACCCGCTCGGCGAACCTGGCGTGCTTGACCAGGCCGAGCAGCGTGGTCAGCGACGGCACCAGGCTGCGTCGCGCCTGCTCCTCGGTCAGGCCGTCGAGAGTCGCGAGCAGCTCCTCGCGGTTGTCGTGGAGGAAGGCCTCGAGCTGCTCACGCTCGGTGCCGGTCAGGGTGGTCTCGATGAGGCTGTCGGTCATGGCCGCAGGCTAGTGGTGGGGCCCGGCGGCAGCCGCCGGGCCCCATGACTCGCGAGTCAGTCGCCGCTGAGGTCGTCTCCCATCGCGATCCGATTGCTGTCATACGGCTCGACCGACTCGAGGTCGAAGCAGGAGGAGTCGGACGGGCAGACCTGCTGGGTGATCGTGGTTCGCGCGGCCTGCGGGACGAGCTCGATGTCGACGGTCGACCTTTCGCATGCTCCGGATATGGGGTCGCAACTGTTGAGTGTGTCGCCTGACAGTTCGATGAGATGACCATCGGGCGTCCAGCCGAGGTGCGCGTCTACAGGGTGTTCGAGCGGAACGGTGACGCGTCGGCCGGTGGCGACCTCAAAGACTTCCACCCCAGCCGCGGACGGCTCGCGCAGCAAGGCGAACCGGCCATCGGGGGAGAGCGAGAGCTCAAGATAGCCCTTCCCCGAGACCGTCAACAGCTGTCTGCCGGTGTGGGAGTCGTAGACACCAAGGTTGTTGTCCCTCATATCGACGAAGCGGCCACCGCGGACGTCGGGAGCCATCACACCCATGAACCAGTCGGGCCGCCGAAGCTCGCCCGTGCGCCAGTCGATCTCGACCCCGCCGTCGTTGAGCGAGACATAGACGAAGTCACCCGAGAGGCTAAGAGACGGAGCACGGTCTGGGTCGCCGTGGGGCGTGACAGGTGGGATGGCAATCCGGGCGAGCTCCGCACCCGACTTCACGTCTAGGACGACGACCTCCCAGGTGTCGTCCTTCTTCTCGAGATACGCGGCAGTGCTGGTGCTGGCGTCGGTGGCCAGTTGGCCGAGGCCGAGGTCGATAGCCAGGTCCCGCTGGTCACCTTCGGGCGTCACGAGGATGAAGTGCGACGAGCTCGCGGTGGTGGATTGGGGCGTGTTCCCGGTGCGCACCACAACCCCGGCCGAGGTGTAGTAGAGCAGTTCGGCGCGCTCTGAGAGCTGTGCCTGCGCATTGCTGTCACCACCGAAGTAGACGCTCGGGCCGACCGCGAAGGCACCGCCGTGGACATACGGCGCCGGTCCCGCGGGCTGGTCGGCGCGGTTCTCGGCGAGCCGGTCGACGCCGATCGCGCCTACGGCCATGGCAGCCGAGACCATGAGGACGGCGGCGCTCGTGATGGTTCGGCGGCGGCGGCGCAGACCCCGACCCTGGGCGAGCACGGCGTCGGCCGGCGGGCTCGGGATCTCGAGGAGCTCGGCCTCCTCGCGCAGAAGGGTGGCGAGCCGTTCGGTCATGATGCACGTCCTTGGGTAAGCGGGACGACCTCGTCGCCGAGCAGCGTGCGCAGCCGGGCGAGGGCGTCGGAGGTCTGGCTCTTGACGGTGCCGTCGCTGCAGCCCAGCGCGGCGGCGGTCTGCTCGACGGTGAGATCGGCGTAGAAGCGCAGCACGATCACGGCCCGTTGCCGCGGCGCCAGGGTGGCCAGCGCGTCGGTCACCAGCGGACGGGTCGTCGGGTCCGCGTCGTACGACGTCTCCGGCAGCGCGTCGGTGGCGATCTCGTTGCGCCACGACTTCTTGCGGAACCACGAGGTGGCGGTGTTGACCAGGACGGTCCGTGCGTAGCCGTGCGCCTTCTCCAGATCGCGGACCTTGTTCCAGGACGCATAGGTCTTGGCCAGTGACGTCTGCACCAGGTCTTCGGCGAGCTCGCGGTCGCCGAGCAGCAGATAAGCGGTCCGGTAGAGCGCCGGCCAGGTGCCGTGCACGAACGCCGTGAACTCGGCGTCCGAGGGTGGTCGGGGCATGAAGTCCTCCTCTTCTCACCCTGACAGATGCCGGCGGGCCCCCCTTCCGTTGGGCAGAGCGTTGGGCAGAGTCGTTGGGCAGAGTCGTTGGGCGAGAACTGTCGTAAGGTGTCCGGCATGTCCGGAAAGCGCGCCGCGGGAGGGTGGGGCCCCGGGAGCACGGCACTGCTCGTCACCGCGTCCGTCGCCATGGTGGTGTGGTTCGCGGTCGCGGCGTCGATGCTGTTCGCCAGCCACCCTGCCGTGCCTGTCGAGAGGACGGCGCAGAGCTCGACACCGAGCCCGTCGCCGATGACCGGCGGCACCACGTTGCCGCCGGCGCTCTACTCCGCCACGCCGTACGACGGTCCGCTCCCGAGCTGGAAGACCCGCAAGCCGGAGACCGTCACGCCGAGCCCCTGGTCGACCGCGTCGACGTCGGGCGGCCCGACCTATCCGACGTCGTACCCGACCTCTCCGACGCCATACCCCACCTACCCGTCGCCGACGCTGCCGACGATCTACCCGACCACCAGCAGCCCGACGCCCACGCACGGCCACGGCCACACGCACGGCCCGCACTAGTGGTCATCTCCGGAGGTTCGTCGTGTGTCCCGGAGCACGGGCCACCCCCGACGCACCTCCGAAGATGACCACTGACTGAGGATTCGCATGCTCGCCCTGCTT
>DASXRJ010000268.1:0-2126 GCA_036506675.1 Nocardioides sp. | reverse complement strand
GCCCTGGTCGGCGACACGATGTTGGGGCGGGGCGTGGCCGAGGTCTTGTCCGATGCGGCGCCGACCTCGCTCGTCGCGTCCGAGGTCGCCGAGCTGATGCAGGCGGCCGACGTCACGGTGCTGAACCTGGAGTGCTGCATTTCTGACCGGGGCGCGCCGGTGAGCCTGCCGGGCAAACGGTTCTTCTTCCGAGCCCCGCCCCGCGCGGTGGAGGTCCTGGCCCATCTCGGCGTCGACTGTGTGACGCTCGCCAACAACCACGCCCTCGACTTCGGCGAGGTCGCGCTCCTCGACACGTTCTCCCACCTGGAGGCAACCGGGATCGCTTGGGTCGGCGCGGGCGAAGATCCGAAGCGGGCGCGGGCCCCGGTCACGCTGTCGGTCGGCGGCGAGGAGGTCACCGTCGTCGGCTTCACTGACCATCCTGCCGACTACGCGGCAGGACCGGGGCGTCCGGGAGTCGCCTATGTCGACCTGCGCGCCGGGGCGGAGCCCTGGGTCGTCGAGGCTGCGGCCTACGGTGCCGGCTGCGTGCTCGTGACGCCGCACTGGGGTCCGAACATGGCCACCGAGCCCCGCTCCTACGTCCGTGCCGCGGCCGCCGAGCTGGTCGCGGCGGGCGCCTCGATCGTGGCCGGCCACTCCGCACATGTGTTCCATGGTGTGGACGGCAAGGTCCTGTACGACCTGGGCGACTTCCTCGACGACTACCGGGTCGACCCGGCGGTGCGCAACGACCTCGGGCTCCTGTTTCTCGTCGACATCGACCACGGCCAGCCCCGTCGCCTGGAGGCGGTTCCGCTGAAGCTCGGCTACTGCCGGACGGAGCTGGCCACGGGCGAGGATGCCCGATGGATCCGTCGCCGCTTCCGTGACGCCTGCGCGGCTTTCGGTCAGGACGTGGCCGACGTCGGTGGTCGCCTGGTCGTCGCGTGGTGACCGCCGATCGGCAGCACTCAGATGTGGGTATAGGGCGTCTTGCGCAATCACGAGACCTGCTCGAGCGGGCCCACGCCGGCCCGTCGGGAGGAGGTGACAGACATGACGCTGATTCGCGCCGTCGACCTCCCGGTCGATCACGCCATGGTCCAGGGCGACCTCGTGGTGCCGGAGGGCAGCCATGCGGTCGTGGTCTTCGCCCACGGGAGCGGCAGTGGACGCCACAGCCCCCGCAACCGCCAGGTGGCGCAACACCTGCAACAGGATGGCCTAGGCACGTTGCTGCTCGACCTACTCACCGAGTCCGAGGAATCCGTCGACGCGCGCACCGCGCATCTCCGCTTCGACATCGACCTGCTCGCCGAGCGTCTGGTGCGCGCCGTGGCATGGCTCGATCAGCAGAACGACCTTCGCCGTCCCGCGCTCGGCTTCTTTGGGGCCAGCACGGGTGCAGCCGCCGCCTTGGTGGCTGCCGCCCACCTAGGTGACCGGATCGGCGCCGTCGTGTCGCGAGGCGGCCGGCCGGACCTGGCCGGCGATGCCCTGCCGCGGGTGAGCGCACCGACGCTCCTCATCGTGGGCGGCCACGACCAGATCGTTGTCGGTCTCAACCGCCAGGCCCAGGCTCGGTTGCACTGCGAGCACGGCTTCGAGGTGGTGCCCGGTGCCACGCACCTGTTCGAGGAGCCGGGCGCTCTTGAGCGGGTCGCAACGCTGGCCGCGGACTGGTTCATCCGGCATCTCACCGGGGTCCCGACGGGTCACCGGAGCGCAGGACGATGAACGCGCTGGCACGCTCGCTCACCGTCGAGTAGTAGATGCCCGCGCCGCGATCGCGCTCCAGTACCCGAGCCGATCGGGGTGCCCCGCCGCGCCCGACACGCGAGCAGCTGTCAGCGGCCGCGGGCAACACCGTCGCCGACGTCGTCGCGCCCGGCCTCGACGTGTTGTTCTGCGGCATCAACCCGGGGTTGTGGTCAGGTGCCGTCGGCCACCACTTTGCTCATCCCGGGAACCGGTTCTGGAAGGCGCTGCACGCTTCTGGCTTCACTGACGAGCTGCTGGCACCGGCCGACGAACACCAGCTCCTCGACCTCGGCCTCGGCGTGACCAACCTCGTCCCCCGGGCGACCGCTTCGGCCCGCGATCTTGGCCGCGACGAGCTTCGCCGAGGTGCCGGCGCGCTC
>DASXRJ010000267.1:0-15704 GCA_036506675.1 Nocardioides sp. | reverse complement strand
GAGCAGGGCGGCCCCGGAGCCGGCGTACAGGATCACGGCGCAGAGCATCGGCAGCATCCGCGCGGTCTCGACCACGGCGCGGGCCACCTTGAGTCGCGTCGGCGGTGCGTAGGTGCGGCTGGTGTCGGCCGTGCTGGCCGGGCGCCGAAGCTTGGTCGGTGGGCTGCCCATCCACGACGAGTGCGCCTTGGCGACGGTACGGCGTGGCGCGGCGGAGAGCACCGCGACCAGGGACTCCTTGGGCACCCGCCGGCCCGGCGCGGTCATGCCCGAGTTGCCGACGAAGGCGCGCTTGCCGATCTTGACGTGTTCGACCCGGATCCAGCCGCCGCCGAGCTCGTAGCCGCCGACCAGCGTGTCGTCGGCCAGGAACGCGTCGTCGTTGACCCACGTGAACTTGGGGATCATCAGCACGGTGGAAGCCTCGACGCCCTTGCCGATGCGGGCGCCGAGCAGCCGCAGCCAGAACGGCGTGAGGGCACCGGAGTAGATCGGGAAGAGCCAGGTCCGGGCCTCGTCGAGGACGCGCAGGGTGCCCCAGATCTTGACGCCTGCCCCGGACCGGACCGGGTGGTGGCCACCGCGCAGCCCGAGCGCGAACGCGCGCACCACCACGATGACGAGCAGGCCGACCGTGGCGTACGCCGCCGCACCGGCGACCGGCAGCAGCCACCACGTCCGTCGTACGGCGTCGGCGATCCCGGACGAGTCGTGCAGGAACGGCCAGAGCACCACGGCCGCGGCGACCACCCCGGCCGCCGGGATCGCGGCCATCAGCGTGGCGACCAAGCCGTAGACCCCGAGCCAGAGGGTTTCGTGGGGTGGGGTCTTGGTCGACCAGGGACCCCGCGCGTGGGTGGCGTGCTGTTCCGCGGGCGAGCCGGACCAGAACTCGTCGGCCGGCACCGGGCCGTCGACGAGCGAGCCGGGCGCGATCTCGGACTCCCTGCCGACGTCGGCACCCGGCATCAGGGTGCTCCGGGCGCCGATCCGGGCCAGGGCGCCGATCCGGATCCGGCCGACGTGGAAGAGGTCGCCGTCGATCCAGTACCCGTTGAGATCGACCTCGGGCTCGATCGCCGCGCCCTTGCCGACCTCGAGGAAGCCGGTCACCGGCGGCAGCGTGTGCAGGTCCACGCCCTCGCCGAGGCGGGCACCGAGCAACCGGGCGTAGTAGGGGAAGAACGGCGCCCCCGCCAGTCCCGTGGCCGACAGCTCGTCCTGGATCCGCTCGGCGAGCCAGACCCGCAGGTGCACCGTGCCGCCGCGGGGGTAGGTGCCCGGTTCGACGCGGCGCAGCACTATCCGAGCCAGCAGCGCGGCCAGGGTCATCCGCCCGGGCGGCAGCAGGAAGACGGCGGTGGTCAGCGCCAGCGCCCAGAGCGGGTACGACGGCAGCCAGCCGATCGCACCGTGCAGGATCGTCGAGCCGAGCATCAGCCAGCTCAGCCATCGAGCGCCGGCCAGGGCGCGGAGCGGCACCAGCGCGAGCAGCTGACCGACCTGCGTCTTGCGCCGAATGGGTACGACGCGCCGGTCGCTGATGTTGGTCGAGCCGCCCATCTCCTCGAGCAGGGCCGCGAGGGCGCCGATCGTCGGGTAGGCGTAGAGGTCACCGACCGCGACCTCGGCGTACCGCTCCCGTAGGCGGCTGACCACTTGGGCAGCCGTCAGGGAGCCGCCGCCGAAGTCGAAGAAGTCGTCCTTGGGCGAGGTGGCCTCGGCGCCGAGCACGTCGGACCAGATCTCGGCGATCCAGCCTTGTACGCCGGAGAGATGCCGCTCGCTCGTGACCCTGGGCAGTGGCCACGGCAGCGCGTCGCGATCGACCTTGCCGGAGGTCCGGCTGGGCAGCGTGTCGAGTACGGCGAGTCGGGGCACCAGCGCCGCGGGCAACCGTTGCCGCAACAGCTCCATCGCCTGGCCGGCGTCGAAACCGTCCTCCACCGCCAGGTAACCGACCAGCAGCTGGTTGCCGGACTTGCTGGCCCGGACCGCGGCCGCGGCGCCGGCCACACCGGGGAGCCGCAACAGCTGCTCGTCGATCTCGCCGAGCTCGATGCGTCGTCCGCCGAGCTTGATCTGGTCGTCGGCACGCCCGGCGAAGACCAGGCCTTCCGGGTCGTTGCGGACCCGGTCGCCCGAGCGGTAGGCGCGCTCCCAGCCGAGGGTGGGCAAGGCGGCGTACCTCTCGGCGTCCTTGGCGGGGTCGAGGTAGCGAGCCAGCCCCACGCCGCCGATGATCAGCTCACCGGACTCGCCCTCGGCGACCGGGTTGCCGAGTGCGTCGACCACGGCGAGGTCCCAGCCGTCCAGCGGCAGCCCGATCCGGACGGGGTCGGTGCCGTCGAGGATCGCACCGCAGGCCACCACCGTCGCCTCGGTGGGGCCGTAGGTGTTCCAGACCTCGCGGCCCGGCTGTTGCAGTCGGGCGGCGAGCTCGCGCGGGCAGGCCTCGCCGCCCATGATCAGCAGCCGCACCCGCTCCAGGCTCTCTGCCGGCCAGAGGGCGACCAGGGTGGGGACGGTGGAGACGATGGTGATCTCGTTGGCGACCAGCCACGGGCCGACGTCGACGCCGGACCGCACCAGGCTGCGCGGCGCGGGGACGAGGCAGGCGCCGTACGCCCAGGCCAGCCACATCTCCTCACAGCTGGCGTCGAAGGCCACGCTGAGGCCGGCCATCACCCGGTCGTCGGGGCCGATCGGCTCGGCCTGCAGGAACATCCGGCTCTCGGCGTCGACGAAGGCGGCGGCGTTGCGGTGGCTGACCGCGACACCCTTCGGCGTACCGGTGGAGCCGCTGGTGAAGATCACCCAGGCGTCGTCCTCCGGGGTGGGGTCGGTGCGGTCCCGCGGCGGGGCCTCGCGCCGTACGGTGACAGCGAGGTCGTTGCCGACGACCGCGACCGCCCCGCTGTCACGCAGGACCACGCGAGCGCGCTCGTCGGGATCGTCCGCGTCGACCGGCACGTACGCCGCCCCGGCCAGCAGGATGCCGATGATCGCCACATAGAGGTCGGTGGTGCCCGACTTGATCCGGACGCCCACCTTGTCGCCGGGTCCGACCCCGAGGTCGGCGAGCTCGTCGGCGAGCTGTTCTGCGGCCTCGTGCAGCTCGGCGTAGCTGAGCACGTCGACGCCGCTGTCGATCGCCAGCGCCTCCGGGAACACGGCCACGGTCTCGCGGAACGCCTCGACCAGCGTCCGCGCTGCAGGCGCCCGGTCACCGCGGAGCAGCGTCGGCAGCAGAGCGGGACCGGTCATCTCCGTGATTGTCCCGGATCCCGGTGAATTCCTGGGGTCGACCTTCCGGCGGATCTTCTGCGCACCCCTCTCAGCCCCGCCGAAGTGGCGCGTTTGGCCCTTCCAGGTGGCGATCTTGGCCCGTCGAAGGGGCGATAACGGCCCTCAGACGGTCGGATCGGCAGGGGCGATAATTGCCACCTCGCAGGGCATTTCTTGCCGCTTCGGCGGGCCAAACTCGCCACCTGGCGGGGCATTTTTCGCCACTGCGGCGGGGGTGGGGGTGGGGCGTCAGGTGGGGAAGACGAGGGCGGTGGCGATGGCGGCGACTCCTTCGCCACGGCCGGTGAGACCGAGGCCGTCGGTGGTGGTGGCGGAGATGGAGACGGGGGCGCCGGCGGCGGTCGAGAGGGCCTCCTGGGCTTCAGGTCGGCGGGGACCGAGTCGCGGTCGGCTGCCGATCACCTGGACCGCCACGTTCCCGATCTCGTAGCCCGCGGCCCGCACCCGGCGAGCCGTCTCTGCCAGCAGGGTCGCGCCGGAGGCGCCGGCCCACTGCGGCTCCGACGTACCGAAGTTGGAGCCCAGGTCGCCGAGCGCGGCCGCCGACAACAGCGCGTCACAGGCGGCGTGTGCGGCGACGTCGCCGTCGGAGTGGCCGGCCAGGCCCTGGGGCTCGTCCGGCCAGGCGAGTCCGGCGAGGTGCATGGGTACGCCGTCCTCGAGCCGGTGTACGTCGACGCCGATACCCGTAAGAACCCTGTTATTCACATCCGAATCATGCCTGAGCAAGAATCGAACATGTGAGCACGACAACGACGTCCCGGTTCCGCCGCGGCTTCGGCTGGGGCACGGCGGGGGTCGTGACCGGTCTGGCCGGCCTGGCCGCGAGCCTGCTGGCCGCCTCCCTGATGGGGGTGCGGGTCAACCCGGTCGTCGGCGTCGCCGAGTCCGTCATCCGGCTCACCCCGGGTGCGCTGGCCGAGAAGGCGATCTCTATCGTCGGCACGCTCGACAAGCCGCTGCTGGTGACCGGCGTGGTCGTCGTACTCGTCGCGGTCTTCTGGTACGCCGGCCGCTCGGCGGCTGTGTCCAACTCGCGACCGCTGGTGGTGTTCGTAGTGCTCGCCGCCATCGGCGGGGTGGCCGTGCTGACCCGCCCGCACGCGCGGCCCACCGACATCGTGCCGGTGGTCGTCGGCGGGCTGGTGTGGCTGGTGCTGCTCCCGTGGCTGGTCAAGCCGCTGGCGGAGGCGGGAGCGGAGGCGACGGAGGCGGGTGAGCAAGCGGACAACAACGGCTCGCGGCGTACCTTCCTGTTCCAGGCCGGCGGCGTCCTCGCGGGCGCGGCGGCGGTCGGGCTGGCGAGCAGGTTCGTCGGCCGCGGCCGGCGCCAGGTCGAGGAGACCCGCAAGCTGCTGCGGCTGCCGGTGACGCTGCGGCCGACGCCGGCGGGCGCCGAGGTCGGGCTCGAGAAAATGCCGTCGTGGCGTACGTCGAACGGCTCCTTCTACCTGATCCACACCGCCGTCGTGGTGCCCGCGATCGACCCCAAGAAGTGGCGGCTACGGATCCACGGCCTGGTCGACCGCGAGCTCACCCTCACCTACCAGGACCTCCTCGACCGCCAGCTCACCGAGATGTGGATGACGCTGAACTGCGTCTCCAACCCGGTAGGCGGTGAC
Organism: Nocardioides sp.; assembly: GCA_036506675.1. GTDB lineage: Bacteria > Actinomycetota > Actinomycetes > Propionibacteriales > Nocardioidaceae > Nocardioides. Next base: position 10,773 of record DASXRJ010000267.1, on the reverse strand, counting down.
CTGATCGGCAACGCCTGGTGGAGCGGGATCCGGATCGCCGACCTGCTCGCCGAGGCCGGCGTACAAGAGGGCGCGGACGCGGTGAAGCAGACGTCGGAGGACGGCTGGACCTGCGGTACGCCGATCGAGGCGCTCACCGACACCCGCGGCGCGATGCTCGCGATCGGGATGAACGGCGTTCCGCTGCCGCTCGAGCACGGCTTCCCGGTGCGGATGATCGTGCCGGGGCTCTACGGCTTCGTGTCGGCGACCAAGTGGCTGGTCGACCTCCAGGTGACGAAGTTCGAGGACTTCTCGGCGTACTGGACCGACCGGGGCTGGTCGGAGCAGGCGCCGGTCAAGCTGGCCTCGCGGATCGACGTACCGGGCGACGGCGACAGCGTGCCCGCCGGCAACGTCCGGGTCGGCGGCAGCGCCTGGCGCCAGTACGTCGGCGTCGAGGCGGTCGAGATCTCGCTGGACGGCGGCGAGTGGGCGCCGATCGCGCTCGGGGCGGTGCCGAGCAACGACACTTGGGTGCAGTGGGCCGGTTCGGTGAACGTCGAGGCGGGCAAGCACGAGCTGCGGGTCCGGGCCCGCGACAAGCACGGCGAGACGCAGACCGGCACCGTGCGCGACGTCGTACCCGATGGGGCGACGGGCTGGCACACGATTGAATTCAACGCTGAGTGATCCCGCCCCTAGACTTGACCGGTGACGTTCAGGCTGTATGACACTGCGACCCGCGAAGTCCGTGACTTCGTCCCCCTCGAGGAGGGGAAGGCGGGTATCTACCTGTGTGGTCTGACCGTCCAGTCCGAGCCGCACGTCGGTCACATCCGGTCCGGGGTCAACTTCGACGTGCTGCAGCGTTGGCTGCGCGCGAGCGGGTACGACGTCACCTTCATCCGCAACACCACCGACATCGACGACAAGATCCTGACGAAGTCGGCGGAGCAGGGGCGGCCTTGGTACAACCTGGCCTACGCGATGAACCGCGAGCTCCAGAAGGCGTACGACGCCCTCAACGTCGCCCCGCCGACGTACGAGCCGGCCGCGACCGGGCACGTGCCGGAGATCCTCGAGCTGATCTCTGAGCTGGTCGCGCGCGGGCACGCCTACGCGGCCGAGGACGGCTCCGGTGACGTCTACTTCGACGTGCGGTCGTGGCCGTCGTACGGCGAGCTGACCCGGCAGAGGATCGACGACATGGAGGCCGCCGCCGACGCCGACCCGCGCGGCAAGCGCGACCCCCGCGACTTCGCGCTGTGGAAGGGCTGGAAGAAGGAGTCCGAGCCGTCGACCGCCGCGTGGCCGTCGCCGTGGGGTCCCGGCAGGCCGGGCTGGCACATCGAGTGCTCGGCGATGGCGGAGAAGTACCTCGGCACCGCCTTCGACATCCACGGCGGCGGCGTCGACCTGCGCTTCCCCCACCACGAGAACGAACAGGCGCAGTCGCGCGCGGCCGGGCACCCGTTCGCGTCGTACTGGATGCACAACGCGTGGATCACGACCGCCGGCGAGAAGATGTCGAAGTCGCTGGGCAACTCGCTGCTGGTGCCGTCGGTGCTGGAGCGGGTGCGGGCGGTCGAGCTGCGGTTCTACATGGTGTCGGCGCACTACCGCTCGCACGTGGAGTTCTCGTTCGAGGCGCTCGACGAGGCGGCGGCCGGCTTCCGGCGGATCGAGGGTTATGTCGAGCGGGCGGCGTCCGTGCTCGGCGGGCTGCCGTCGGGCGGTATGTGGTGCGCGGAGTTCGTCGAGGCGATGGACGACGACCTCGGTACGCCGGCCGCGGTGGCGGCGATCTACGACGTGGTCCGGGAGGGCAACAAGCTGCTCGCAGCCGGTGACTCGCCCGCTCTGAGGGGGAACGCCGCCTCGGTGCTGGCGATGCTCGACGTACTCGGGCTGCACCCGGCCGACCCGGCCTGGGGCTCGTCCTCCTCGGCGGTGACCGAGCAGCTGACCGCCGCGGTCGACGTACTCGTCGCGGGGCTGCTCGAACAGCGGGCCGAGGCGCGCACGGCGAAGGACTTCGCCACCGCCGACGCGATCCGCGACCGGATCAAGGCGGCCGGCATCGAGATCGAGGACACCCCGTCCGGACCCAAATGGCAACTAGAAGCAGGGGGCCAGTGATGGCCGGCAACTCGCAGCGCAAGGGCGCGATCCGCAAGACGTCGAAGGGCAACCCGACGGCGGGCTCGGGCGGGCGGGTCCGGCGCGGGCTCGAGGGCCGCGGGCCGACGCCGAAGGCCAAGGACCGGCCAAACCACAAGGTCTACAAGGCGAAGGCGAAGGCCGAGAAGGTCGCCGCCGCGCGCCCCAAGCGCAAGGCGGCTCCGGGCGAGGCCGAGTGGGTCGCGGGACGCAACTCGGTGGTCGAGGCGCTGCGCGCGGGCATGCCCGCGACCGCGGTGTACGTCGCCGAGGGGACCGAGCGCGACGGCCGGCTCCGCGAGGCGTTCCAGCTGGCTGCCGAGGCCGGGGTGGCCCTGATGGAGGTGCCGCGCGGCGAGCTCGACCGAATGACCGGCGGCGCGGTGCACCAGGGACTGGCGGCGCGGGTGCCGGCGTACGAGTACGCGCACCCCGACGACCTGCTCGACAAGGCGGCCGAGGCGGGTGAGCCGCCGCTGATCGTGGCTCTCGACTCGGTCACCGACCCGCGGAACCTGGGCGCGGTGGTCCGGTCGGCGTCCGGCTTCGGTGCCCACGGCGTACTCATCCCGGAACGGCGGGCCGCAGGCATGACCGCGTCGGCCTGGAAGACGTCGGCGGGCGCGGCGGCGCGGGTACCCGTCGCGCAGGCGGTCAACCTGGTCCGGCAGCTCAAGGCCTATCAGGAGGCGGGCTGCATGGTGATCGGCCTGGCCGCCGACGGTGACGTGTCACTGCCGGATCTCGTCTCTGACGAAGGTCTGGCCGACGGTCCGCTGGTGGTCGTAGTCGGCTCCGAGGGCAAGGGCCTGGGCCGCCTGGTCTCGGAGACGTGCGACCAGCTGGTGTCGATCCCGATGTCGAGTGGCCTCGAGTCGCTCAACGCCGGTGTGGCCGCCTCCATCACCCTCTACGCGATCGCTCAGGCCCGGGGTTAGCTCTCTCGTCGAAGTGGCGAGTTTGGCCCCGCGAGGTGGCGAGTTTGGCCCCGCGAGGTGGCGAGAATTGCCCCGCGAGGTGGCGATCCTGGCCCCTCCAGGTGGCGAAAATGTCCCTCACCGCGTCCGCCGAGTACGCCGCGGCCCGAGCGAGTCTCCCCGCGCGTACACCCGCTTCGGCCTGGGCGTTCGCTCGGCGATGGCGAACCGGAGCTCGCGCAGCCACGCCTCCGATGTGTCGCGCTTGAAGTCGTTCTTGCGCACCACGATCACGACCCACCCGGCCGCGCGCAGGGCCTCGCGGCGTGCCTCGTCGGCCCGCCGATGGTGCTCGAGGGTGTGGAACTCCTCGCCGTCGTACTCGATAGCGATCTTGAGGTGGGGATAGGCGAAGTCGAGGCGGATGTTGCCGTAGCCCTCGAGCGCGAGCCAGTACTGCTGGACCGGCGCGGGCAGCCCCTCGTCCCTGATGTCGAGCTTGGTCCAGGACTCGGCCATCGACTCGGAGTCGGGCGACGCGAAGGACGCCAGCTCGCGCAGCTGTACGACGCCGCGCCGCCCCTTGAAGCGGGGCAGGATGCCGTCGAGATCCTTGCGGGTCAGGCCGTACTGCCGCATGTAGGCCTCGAGTACGGCGAACGCCTGGCGCCGGCCGCGCAGGCAGGCCAGGTCGGCGGCGGTGCGCAGCGGCGTGGTGACGGGTACGCCGTCGACGTCGCAGATGTCGTCGCTGGTCAGGGTGCGTTTGCCGCCGAACGTCCCGTTGCGTCTGACGCGGTCGTTGCCGTCGATGGAGACGACGTCGAGTGGCGGAATCGTCTCTAGCTCGGCCAGGTCGAAGCACTCGATGCCGTGCAGCCAGGCGGCGGTGCGGTCGCAGATCACCGAGTGCCTGGGGAGGACCAGGGCGGCGGCCTCGGCTCGGAGCGGGATGGTGTCGGGGAGGTCGGATCGGGCGTAGGCGGCGGGCAGCACGCGTCGTACCAGCTCAGCGGCGAGGTAGCCGCGCAGCTGCCTGGGCGTGATGCCGAGGGTCGGCAGCTCGTTACGGTGGAAGGGTCGGTCGGGAAGTTTCGTCATGCGGCGCACGATGCCCGTCGAGCAGGCGGCGCGCTTGAGCAGAATTTCGGGCTGTGGATGACCGTGTGATCGAGGGACTTCTTCGACACCTCGAAGGGCCGTTCACGCCACCTCGTGGGGCCAATTTCGCCACTTCGGCGGGCGGCCTCAGAAGTAGTCGCGGATGTGGAGAGGCCGGCCGGCGAGGAGGAGGTCGAGAGTCGCGTCGTACGACGTCGGGCCGGTGAGGTGGCCGGTCAGGCGGAGGTTGGCGGTGTTCTGGGCGCCGGACCAGGCGAGCGCGAGTCCGCGTGGAGAGAAGACCGGACCCGAGTGGCCGCCGGAGACCCGCTCGCAGGACGAGCCGGAGCCGACGGTGAGCCGGTAGCCGCCGTCGAGCCCGAGCAGGTCGCCCGCGACCGAGAAGGGCACCGACAGCTCGGCCGGCGAGGTCAGGGACAGCGCCTCGAAGGCGCCGACCACGTCGTCGACACGGAGCATGTAGGGGTGCTGGCCCACCACCTTCCAGGCGGCCGAGGGCAGGAACAGCCGCGCCGGATCGGCGCCCGACGTCTTGAGCCGGATCTGGCCGGTCACGGTGGCGAAGCCGCCGAGAAACCGCCACAGGGCGGCGTACCCGCGAGGGTCGGTGGCGAGCAGGTCGCCGACCTCGATGGCCGCGCTGGCGCCGTACCCGGTGCCGCGGTCCCAAAGCGCGTAGCCGACCGTCTCGCCGGACTCGTCGAGCGCGAGGGTGACGCCGGAGAACGCGCTGACCAGGTCCTCGCCCGTCGCGGGGAAGGAGATGCCGCGGCGGGTCAGGGGGCCGTTCTGGGCGGCCGCCCACACGTCGTACACGTGGCGGAGCGCGTCGAAGTCGGCGGCCCCGGCGCGGCGGAGCGTGATCCCCTCGACCGGCTTGACCTGCGACAACGCGGCTACCGGGACCTCGACGGTGTCGTAGGAGGAGATCAGCTCGTAGCCGTAGCGGCGGTAGATCCCGGGCGCCGTCGGGAAGAGCGTCGACACGACCTGGCCGGCGGCCCGCCCATGCTCGAGTACGACGTGGAACAGGTCGTCGAGCAGCCCCTCACCGCGCCGTTCACCCACGATCGTGACGCCGGCGATCCCGGTGGTCGGCACCTCGCGACCGCCGTACCAGGAGTGGTAGTCGCGGCCCATGATCCGGCCGACGAGCTGGTCGCCGTCGAACGTCCCGAAGTTGTGCCGACCCGCGCCCGGCCAGTCGTCGCGGCTCGGCGCGGGAGTGCCCGGCGGCGGCGTACCGAAGGCCTCGCGACCGAGCCGAAGCGTCTGGTCGAAGTCGTCCATGGTGAGGGGTCGCGTCGTCAGGGCCACGTCCGCAACCTACTGCCAGGGGTACGCCGGTTGCGCGGACTTTTTCGCCACCTCGAGGGGCCGATCGCGCCACCTCGACGGGCCGATCGCGCCACCTCGAGGGGCCAATCGCGCCCCTTCGTGGGTGCTGTGCGCCGCCTCGCGAGCGGAGACGACTCAGCGGGCGGGAACCGGCCCGGACGGCGGCCGCCACTCCCGCCTGATCAACCCGAACACCCACGAGTCCGATACCTCGCCGTTCACGACGCAGTCCTCCCGCAACGTCCCTTCGCGCGCGAATCCGATCTTCTCCAGGACGCGCGCAGATGCCACGTTGCGCGTATCGGTCTCGGCCTGGACTCGATTCAGGTCGAGAGTGTCGAACGCCCACTGCAGCAGAGCGCGTGCGGCTTCCGTCGCGTAGCCGTGACCCCATGCCGCATCGTCGAGGCAGTAGCCCAACGACGCACTGCGGTAGTCCGGATTCCACCGGGTCAGACTGCACCAGCCGATGAAGGCCCCGTCGGAAAGACGGTCGATGGCTACCCGCGCCCCGGTGCCTTCGTCCGCCATCTGTCGGCAAGTCGCGATGAAGCGCTCGGCGCGCCCACGTTCGCTCCACGGCGGAGCGTCCCAGTAGCGCAGCACGTAGGCGTTGCTGTGCAACGCGAAGAGGGCGTCCGCGTCTGCGTCGGTGAAGGGTCGCAGTCGTAGGCGAGCGGTCTGCAGTGTGGGGGCGGGCAGCGACATGCGGGCCATGTTGCCTCCTCCCGAAGAACGCGGCCAGAGAATAGAAGCCGCGATGCCGGTCCTCACGACCGACTCTCGCCACTTCGCCCAAAGATCCTTGGACGTCCTACTATCAGAGTGTGCCGACGAATGTTGATCGACTGCTGCCAACGGACGAGGCGGAGTCGCTGCTGGAGCTGACCCGCGAGATCTGCGACAAGGAGCTCGCGCCCCGGGTGGCGGAGCTGGAGGAGCGTTCGGAGTTCCCGCAGGCGGCGTACCGGCTGCTCGGGCTCAGCGGGCTGCTGAGCCTGCCGTTCGCCGAGGAGTACGGCGGCGGCGCGCAGCCGTACGAGGTCTACCTCCAGGTGGTCGAGGAGATCGCGACCGCCTGGCCGAGCGTCGGCGTGGGCGTCAGCGTGCACTCCCTGACCGCGACCGTCGTCGCCGCCAACGCGACCGACGACCAGAAGAAGACCTGGCTCCCCAAGATGCTCGGCGGCGACTGGCTCGGCGCCTACTGCCTCTCCGAGCCCCAGGCCGGCTCCGACGTCAGCGCGATCAAGACCCGCGCGCGCCGGGACGGGGATGAGTACGTCGTTAACGGCACCAAGCAGTGGATCAGCAACGGCTCGTGCGCCGACTACTACATCCTCTTCGCCCGCACCTCCGACGACCCCAAGCGCGGCCTGAGTGCCTTCATCGTCCCCGCCGACACCGACGGGATGACCTTCGGCGCCCCCGAGAAGAAGATGGGGCTGCACTGCGACGTCACCACCCAGGTGCTCTTCGACGACGCCCGGATCCCCGCCGCCCAGCTGATCGGCGAGGAGGGCCAGGGCATGAAGGCCGCGCTCTCCGCCCTCGACGCCGGCCGGTTGGGGATCGCCGCGGTCGCCACCGGGATCGCCCAGTCCGCGCTCGCGCACGCTGTCGAGTACGCCGGCCAGCGCGAGCAGTTCGGGCAGAAGATCGGGGAGTTCCAGGGGCTGCAGTTCCTGCTCGCCGACATGGGCGCGGACGTCGAGCGCGCCCGGGCGACGTACCTCCACGCCGCTCGCCTCAAGGACGCCGGCCGTCCCTTCTCCCGTCAGGCGAGCATCGCCAAGCTGACCGCCAGTGACGCCGCCATGCGGGTCACGACCGACGCCGTCCAGGTCCTCGGCGGCAACGGCTACACCCGCGACTACCCGGTCGAGCGGCTGATGCGGGACGCGAAGGTGACCCAGATCTTCGAGGGCACCAACCAGATCCAGCGGATGGTCATCGGGCGCGACCTGCTGCGCTGACTCACTGGGGACGGCCTCACTGGGAGACGGCGTACCGCATCAGCACGTTGCTCGACCCCTCCAGCTGACGCGCCTCGATCAGGGTGAGGGTGCCGGGCGCCAGCGGCGGCAGCGCCGCTACGCCGTCGCCGAGTACGCCCGCGCCGACCATCAGGTGCACCTCGTCGACCAGGCCGGCATTGACCAGGTCGTGGGCCAGCGTGATGCTCCCGAACATCACGATGTCGCCGCCGTCCTGCTCCTTGAGCTCGGCGATCCGGGCGTGCGCGTCGGCGCGCCGGACGATCTCGGTGGACTCGCGCCAGGCTCCGATCTCCTCCGGGGCCAGCGTGTCGGACACCACGACCTTGTCGAGCCGCCCGTTGATCTCGGCGATCTCGTGCTCCACCGGCGGCTGGTCCGGGTCCGCGGCGACCTGCGGCCAGTACTCCGAGAAGCCGCGGTACGTCGATGCCCCCAGCAGCAGCGTCCCGGCCTCCCGCAGCAGCTCGACGTTGCGGGCGCTGAACGACTCGTCCAGCGGCAGCACCATCATGTTGCCGCCCGGCCCGGCGGCGTACCCGTCGAGCGAGATCAGGTTGCTCACGATCAGCTTGCGCATGACTTTTCTCCTCGTGTTCGGCCGGGCCTCTCCCGCGCCTCTCACCCCTCATGAGTACGACGGTCTCGCGGACTCATCGGTCCGTGCGGAACTCTTCAGAGCGAGTCTCGGACGCGCTGGACCATCCGCACGCACCAGTCGAAGTGCCCGTCGCCGCCCGACGCACTGAAGCCGCTGCTGGTCTGCCTCGGGCTACTCGCCGCGACGGGGAGTCTGGTGCCCGGGCGCCCGGCCGGGCCCGGGGGTGAGTGCCGGCCGCGCTCGGCCTAGGGAGCCTGGTGGCTCCATAGACCGACTGCTCGACAAGCTCCCCGCTCGGACCTGCCCAGACCCCGCCCGGACCCGCCCGGACCTACAGCCGGCCCCTTACAGCGACGGAGCCAGGCCGAACCGCTCGTCGACGACCGGCGCCAGGAACGACGTGATCTCGGCAACCCGGTCACCACGCAGGGTCAGCACCGCGACGGCCCCGAGCGCGTACGACGTCGTACCCGGCTGGCCCTGGTAGCAGGCGAAGGCGAGCTGGCCGTTCGCACTGGTCGGCACGAGTCGCCAGGGGGTGGCGAACATCCGCTCGGTCATGAAGCCCGCGATCGCCGTACGTCCGTCGAACCAGGCCGGCAGCGGCGGCATCGACAGCCGGGCGTCCTCGGTGAGCAGGGCGGTGAGGCCGGGTACGTCGGCGCGTTCCCAGGCGGCCACGAACTCGTCGACCAGGGCGCGCAGCCGGCCGTCGCCGACGGCGCTCAGGGTGGCCTGTTGGCTAGGACCGGCGCGACGCCGGTCAAGCGTCGCGCGGGCGCGCTGCAGGGCACTGTTGACCGCGGCGACGGTGATCGACAGCATCCGGGCCACCTCGGCGGCGGGGAAGGCCAGCACCTCGCGAAGGATCAGTACCGCCCGCTGGGTCGCCGGCAGCTGCTGCAGGGCCGCCACGAAGGCCAGCTCGACGCTCTCGCGGGCGTCGTACCTCGCGGCGGGGTCGGCCGGGCCGGCGCCGCCGAGCAGCGCCTCGGGGTAGGGCTCGAGCCAGATCGGCTCGGTGACGGGTTCGCCCAGGTCGTGGGGGGAGTCGGTCGGCGGGCCGTAGTCGAGCGAGAGCAGCTTGGCGGGTCGCTTCGACCCGACGCGCAGCGCGGCGTTGGTGGCGATCCGGTAGAGCCAGGCGCGGAACGAGCTGCGGCCCTCGAACCCCGCCAGCCCCTTCCAGGCGCCGAGGAGGGCGTCCTGGAGCGCGTCGTCCGCGTCGTACACGGAGCCGAGCATGCGGTAGCAGTGCGCGTGGAGCTCTCCGCGGTACGGCGCCACAAGGTCGTCGAAGGCGCGGTCGTCGCCCGCGCGCGCCAGGGTCAGCAGCCGGAGCTCGTCGCTCAGCTCGGTGTCGCTCACGAGCCGATCATGCCGGGTCGAGCCCCGTGAGCGCCTCGTCGGGCCGGTTGGCCAACACGGTGTCGATGTAGTCGCGGGCGGTCTCGAAGATGTCGACCTCGTGGCCGGCCCGCTCGGAGAGGTACCACCTGTGCACCAGGATCTCGTGGAAGATCTCGGCCGGCTCGAGCTTGCCGCGCAGGGCCGGCGGGACCATCTTGACGATCGGGTCGAAGATCGTGGTCAGCCAGCGGTTGGCGACCAGCTCGCGATCCTCGCCGCCGAGGTCGTAGTAGGCGGTGAACGCCGCGATGTCGTTCAGCAGCCGGCGGGCCTGGTTGTCCTCGACGTTCATGCCGGTCAGGGACTGGAGCTCGCGGCAGTGGTGCCCGAGCTCGACGACCTTCGGTTGGATCCGGATCGTGTCGCCGTCGAAGTCGGTGACGATGTCGAGCTCGTCGACGTCGAAGCCGAGGTCGTTGAGCCGCTCGATCCGCTGCTCGATCCGCCACATCTCGTCGGCCGAGAACTCCTCCTCCGAGGTGAGCTCGGCCCAGAGCGCGTCGTACCGCTCCCGGATCAGGCCGACGATCTCGTGTGCCGCGACCTCGCCGTCGATGTCCTGGGAGGCCTGGAGATCGAGGAGCTCGGCGAAGACGTTCTCGCAGGCCAGGGTGACGTCGTGGTCGCGCATCCGGTCGGAGATCGAGGGGTGCAGCTCGCCGGTCTCGGCGTCGACGAGGTACGCCGAGAACGCGCCCGCGTCGCGCCGGAAGAGCACGTTCGACAGCGACACGTCGCCCCAGTAGAAGTCGCTGAGGTGCAGCCGGACCAGGAGCGCGACCAGCGCGTCGATCAGCGACGGGAGGTTGTCGGCGGTCGCGCCGTGGGAGAAGAGCGAGCGGTAGGGGAGTGAGAAGCGGAGGTGCTGCGTCATCAGAGCCGCGGGAAGCTCGTCGCCGTCGGGCGCCGTACGGCCTGCGACCACGCCCTGCGGCACCACCGCCGGCAGCCCCATACGCTGCAGATCGCGGAGTAGTCGGTACTCCCGGAACGCGATCCGCTCGTCGGTCTCCTTCACCGCGTAGGTGCGCTCGCCCAGCCGGATGATGCGTACGACGTGTCGCGACAACCCTCGCGGCAGCGGCACGACGTACTCGTCGCCCCACTCCTCCAACGGCGTCCCCCAGGGCAGCCCGACGATCGCCGGGTCCGGCCGGCTCGCCACGATCCGCAACGGCATCCCCACATCATGCCCGCGAAGTGGCGACTTTGGCCCCGCGAAGTGGCGAGTTTGGCCCCGCGAAGT
>DASXRJ010000266.1:0-2350 GCA_036506675.1 Nocardioides sp. | reverse complement strand
CTTCTCCACGGCGACCGTCTCCCGCCACTCCACCAGCCGCGGACACTTGCGGCATACCGAGATGTCGGCCCCGAGCCGCTCCAGCGGGGTCTGCGGGTGGTCGGCCGGGTCGTCCGGCCACCCCGTCCCCGGCGGCACCGGTGACTCGAAGAGCTGCCCGGTGATGGGGTGGGGATGGGTGGTGGGCGGGGTGGACGGCGGGGTAGTCCGTGACGTTCCTGTCATAGTGAATCGATTCAACCTAGTTCATTTCGTCACGGACTATCCCGGCAGCCCAGCCAGTCTCACTCCACCAGCGACCAGGCGATGCCGTCGAGGATGTCGGCCTCGGAAGCGACCAGCCGGTCGACCGTCGTACGCCGGAGCACGCGGTCGAGGATCAGCGCGCCAGCACCGATGACGTCGGCGCGGCCGGGTTCCATGTACGGCAGCGCGCGCCGGTCCGCCACCGTCATCGCCAGCCACCGCTCGGCCAGGTCGTGTACGGCGGTCGCGGGCAGCACGGCCTGGTCGACCAGGGCCCGGTCGTACGACTCCAGATCGAGTACGCCGGCCGCCACCGTCAGGATCGTGCCCGCAACCCCGACCACCGACGCAGCGTCGGCCGGAGAGACCGGGCACTCGTCCAGGTGCGCCTCGATGTCGGCGACACAGGCCGCGATCTCCGACCCCAGAGGCGGGTCGGAGTGGAGGTGCCGCTCGTGCAGGCGCACCGACCCGATGTCCATCGAGTACGCCGCCGACGGGTGCCGCGAGCCCAGGATCAGTTCCGTCGAGCCGCCGCCGATGTCGATCACCAACACCGGCTCGGCCGGCGGCGTACGAAGGTTGCGGACCGCGCCGTCGAAGGCCAGCGCCGCCTCCTCGTCGCCGCCCACGACCTCGGGCTCGACGCCCAGCCGCGAGCGCACGCCGTCGACGAACACCGAGGCGTTGGACGCGTCGCGCGAGGCCGAGGTGGCACAGAACCGGACCTTGTCGACGTGATGGGCCGCGATCAGACCGGCGTACTCGTCGATGGCCGCGAACGCCCGCGCCAGCGCCTCGTCGGCCAGCCGCCCGGTGCGGTCGACCCCCTGCCCCAGCCGCACCATCCGGGTCTCCCGCACGGCCACGTCGGGCAGCGCGCCGATCAGCAGCTTGATGGTGTTGGTGCCGCAGTCGATCGCGGCGACGGTGGGTCCCGTCATCCGCACGATCCCGTCATACGCACGATCCAGTCATACACACGGTTCCGTCATACGCACGGTCCCGCGACCCACCAGTCGCCGAGCAGGTCGAGTACCTCGTCGCCGAGCGGGTTGACGCCGCGCCCCTGGGCCAGCGCCTGGCCGGCCAGCACGTGCAGGCACTTGACCCGGTCGGGCATGCCGCCGGCCGAGATGCCGTCGATCTCGGGAACCTCGCCGATCGCCGTCCGCGCGGCCAGATAGGCCTCGTGGGCAGCGGCATAGGACGCCGCCAGCTCCGGGTCGTCGGCCAGCCGGTCCTGCATCTGCTTCATCAGCCCGGACGCCTCGAGCGTGCCGATCTTCGAGGCCGCCCGCGGGCAGGTGAGGTAGAAGGTGGTCGGGAACGGCGTACCGTCGTCGAGCCGCGGCTCGGTGGTGACCACGTCGGGGTTGCCGCACGGGCAGCGGTGGCCGACGCCGTGGATCGAGCGCGGCGGCCGACCCAGCTGAGCCTCGATCGCCGCCTCGTCGGACGGCGAGATCACTGGCCGCTCCCCGCCAGCTCCACCGACTGCCAGGCGGTCGACCACCACGCGGTCGGGACCTGGGGGTCGGGAGGTGCCGGGTCGCGCAGGGCGCCGCTCTCGTCGAGCGGGTTGCCGTTCTCGTCGACCACGACGTACGGCGTCTCGCCCGGAAACACGAAGCCGAACCGCTCCCGGGCCTGCTGCTGCACGTACTCCGGGTCCTTCCAGCGCTTCTTCTCGAGCTCGAGCTTGTCGATGCTCGCGGACTTCTCCGCGATCTCCGCCTTGAGGTCGGCGATGTGCGCGCGCTGCTGGAGGTAGGCGCGCAGGCTCGAGGCGTAGGAGACGGTCAGCACCGCGAGCAGCAGGATCAGGATCGCGGCCCGCCCGGTCAGCCGAGGCCGGCGTACGGCGGTCGCGCGGATCGGGCGGCCCGTTGACCCAGGTGCGGCCGGCGTACTCGGGACCCGGCCGCGCGCGGCGACGTTGCGCTGGCCGGACCGCGACGCCGGCCGTCCGGGCCGCGGGGTGCCGCGACCCGCCCCCCGAGCCTGTCCATGACCGGCTCGGGGACTGCGGGGGCCACGGTCCTCCATGCTGAGCGCGCTCCGGTCAGCCCTGGTAGCGCGGGAACGCGCCCGCGCCGGCGTA
>DASXRJ010000265.1:0-23196 GCA_036506675.1 Nocardioides sp. | reverse complement strand
GTCTTCGACAGGGGTACGCCGCGGGACCGGGCCGAGTCGATCGGCGTACTCAGGAGGGCGGTCGAGCTCGGGGTCAACCACATCGACACCGCGTCGTTCTACTTCTCGCGGCTGCGCTCGGCCAACGAGCTGATCAACACCGCGCTGGCGCCGTACCCGGACGACCTGCTGATCGTCACCAAGGTCGGCCCGAGCCGCGACGCGTCGGGCGAGTGGCAAGGCGCCGCCACCGCCTGCCTGCTGCGTGGCCAGGTCGAGCAGAACCTCCGCGAGCTCGGCCGCGACCACCTCGACGTCGTCAACCTGCGGGTCCAGGGTCCGGGCCCGATCGCCGAGCTGTTCGGCGCGCTCGCCAACCTGCGAGAGGCCGGGCTGATCCGCCACCTCGGGATCTCCGGGGTGCTGTCCGACCGGCTGGCCGAGGCGCGGGCGATCGCGCCGGTGGTGTGCGTGCAGAACGGCTACGGGCTGGGCTTCCGGCCGGAGACCGACGACCTGGTCGAGGAGTGTGGCCGGGCCGGCATCGCGTACGTGCCGTATTTCGCGTTGGCCCGCGACGGACGGGAGAGCGGGGTCACCGGCGCCGAAGACGACGTGGTGACCGCAATCGCCGGTGCCCACGGCGTGAGCGCTGCCCAGATCCGGCTCGCTTGGACGCTGTCGCGTGGGCCGCACGTGCTGGCCATCCCGGGGACCGGCCGGCTCGACCACCTCGAGGACAACGTGGCCGCGGCCGGGCTCCGGCTGACGCCAGACGACCTGGCGCGGCTGGACGTCGTACACAGGGGGGCGACCTCGTCGTAGCACGAGGGCCGGGCCCCTCCCGTTCGGGAGGTGACCCGGCCTCGCGGTGGGGTGCGGCGGAGCCGCCTACTGAGCGGCCTCGGCGAACTTCGTGGTGTAGGTCTGCGAGAGGTCGATCTCGTCCTTCTTCGGCTCGACGTCGGGGTTGGACGACCCAAGCACGTCGAGAACGGTCTCCGGGCCACCCTCGGGCATCACGCCGTCGGTGGTGAAGCTGTGCATCGAGTCGCCGATGGCCTTGACGTAGAGGTCCGGGTCGTCGCCGGCGTAGTCGCTCGGCATCTCGGCGGCGATGTCGGCCGCCGAGTGCGTCGAGACCCAGTTCAGCGTCTTGACGAAGGCCGAGACCACCTTCTGCACCGTCTCGGGGTTCTTCTCGGCATAGTCGCAGTCGGTGTACAGGCTGGCGGCCGGGTAGAGGCCACCCAGTGCCGCCTTGGTCCCCTCCTCGGTGCGCATGTCGAGCAGCACCGAGCCCAGGCCCATCTTCTCCATGGTGGCGATCGTCGGATCGGTGGTCATCCCGGCGTCGATGGCGTGGTTCTGCAGCGCGGCGATGAAGTCCGACCCGGCGCCTGCCGCGACGGTGGTGTAGTCGGATGTGGACACGCCGTTCTTGGTCGCGAGGTACTGGGTCAGGTAGTCGGTGGACGAGCCCGGCGAGGTGACGCCCATCTTCTTGCCGCTGAAGTCCGCCCCGCTCGCGATGCCGGAGTCGTTCCCCACGACCTCCGCCTCACCCGGCACCTTGGCGAGCTGTACGACGCTCTCCACGCACTTGCCCTTCGCCTGCAGCGTGATCGAGTGGTCGTAGAACCCGACCACCGCGTCGACCTGGCCGGCGAGCAGCATGGTCTCGGCGTCGGCACCGGACGGCTCGTCCTTCAGGTCCACCTCGACACCGGAGTCCTCGAAGTAGCCCAGCTGCTCGGTGAGCTTGGCCGGCAGGTAGATGACCTTGTCGATGCCGCCGACCATGATCGTCATCTTCGGGTGGTCGGAGCCGTCACCCTCCGAAGCAGAGCTCTGGCAGGCGGTGAGGCTGGCGGCGGCGGCCACGGCAGCCAGTGCGGTGGCGGCAACCCGCCGGGTGGTGATGGACATAGCTGTTCCTTCTCTTTGCGGGGCTTCTTGCGGGGATGGGTTTCGCGCTGACAGGGATCGGTCAGGTCAGATGCCGGATGCGGTGGACTCCGCCGGTGGGCGCCAGCTGGTGAGCCGACGTTCGAGCTTGGTGATCAGCCACTCGGCGGCGAGGGCCATGACCGTGATCACGACCATTCCGGCGAAGACACCGGCGGTGTCGAAGTTGTTCTTGGCGTGCACGATCAGCAGCCCCATGCCTCGGTCGGCGCCCAGGAACTCACCGACCACGGCGCCAATCAGCGCGAAGCCGAACGCCACGTGAAGACTTGCGAGGATCCACGAGGTCGCGCTGGGTAGGACGATCGACCTCATCAGCTGCCACCGGCCGGCGCCGAGGATGCGTGCGTTGTCGATCAGCACCCGGTCGACCTCGCGGGCGCCCTGGAAGGAGTTGAAGAACACCGCGAAGAAGACCAGCACGAAGGCGGTGGCGACCTTCGAGGTCAGCCCGAAGCCGAACAGGACCACGAACAGCGACGCGAGCACGATGCGGGGGATCGCGTTGGCGCCCTTGATGAACGGCGCCAGCACCTCCGCGGTGAACCGCGACCTGCCCAGGAGCACGCCGAGCACCACACCGCCGATGACGCCGGTGACGAACCCGAGGACGGCCTCCTCGAGGGTGACGGACATGTTCTCCCAGATCGACCCCATCGAGGTGCCCTCGGTGAACCAGGTGACGAGCTTGTCCCAGATCTTCGACGGCATCGAGTAGAAGAACGGGTCGATCACGGTGCGGGCGGCCAGCTCCCAGGAGCCGAGCCAGAACGCGACCAGGACCAGTCGGGCGGCGTACACCTTCACGCGGAAGTTGCGGTTGCGCCGGCGTACCGGCTTGTCGGTGGTCGTGGCCACTGGCACGGCGGCGGCCACGGGGGCGGCATCAAGCGACACGGGAGGCTCCTCGGGTACGGGTGATCTCGACTTCCTCGCGGAGGCTGTCCCAGACGGTCCGGTACAGCTCCGTGAACTCCGGCGTGAGCCGGATGTCCTCGACCCGGCGGGGCCGCGGCAGGTCGATCGGGACGATGCTCTTGACGGTCGCCGGGCCGGCGGTCATCACGACGACCCGGTCGGCCAGGCTGATCGCCTCGGTCAGGTCGTGGGTGACGAACAAGCAGGCCGCGCCGGTCCCGGACCACAGGTCCAGGAGCTCGTCCTGCATCAGCTCCCGGGTCTGTACGTCGAGCGCGCCGAACGGCTCGTCGAGCAGCAGCAGCGACGGCTCGGTGATCAGCGTCTGGGCCATCGCGACCCGCTTGCGCATGCCGCCGGAGAGCTGGTGGGGGTAGCGGTCCTCGAAGCCGGTCAGGCCGACCCGCTCGATCCACTCGCGGGCCTTGGCGTGCGCCTCGGCCCGGCCGGCGCCGCGGTAGCGCAGCCCGAGGCCGACGTTGTCGAGCACGTTCTTCCAGGGGAGTACGGCGTCGGCCTGGAACATGTAGCCGACCCCGTCCGGGATGCCGGCCACCGGTCGACCGTCGACGACCACCGTGCCCTGCGAGGCCGGCTCGAGGCCGGAGACCAGCGAGAGCGTGGTCGACTTGCCGCAGCCGGTGGGGCCCACGATGGAGACGAACTCGCCCGGCGCGACGTCGAGGTCGACGTCGCGGATGGCGGTGAACGGCGTACCGCTCTTGGTCGCGAAGCGCTTGGTGGCACCACGCAGGGAGATCGCCACCGGCTCCGTTCGAGATGTGATCTGGGTCATGACGCAGGACCGTAAGGGCGGCGTGACGGCCGTCACCAGCCTTGCGCCAGTTGTGGCCGATCCCCGCACAAACGGCGTTCTGCGCGTTGTGCTCATCGGCGCTGTGAGGCCGCGAGTCGGGCCTATGCTCACAGGATGGTGGGGTCCCGACGAGCGCGCCGACTGGCGCTGAGCACCCAGGCCGTGGTGGCCCTGGCGCTGCTGCTCACGCTCGTCGTGCTGGTGTCGCTGGCGGCCTCGTCGGCGGTGCTGCGCCATGACCTGGAGAAGCAGTACGAGCAGCGGGCGCTGGCCATCGCCCGCAGCGTGGCGGCCTCGCCGGGCCTAGCCGACGCCGTACTAACGGGCCCTCCGGACCCGTCCGGACCGGTGCAGCGCTGGGCCGAGAGCGTCCGGGTGCGGACCGAGGCGTTGTACGTCGTGGTCACCGACGACCAGGGGATCCGCTACAGCCATCCGGTGCCGGCCAACGTCGGTCAGCGGGTCAGCACCAGTCCCGAGGAGGCGTTGGGTGGCCACGAGGTGGTCGCCATCGAGAAGGGCACCCTCGGCTACTCCGCACGCGGCAAGGTGCCGCTGCGGACCGCGGACGGGACCATCGTCGGCGAGGTCAGCGTCGGCATCGCCACCTCGGAGCTGGACGCCGAGACCACCAAGCTGGTCGTTCTTCTCGGCCTGGTGGCGCTGGCGCCGCTGGCCGTCGGGCTGGCCGGCGCGGTCACCCTGGCCCGCCGGCTCCGGCGTACGACGCTGGGGCTGGAGCCGGAGGAGATGGCCGACCTCCTGCGCGAGCACGCGGCTGTGCTGGGCGGCGTACGCGACGGGATCGTCGCCGTCGACCACGCCGGACGGGTGACGGTCTCCAACCCGGAGGCCACCCGGCTGTTGGGCCGGGAGCTGGTGCGCGGTCAGGCGATCGCCGAGTCGGGAGTCGACGAGGAGGTTCTGGAGCTGTTCGCCCAGGAGCCCGCTCCGGCCGGCGCCCTGCGCGTCGTCGGCGGCCGGGTCGTGGTGGCGACTCGGCTGACGGTGGAGCGCGACGAGCGCGACCTCGGCACCGTCCTGATCCTGCGCGACCGCTCCGACCTCGACGAGCTGGCCCGCGAGCTGGAGGCCACCCGGGCGCTCAGCGACGCCCTGCGCGCCCAGGCCCACGAGCACAGCAACCGGCTGCACGCCCTGACCGGGATGCTTCACCACGGCGACGTCGCGGAGGCGCAGACCTACCTCACCGAGCTGAGCGACGCGGCCACCTCCGTGTCCGGCGTCGACGACCCCTATCTCGCCGGGCTGCTGGCCGCCAAGGCCGCCGCGGCCTCCGAGGCGGGGGTGACGCTGCGGGTCGCCGACGCGACCTGGTTGCAGGGCCGGCTCACCCAGCCGCTCGACACGGTCACCGTGGTCGCCAACCTGCTCGACAACGCGATCCGGGCGGCGGCGGAAGGCCGGCGTACGCCGCGCTGGCTGGAGGTCTCGTTGCTCTCCGACGGTCCGGACCTCGTCGTACACGTGGTCGACAGCGGCGACGGCGTACCGGCCGAGCACGCCGACCAGGTCTTCGACCACGGGTTCAGCACCCGCGCCGGCGACCGCGCCGGGCACGGCATCGGGCTGGCCCTGGCCCGGCACACCGCCCGCGGGCACGGGGGAGACGTCCGGCTCGCCGACCCCGGTCACGACGGGCCTGACGGTGGGCAGGGCGCGTCGTTCGAGGCCCGGCTGCGCGGCGTCTTCACGGACCGGGCGAGTCAGGAGAGCGAGAGCCGATGATCCGCGTCCTCGTCGTCGACGACGACTTCCGAGTGGCCCAGGTGCATGCGGCGTACGTCGCGCAGGCCGACGGCTTCGAGGTGGTCGGGACCGCCCACACGGCCGCTGAGGCGGTGCGGATGGCCGACGAGCTGCACCCCGACCTGGTGCTGCTCGACGAGTACCTCCCCGACGCCGCGGGCTCCGCGATCATCGGCCGGCTCGGCGCCGCGGTGATGATGGTCAGCGCCGCCGAGGACTCGGGATCGGTACGCCGGGTGATCGCCGCCGGCGCGGTCAACTACGTGCTCAAGCCGTTCCCGCCCTCGGTGCTGGTCGAGCGGCTGCACGCGTTCCGCCGGTTCTGGCGGCTGCTCGCGAACGACGTACACCTCGACCAGACGGCCGTCGACCGCGCCCTGCAGGCCTTGCGTACGGCGGACTCGCCGACCGCCACCACCCGCAAGGGCCGCTCGCCGGTCACCTCAGAGGCGATCAGCGAGGTGCTCCGCTCGGCCGACGACGCGCTCACCGCGATCGAGGTCGCCGAGGCCACCGGCGTCTCGCGGGCCACCGCGCAGCGCTACCTCTCCGACCTGGCCCGCGACGGCCGGGTCCGGCTGACCCTGCGCTACGGCACGACCGGTCGTCCCGAGCACTGCTTCGAGTGGCTCGGCCGCCGCGACTGAGCTCCCGACACGCCCGGGTATTGAGTTGAGGCCGTCCGGGCGGGTCTCCAGACTTAACGCATGACGACGCCCGCCACGACCTTGCGTGATGTGCTGCCGATGCTGGGCCTGCGGGTGACCGCCGGACCGCTCGAGCTGCGCGGCATCACCGACGACGACCTGCCCGCACTGTGTGACCTGGCCGTCGGAGGCATCCACGCCGAGGACCAGATGCCGTTCTACTTCCCGTGGTCGATGGCGCCCAAGGACCAGCTGGCCCGCAACACCGCGCAGTACCACTGGCGCACCCGCGCGACCTTCTCGCCCGAGGCCTGGATCCTCAACCTCGGCGTCTGGTACGACGGCGTGCTGGTCGGGACGCAGGGCTTCGAGACCAAGAACTACCTGGTCACCCGGACCGGCGAGACCGGCTCCTGGCTCGGCCTGCCCCATCAGGGCAAGGGCATCGGTACCGCGATGCGCCGGGCTATCTGCGCGCTCGTCTTCGACCACCTCGACGGCGCCGAGGTGACCTCGGGTGCCTTCCTCGACAACCCGGCGTCGCTGGCGGTCAGCCGCAAGGTCGGCTACCGCGACAACGGCGTACAACGGCTGCAGCGGCGTCCCGGCGAGCTCGCCGAGGTACAGCTGCTCGCCCTGTCACCCGACCACTTCGTCCGCGGGGAGCACCCGCTCGAGGTCGAGGGCGTCGAGGAGTTCCGTCGCTCGATCGGCCTGGACCAGGCGAAATCGGGGTAATGCTGGGGTAGCGCCGGGGTAGTCCGTGACGTTCCTGCTAGTCAGGAGCCGGGATCGGTAGCAGTTTCGTCACGGACTACCCCGGCGTCCAGCGGACCCCGACGTACCCGACTCACGTCTCGCGGAACACCAGCACGCTGCGGGGGGCGAGCTCGAGGGTGTCGCCGACCTTGACCGGGCTGCCGGCCGGGTGGTCGGGGTCGGTCGACAGCACCACCTCGCCGGTGTGCACCCACTGGTTGTCGACGAGCGTGATCGGCACCGGCTCGGCCGACGCGCTGAGCCAGATCAGGAACGACGAGTCCATCTGCTGCTCGCCGCGGGGGCCGGGGGCGCGCAGCGGCGAGCCCGAGACGAACATGCCGATCGTGTCGAGGCCGGTGTCGGCCCAGTCGTCGCCGGTCATCTCGCGCCCGGTCGGGTGCAGCCAGACGAGGTCCTTCGGCCCGCCCTCCATGGCCGGCCGCCCCTCGAACCAGTGCCGCTGGCGCAGCGCGGGGTGCTCGCGACGCAGCCGGAGCGCGGTCTTGGTGATCTCGTAGACGTCGAGCCACGCGTTGTCGGCCTGCCAGTCGACCCACGAGGTCTCGTTGTCCTGGCCGTAGGGGTTGTTGTTGCCGCCCTGGGTGCGGCCGCGCTCGTCGCCGGCGGTGATCATCGGTACGCCGTTGGACAGGCACAGCGTCGCCATCAGCCCGGCCGCCAGCTGATGCCGGATCGCGAGTACGTCGGGGTCGTCGGTGTCGCCCTCGACCCCGCAGTTCCAGGACCGGTTGTTGTCGGTGCCGTCGCGGTTGTCCTCGCCGTTGGCCTCGTTGTGCTTCTCGTTGTAGGAGACCAGGTCGCGCAGCGTGAAGCCGTCGTGAGCGGTCACGAAGTTGACCGACGCGTACGGCGATCGCCCGTCGTCGGCGTACAGGTCCGACGAGCCGGCCAGCCGCGTCGCGACCGCCCGGATGTCGCCCTGCCCGCGCCAGAAGTCGCGGATGGTGTCGCGGTACTGGTCGTTCCACTCCACCCACGGCGGCGGGTACTCGCCGAGCCGGTAGCCGTCCATCGACGCGTCCCACGGCTCCGCGATCAGCTTGACGTGCCGCAGCACCGGGTCCTGCCCGATCGCGGTGAGCAGGTGGCTGCCCATGTCGACGCCCTGGTTGGTGCGGGTCAGCGCCGACATCAGGTCGAAGCGGAACCCGTCGACGTGCATCTCGTTGACCCAGTAGCGCAGCGAGTCGAGGATCAGCCGCAGCGACTGGGTGTGGGTGGCGTCCACCGTGTTGCCGCAGCCGGTGACGTCCCAGTAGACGTCCGGCAGCACCGGCACCCCGTGGTCGTCGAGGACGCGCTGGTAGTAGCCGAGGTCGTCGAGCCCGCGGAAGCTGAGGGTCGGGCCGAGCGGTCCGCCCTCGACGGTGTGGTTGTAGACGACGTCGAGGATCACCTCGATCCCGGCCTCGTGGAACGCCTTGACCATCGCCTTGAACTCGGTGACCTGCTCGCCGCGGTCACCGGAGGAGGAGTAGGCGTTGTGCGGCGCGAAGTAGCCGACCGAGTTGTAGCCCCAGTAGTTGACGACGTCGCGCTCGAGCAGCGCGGGCTCCGAGTAGAACTGGTGGATCGGCATCAGCTCGACGGCGGTGATGCCGAGGTCGTGCAGGTAGTCGAGTACGGCGGGGGTCGCGAGGCCGGCGTACGTGCCGCGGAGGTCCTCCGGCACCCGGTCGTGGAGCTCGGTCATGCCCTTGACGTGCAGCTCGTAGATCACCGTGTCGCGCCAGCGCCGGTACGCCGGCTGGTCGTCGCCCCAGTCGAACTGCGGGTCGACGATCACGCTGCGCGGCACGTACGGCGCCGAGTCGTCGGTGTTCGGCAGCTCGGGCGCGTCGAACTGGTAGCCGAACGCGGCCGGGTCGTTGGTCAGGTCGCCGCTGACCGCCAGCGCGTAGGGGTCGAGCAGCAGCTTGCTCCGGTTGAAGCGCAGCCCGTGGTCGGGCTGCCAGGGCCCGTCCGCGCGGTAGCCGTACTGGGTGCCGACCGCGACGCCCGGGATCGCGCCATGCCAGACGCCGAGCGCGCGCTCGGTCAGCACGTGCTCGGTCTCGGCTCCGGCGTCGTCGAAGAGACAGACCGACACCGACGCCGCCCGCGGTGCGTAGACCGCGAAGTTCGTCGACTCCTCCGACCAGGTCGACCCGAGCGGATAGTTCCGTCCCGGCCAGACCTCGGCCACTTCTCCCTCGTACTGCCACATTCCCGGTGTCACGGTCGCCATTGTGGCGCATCCGGGTACGGCGGCTGCGGCCCCGTCGGCGGCCCCGTCGGCGGCCCCGTCGGCGGCCCCGTCGGCGGCCCCGTCGGCGACCCCGTCGGCGGCCCGCCGGTCGGCTCGCGGCGAATCCGGGCCAAAGCCTGGCGCGCCGGGGAAGTTCCGGGAGAAACTGTCCGAGTTTTCGGCCATCCGGTCGTAACCGTTCCAGGAGGACCCGTGCATATCCGGACAATGTTCTGCGTCAGCTCCGCCGCCGTCGGCGCCCTGGTCATGGGGACGGCCGTGGCGGTCACCGTGGCCGGCCCGACCGGCGCCACCAAGCCCACCCCGGGCACATCGACCGGCACGGCCAGCGTGTTCATGGTCAACCCCGTGCAGTCCAGCGGCGACCAGTCGCTGACCGACCAGAAGGACTCCGCGACCGCCGTACCCGCGAGCGAGTACGCCACCGTCGAGCTCCGCAACCTCGACGGCTCCGGCCACCTGTCGGGCTTGTGGGCCAACGTCGAGTCGAGCACCGGTACGCCGGCGTACTCCGCGACGAACTCGTTCTTCTACGACCGGCACGACGACCAGTTCGAGCAGGTGATGGGCTACTTCTGGGTCAACCAGGCGCAGGAGTACCTCCAGTCGCTCGGCTTCGGCTCGACGCTGCCGGCAATCGTCAAGCAGCAGTTCGACGTCAAGATCGACCAGTTCGGCGGCGACAACTCCTACCAGACCGACAAGCCCTACCGGATCCGCCTCGGCAAGGGCGGGGTCGACGACGCCGAGGATGCCGAGGTGATCGTGCACGAGTACGGCCACGCGGTGCACCAGAGCCAGGTCCCCGGGTACGGCGGCAGCCTCGACGCCGGCTCGATCGGCGAGGCGTTCGGCGACTACCTCGCCGTGACGGTCGGGCTCGACGCGGCCGAGCAGTACGGCTGGCCGGTCAAGGCTGAGGAGGCCTGCCCGATGGACTGGGACGCGACGTCGTACACCAACGCGCCGCACTGCATCCGCCGCTTCGACAAGAACATCACCGTCGCCACCCGCAAGGGCGAGGTGCACTACGACGGCCAGATCTGGAGCCAGGCCCTCTGGGAGATCCGCAAGGCGTACGCCGGCAGCCTCGGCCTGACCACCCGCGACTGGGACACCACCTTCATCGACGCGCAGTTCGACTTCGCGCCCGACACGTCGTTCTCGGCGGCGGCGAAGGCGACCTACGACAAGGCGCTCGCGCGCGACGGTCAGGCCGCCGCCACCGTGGTCAAGGAGCGGTTCGCCGCCCGCGGCATCACCTTCTGACCAACCGGAGCCACCTGAGGCGAGCGATCGGCGGTCTGCCCCGCAGACCGCCGATCGCTACGGCTCCCTCAGCAGCCTGGCAGCTTGAAGCTCGCGATCCGGGTCTGCCACCGGTTGGTCCCGGCGGCCTGCCCCGCGGCCGTGTAGTACTCGTTGAGGTACCAGAACGTGCAGTCGTCCACCGGGTCGAGG
The DNA here is from genome assembly GCA_036506675.1 of Nocardioides sp. GTDB lineage: Bacteria > Actinomycetota > Actinomycetes > Propionibacteriales > Nocardioidaceae > Nocardioides. Next base: position 12,605 of record DASXRJ010000265.1, on the reverse strand, counting down.
TTCAGCGATGTGTAGTCGCCCCACCGTGAGTTGAGGGTCGTCTGGGCGCCCGAGCCGTCGACGATGGTTCCCTCACCCAGAGTCAGCTGACCGAGCGGGTCGCCGACGAGCCGGCCGGTGTAGCGGATCCCCGGATAGACCGAAACCGCGTCGACGACGCTGTAGCCCATCGCGATGTTGCCGAACCGGTCGGCCGCGGCCGAGCCCATCCAGCGGTGTACGCCGTCGGCCGGGGCGTAGGTGCCCTGCTGGTAGAGGCTGTACGTCGACCCGACCCTCCGGATCTCATACCACCTCATGCCGGCCTGGCCGGGTGCCGCCTCGACCGACTGGCTGGTCACCATCGACTCGTAGGTGCCCCGGTTGCGGTAGGCCAGGCGCCAGGTCGGTCGCTGTCGATAGGAGAGGACGTCGAGGTACTGGTTCGGGTCACTGATGCCCGGCTGCGGCAGGCAGTCGCGGGAGGTCGGCGAGCAGGGGAAGTCGGAGTCGAACGGCGCCACCGGCAGCTGGGCCTTGAACGTGAGCGACGCCGTCGGCGTCGAGTGCCACTTGACCAGCAGCTCCCAGATGTTGAGGGCGTCGAAGGGCGCGCCGTACCCGTAGTTGTCGTCCTGGGTACCCACGATGGGGATGGGGGCGTCGGCCTTCGGCTTGGTCCTCCCGTCGAGATCGGCCGGCAGCAGCCCGTCGCCGATGAGGTTGAGAGGTACGACGCCGTCCCTCAGCAGGAACCCGACCGAACGTGCGTTGGGCAGGCCCTCGATCATCTTGCTGCGCTCGAGGCCGTAGACGCCGATGCCGTAGATGTTCGGGTCCTCGATGCCGAACTCGCGCGTCGTGATGACGTAAGAGTCCTTCCACACGCTGAGCTTCGGGTAGTCCGGGAAGTTGTAGCCCGTGCTGAACGCGTAGCGGTAGTAAGAGCCCGTCGGGTCGCCGCTCGTCGACACCGCGACGCAGTTGTAGAACTGGTTCAGCGGCTCGTCGGGATAGTCGATGCCCCGGGTCGTGAACTGCGAGAGGATCCAGCGGTCCGCGATCTGGTCGTAGAGCACCATCCCGTCGCCGGAGGGATCGGTGCACTCATCGACCGCGAACCCCGACCAGAGCGCTCCGGTGGGGACCGGGCCGAGCAGCTTCGTCCCGCTCTTGCTGAAGACCGCGAAGGTCAGGTTGACCATCTCGACGTAGTGGTTGGGCCCTACGTCGCCGATCGGGTCGGGTGGGTTGACCCGGAAGCCGAACGCGGCGAAGTTGTCGTCGTTGTTGAGCCCCTCGAAGTTCGCGATCGTCCCGGGGATCGACGCCGTACTGACGGACGACTGGAGGGCGGCGTCCGGCGCGTGGCTGCCGTCGGCCCGGTCGGCGCCGGCGCCTCGCTCGGGGCGCATCCGCGGTTCCGTGGCCCGGCGTTGCTCCGCGGCCAGCTGGGTGAGCGGCTTCGACTTGTCGAAGGCCGCCGGCGACGTGAACGTCGGCCGGGCGGACACTCCGGCCGCGGGATCGGCCCCGACCGCCGAGCCGGGTGTGAACGAGAGAGCTGCCGCCGGGGCGACCGCGATCATCACGCCACAGACCAGCAGTCTGAGTCGCTTGGGTAGACCGAGAGGGAAGCTGACTTTCGACATGGTCATCGGACCGCCTTTCGAGGGAACCCCCCAAGCACGCTAACCGCGGGCAGCACGGGCAGCAATGCGCCCTTCGGGTGGTCCGAACTGGGGTGGCGGTGCGGCGCGAACGCCATTTCGACCCTAGGGTCGTGGGGTGCATGGACGCCGGTTCCGCCGCTCAGGTGAGCCGGATCCGCTCCCAACCGAGCAGTGCGGCGAGCGTGAGCAGCCTGGCCCGGGCCGGCGCCCCCGGGGCGAAGGCGAGCGCGAACTCGTGGGTCATCGCACCGGTGACCTCGAACGGCCGGTCCGCCTCACGCAGGAAGCGGGCGAGGACGTCGGTGTGACCCCAGTCCTCCTCGGCCGGGCCGAGCAGGTCGAACCGGCCGGTCGCGGGCGACACCAGGTCGCCGACCACGACGTCGCCGGGGGCGTCCAGGGTCAGCCGGTAGCGGCGGAGCAGGGACAGTCCACCGCCCGACACCGAGCCGATCGTCGTACCGTCGGCCAGCGCCACCTCGATGCGCAGCCGGTGGCCTCGCCCGCGCGACTGCACGCAGGTCATCAGCAGCGCTCCGGTCGGCGTACGCACCTCGAAGGCCGTCCGCGGCGTCGCGTGCCGGTCGATCGGGGCCGCGTGATCGCGCACCCGCGAGTCGGCGGAGACCACCGCGATGACCTCTCCCTCGGGAGTCGACAGCTCGAAGTCCCCATCACCCCGGTCGGAGGCCGGCTTGAGGTGCAGCTCGGGAAACGCGAGCACGTCGATCACACCCGCCATTCTGGCACCGGCCCGCGCGGTGAGATCGGGTCGCGGCAGAATGCCTCACGCGGCAGTCCGCAACCGGAACCGAACGACTAGGAGCGTGTCATGGGTGAATTCGTCCGTCTCGAGGTGGCCGACGGGATCGGCACGATCCGACTCGACCGTCCGAAGATGAACGCACTCAACGAGCAGGTCCAGGAGGAGATCCGGGCCGCCGCCGCGGAAGCCACCCAGCGCGACGACGTCAAGGCCGTCATCGTGTACGGCGGCGAGCGGGTCTTCGCCGCCGGGGCGGACATCAAGGAGATGGCCGAGATGTCCTACACAGACATGGTCAAGCGCTCGGGCGGGCTGCAGTCGTCGCTGACCGCGGTCGCCAAGATCCCGAAGCCGGTCGTCGCGGCCATCACCGGCTACGCGCTGGGCGGCGGCTGCGAGCTCGCGCTCTGCGCCGACGTCCGGATCGCCGCGGACAACGCCGTGCTCGGTCAGCCCGAGGTCCTGCTCGGGATCATCCCCGGCGCCGGCGGCACCCAGCGGCTGACCCGGCTAGTGGGCCCGAGCAAGGCCAAGGACATCATCTTCACAGGCCGGTTCGTGAAGGCCGAGGAGGCGCTGGCGATCGGCCTGGTCGACAAGGTCGTCCCCGCCGAGGGCGTGTACGACGCCGCGCGCGGGTGGGCCGGCCAGTTCACCGGCGCCGCGTCGTACGCCGTCCGGGCGGCGAAGGAGTCGATCGACCGCGGCCTCGAGGTCGACCTGGAGACCGGCCTCGAGATCGAGCGTCAGCAGTTCGCCGCCCTCTTCGCGACCGAGGACCGGACGATCGGCATGACCTCGTTCGTGGACAACGGACCCGGAAAGGCACAGTTCAAGGGCGCCTGAAATCAGGCTACGGTTACGCCGGGGAGCACCTGCAAAGTGAAGGAATGACCGTGGCCGACAAGACCGATGCGGAAGAGACCGCACAAACCACGACCCGAAGGGCAGCCAACATGTCGAGCGTGGACACCAACGCCATCCGCAACCGGGTCGCCCAGATCGTCTGGATCGTCTGTGTCGTGTTCGCCCTGGTGCTGGCCGCCGGAGCGTTGCTGATCGCGCTCCAGGGCGCCGGCACCAACTCGGCGAACTCCCTCTACAAGTTCATCGTTGAGACGGGCGACAAGCTCGACTTCGGGGTGTTCTCTCGCGATAACGGCCTCTTCGACTTCGTCGGCAAGAACTCCGACACCAAGGACGCGCTCGCCAACTGGGGACTGGCGGCCGTGATCTGGCTGGTGATCGGGCGGATTCTCGAGCGCGTCGCTCGCCCGTGACCGCGTCGTACAACGGCTGATCGACGGCCCGTCCCGCGTGCCGGGGCGGGCCGTTGTCATCGTCCTGGTGAGAGCCCGGGGGCCCTCGCTGTGATCGAAGCGACTCTGTGAGGGAGCACACCTCTGGACCGGTTACGCAAGGGTCGCACCAGCAAGTAGCCTCACGAAACACATCGAGTGCACAGGAGGGGCCTTCCGGCCACACCACCATGAACATTGTTGTCTGTGTGAAGTACGTGCCCGACGCGACCGCGGACCGGCGGTTCGAGTCGGACAACACCGTCGACCGCGTGGGCGTCGACGGACTCCTTTCCGAGCTGGACGAGTACGCCGTCGAGCAGGCGCTCCAGATCGCCGAGAAGAACGAAGGCTCCGAGGTCACCGCGGTGTGCATCGGGCCGGAGCAGGCCGTGGACGCCGTACGCAAGGCGCTGCAGATGGGCGTCGACAAGGGTCTCCTCGTCGCCGACGACGCGATCGCCGGCTCCGACGCGCCCGCCACCTCGCTGGTCCTCGCCGAGGCGATCAAGAAGGCCGGTGCTGCCGACCTGATCGTCTGCGGCATGACGTCGACCGACGGTGGCATGAGCGTCGTACCCGCGATGCTCGCGGAGCGGCTCGGCCTCCCGCAGGTCACCTTCGCCTCGGTGGTCGAGACCCAGGGCGACCAGATCCGCGTCAAGCGCGACGGCGACACCGCGACCGAGGTCATCGGTGCCACCCTGCCGGTCGTCCTCTCGGTGACCGACCAGACCGGTGAGGCTCGCTACCCGTCGTTCAAGGGCATCATGGCGGCCAAGAAGAAGCCGCTCGAGACGCTGACGCTGGCGGACCTCGGAGTCGACGCCGGCCAGGTCGGCCTGTCGGCCGCCTGGACCGCGGTCCAGGAGACCACGGCCCGCCCGCCGCGCACCGCCGGCGAGATCGTGACCGACGAGGACGGCTCGGGCGCCAAGGCGCTGGCCGAGTTCCTCGCGTCGAAGAAGTTCATCTGAGGAGCGCTGCCACATGTCTGAAGTTCTCGTTCTCGTCGACCACGTCGACGGCACCATCCGCAAGACCACCAACGAGCTGCTGACGATCGCGCGCCGCCTCGGTGAGCCGTCCGCGGTCTTCATCGGCCCGGCCGCGCAGGGTACGGCGGCCGCCGCGGCGCTGGCCAAGTTCGGCGCCGAGAAGGTGTACGTCGTCGACGACGCCGCGATCAAGGGCTACCTCGTCGCCCCGAAGGCCGAGGCGCTGCAGCAGCTGGTCGAGAAGACCTCGCCCGCCGCGGTCCTGATCTCCTCCTCGTTCGAGGGCAAGGAGGTCGCCGGCCGGCTTGCGGTCAAGATCGACTCCGGTCTGATCACCGACGCGGTCGACGTACAGGAGGGCCCGGTGACCACGCAGTCGGTGTTCGCCGGCAACTACACCGTCAACGCCAAGGTCACCAAGGGCACGCCGGTCATCACGGTCAAGCCCAACTCCGCTGCCCCGCAGGAGGCCGCCGGCGCCGGCGCGGTCGAGGAGTTCGCCGCGTCGATCTCCGACGCGGCCAAGCTGGCCCAGATCGTGGCGTCCGAGCCGCGCCGGTCGACCGGCCGTCCCGAGCTCACCGAGGCCGCGATCGTGGTCGCCGGTGGTCGCGGTACCGGCGGCAACTTCGACCCGGTCGACGCGCTGGCCGACTCGCTCGGTGCGGCCGTCGGTGCCTCGCGGGCCGCGGTCGACTCCGGCTGGAAGCCGCACTCGTTCCAGATCGGCCAGACCGGCAAGACCGTGTCGCCGCAGCTGTACGTCGCCGCCGGCATCTCCGGTGCGATCCAGCACCGCGCCGGCATGCAGACCTCGAAGACCATCGTGGCCGTCAACAAGGACGAAGAGGCCCCGATCTTCGAGCTCGTCGACTTCGGCGTGGTGGGCGACCTGCACACGGTCCTGCCGGCGCTGACCGACGAGGTCAACCAGCGCAAGGGCTGACGCCTCACTCGTTTCGCTCGGTCGCCCCGTCACCCTCGTGGTGGCGGGGCGTTCGCGTATTCGTGTGGCAGGCGCGGGCCAGCTCGGGGATCAGCACGTCGTACGCCGCGGCGGTGAGGTGTACCCCGTCGTCGGTGAACGCGGCCGGCCCGAGCTCGTTCAGCAATGCCGGAGCATCGATCACTTCGCCGCCGGCCCCGGTGAACAGCGCGGCCGCGACATCGGCGTACTCGGCCAGCTCGCGGTTGGTGCGGTCGCCGCTGCCGGAGTTCCGCGACTCCTCCACTCCCGGGCTGCGCACGAAGACCCAGGCGACGCCCGGCCGCGACGCCACGAACTCGGCGACGACCGACTCGAAGTCGGTCGCCCGCTTCCACGGCGCCGCGTCGTTGGTGCCGACCGAGACCACGACGGCGTCGTACGACGCGAGCTCGAGCCCGGCTGCCTGGCCGGCAGCTCCGAGCCCGGCTGACGCGGTCGGTCGACGATGGCGGGTCCTCCGGACCAGAGGCCGGCGAACCTCCGCCGATCGAACGGGCCGTGGGCGGGTGATCGAGCCGGTGGGCGGTCGGGAGATCGAGCGGGTGGGCGGGCCAAGAACCATCCACAGGCCCCGACGAGCTTGGGTCTCTCCACAAGCTCACCTGAAGTCGGCCGACTTGTCGCCCGCGCCCCGCAGAGTGGCCGCATGGACGAGCTGGCGGTCGCGCGCATGCTGAGGCAACAGGACGGCGTGATCAGCCGGCGCCAGGTCCTCGCGGCTGGGGGCACGGACAACGACATTGAGCGGATGCTGCGTCGCAGGGAGTGGGCTCGCGTCGCGGAGGGCGTGTACATCGACCACACCGGGCCGCTGTCTGGGCCCCAACGGAGGTGGGCGGCGGTTCTCTTCCACTGGCCAGCCGCGCTGGCGGGCCGCTCCGCGCTCCAGGCGTTCGGGGTGCGGAGCGCGGGCGAGGGCGGTGCAGAGGAGAGCGTGCACGTGGTCGTCGCGTCCAGCCGGCATCCGGATCCACAGCCCTGGATCAGGGCGACGAGGATCAAGCACTACGACCAGCGAGTCCAGGCGAACCTCTCACCGCCCAGGGTCAGGGTCGACGACGCTCTCGTGCAGGTCGCTTCGGAGGCGCGAGACGAGTCGGCGGCGCTCGCCGTACTCGCGGACGCCTGTCAGGCCGGCCACACGACGGCGGACCGGCTGGTCGAGAGCCTGCAGCGCAGGACCCGGCTGCCTCGCCGGCGCTTCCTGCTCGACGTGCTCCAGGACGTGGCGTCCGGTGCCTACTCCGTGCTCGAGGCCCGCTATCTCCGCGAGGTCGAACGCGCCCACGGCCTGCCGCGTGGTGTCCGCCAACGCCGGGTGGCAGGGGACCACGGAGCAACGTATCGAGACGTCGAGTACGTCGAGCTCCACACGATCGTCGAGCTCGACGGCCGGCTCGGGCACGAGGAGGCCAAGGATCGATGGCAGGACCTGGATCGCGACCTCGCCAGCGCGGTCGACGGCGCGCTCACGATCCGCGTGGGCTGGAAGCAGGTGCTCGAGCCCTGCCGGCTGGCGGGCTCGGTCGGCCGGATCCTGGTGCAACGCGGCTGGGCCGACCGGCCGACCGACTGCGGACTCGCGTGCGCGCTGGCGATCGCCCAACGGAGGGGAGGCCTGGAGAGCGGGTTGGACGGTGGCGGGTCCTCCGGACCAGAGGCCGGCGAACCGCCACTGACCGGCCGACCCCATCGCCGACGAAGCACAGCCCCCGATGAGACGCCTCCCGCCAGTCACACGAGCCGGATTACGCTCGGCATATGAGCGTGGAGGCAGCCGTCCAGACCACCGCGGAGCGGGCCCGCGAGGCGAGTCACGAGCTCGCGCTGGCCACTCGCGACCGCAAGGACACGGCCCTGCGAGCCATGGCCGACGCCCTCGTCGCGCAGGCCAAGGAGATCCTCAAGGCCAACAACGAGGACATCCACCGAGCGGAGAAGTCGGGTACGCCGCCCAACATCATCGACCGGCTCCGGCTCGACGAGGCCCGGATCGAGGGGATGGCCCAGGGCCTCAGAGACGTGGCCGGGCTGCCCGACCCGGTCGGCGAGGTGGTCCGCGGCAGCACCCTGGCCAACGGGCTGGAGCTGCGCCAGGTGCGGGTGCCGTTCGGCGTGGTCGGCATGATCTACGAGGCCCGCCCCAACGTCACCGCCGACGCGGCCGGCATCTGTCTGAAGTCCGGCAACGCCGTGCTGCTCCGCGGCAGCAGCAGCGCCCGCGAGAGCAACCGGGCGATCGTGGCCGCGCTCCGGGAGGCGGTCGCGGCCAGTGGGCTGCCCGAGGACGCCGTACAGCTGGTGCCGGGTGACGGTCACGACAGCGTCAAGGCGCTGATGCGCGCCCGCGGGCTGGTCGACGTACTCATCCCGCGCGGCGGCGCCGGCCTGATCCGCAGCGTGGTCGAGGAGTCCACGGTCCCGGTGATCGAGACCGGCGTCGGCAACTGCCATGTGTACGTCGACCGCGCCGCCGACCTCGACAAGGCGCTCGCCATCGTCATCAACGCCAAGACCCACCGCACCAGCGTCTGCAACGCGGCCGAGAGCCTGCTCGTGCACCGCGACATCGCAGACGACTTCCTGCCGACCCTGATCGACGCGCTCACCGACAAGGGCGTGACGATCCATGGCGACGAGCAGTTCGCCGAGTACGACGGGGTGGTGCCGGCCACCGAGGAGGACTACGACACCGAGTACCTCAGCCTCGACATCTCCGCGGCCGTCGTCGCCGACCTCGACGAGGCGATCCGGCACATCCGCAAGCACTCCAGCCAGCACACCGACGCGATCGTCACCGAGGACCTGGACGCCGCCCGGACCTTCACCGCGGCGGTCGACTCGGCCGCCGTACTCGTCAACGCGAGCACCCGCTTCACCGACGGTGGAGAGTTCGGGTTCGGCGCCGAGATCGGCATCTCGACCCAGAAGCTGCATGCCCGCGGGCCGATGGGTCTACCCGAGATGACCAGCACCAAGTACGTCGTCACCGGAAATGGTCACGTCCGCTGATGCTTTCGCGGGTAGCCTCAGGTCGTGAGAACGGCCCTGGTGACCCTGGCGTTCACCTTCGCGGCCGGCGTACTCCCTCTCCTCAACGCCGAGATCTACCTCGCCGCGGTTGCCACCCAGGTCGACCGCGACCAGCTCTGGCCGATCGCGATCGCCGCCGGCCTGGGCCAGACGCTGGGCAAGCTCCTCTGGTACGTCGGTGCCGCCCGCTCTCTCGACCTGCCCTGGATGAAGCGCCGGCTGGAGTCCGGCCGGTTCAAGGACAGCTTCGAGACCTGGCAGCGCCGGATCCACGGCCGGCCGTGGGCCTCGGCCGGGGTGATGCTGCTCTCCGCACTGGTCGGCCTGCCCCCACTCCTGGTGATGGGCGCGGTCGCCGGGGCGATGAAGATGCGCCCGTGGGTCTTCGGCGGCACGATCCTGCTCGGCCGGACGCTCCAGAGCTACGCGATCCTCGCCGGACTGGCGATGGCGTTCGACGTGTGGTGACCAGGTAGCGTCCTGTTCATGCACGACGACCGGCCCATTCACGCCGACCAGGCCGCGGAGAGGCTCCTCACCCCGGCGACGGTGATCACCTTCGTCCGGACGCTGATCTCACTCGGCTTCTCCCTGGCGGGCGCCTACCAGCACAGCCTGACCCTGTTGGTGATCGGACTCGCCGTCTACTGGGTGGGCGACACGCTCGACGGCGAGGTGGCCCGCTGGCGCGACTGCGAGACCCGGATCGGGGCCGTGGTCGACATGCTCAGCGACCGGCTCAACTGTGCCGGCTTCTACCTCGGGTTGGCGTGGCTGCACCCGATCATGGCGATCCCGGTGTCGGTCTACCTGTTCGAGTTCATGGTGGTCGACGCGTTCCTGTCGCTGGCGTTCCTGGCCTGGCCTATCCGCAGCCCCAACTACTTCTACGCCGTCGACCGGCGGATCTGGCTGTGGAACTGGTCGCGCCCCGGCAAGGCCGCCAACTCCGGCCTGTTCGCCATCCTGCTGCTCGTCACCGGCTGGTGGTGGCTCGGCCTGATCATCGCGGTGGCGCTGCTCGTGCTCAAGTGCGTCTCCCTGCGCTGGATGCTCCAGTTGGGCATCCCGGTTCCGCAGCGGGTCGACGCGTGACGGTCGTCCTCTCGACGTTCGGGCTCAGCGTCGCATCCGCACTCATCCCCCTGATCAACATCGAGATCTACCTGGGCGTGCTGGCCAGCCAGGTCGGGCCGGCGCGGTCCGTCGTACTCGCCCTGGCGGCGGGTGGCGGACAGACCATCGGCAAGCTGATCTGGTACGAAGGCGCGCGCCGCAGCTTCGAGAGCGAGTGGGTCCAGAAGAAGCTCTCCAAGGGCAAATGGCGGCAGTCCTACCAGATCTGGTACGACCGGATCCACGGCCGTCCGTGGTACGCCGGCGCCATCATGTTCGCCTCCGCCTTCCTCGGCGTCCCCCCGCTGCTCGCGCTGGCGATGGTCGCCGGCACCCTGAAGATGCCGATGTGGGTCTTCCTCCCGACGGTCTTCGTCGGACGGGTGACGCGCTTCTACCTCATCCTGGTGGGCGTCGGGTCGGTGCTCGGCTAGACCTGCCGGTAGGATTCCGGCCATGTCGTTGAGCACCCTTTCGATCGTGGCGGCCGAGGCTGAGACCTCGGGTGGCGTCAACCACTGGGTTGTCGGCGGGATCGCCCTGGGCATCCTGCTGCTCCTGCTGGCCGGCCTGCTGAGCTTCGGCGCGGGACGCGAGCACTCCTGAGCGTGTCGTCGCGGGGGCCACGCCGGGTCGGGGTGATGGGCGGAACCTTCGACCCGATCCACCACGGCCACCTGGTGGCGGCCAGCGAGGTGCAGGCGTGGTTCGACCTCGACGAGGTCGTCTTCGTGCCGACCGGTGACCCCTGGCAGAAGTCCGACCGTGAGGTCTCGCCGGCAGAGCACCGTTACCTGATGACGGTGATCGCGACGGCCGCCAACCCCCGCTTCATGGTCTCCCGGGTCGACATCGACCGCGAGGGACCGACGTACACGATCGACACGCTGCGCGACCTGAGCGCGGAGATGCCGGGCGCCGAGCTGTACTTCATCACCGGCGCCGACGCGCTGGCCGACATCTTCACCTGGCGCGACGTGAACGAGCTGTTCGAGCTCGCGCGGTTCGTCGGCTGTACCCGCCCGGGCTACGACATGGACTCCACGACGCTCGACACGATCCCGAAGGACCGGGTCACCCTCGTCGAGATCCCGGCCCTCGCCATCTCCTCCACCGACTGCCGCGACCGCAAGCGCCGCGGCGAGCCGGTCTGGTACCTCGTCCCCGACGGCGTGGTCCAGTACATCGCCAAGCACGACCTCTACCCGCAGACCGAAGGCGCACCCGCATCATGATCACCCCATCCGGATGCTCGCTTCGCTCCGCTTCGAACGGGGACCCTGAATGACTGCCACCGACCACGCCCTCGAGCTCGTGTACGCCGCCGCACGCGCGGCCTCCGACAAGCTCGCCCAGCAGATCACCGCCTTCGACGTCTCGGAGCAGCTGGCCATCACCGACGCGTTCGTGCTCGCCAGCGCCAGCAACGACCGCCAGGTCAAGGCCATCGTCGACGAGGTCGAGGACAAGCTGCGCGAGATCGGGGCCAAGCCGATCCGGCGCGAGGGCGAGCGCGACGGACGGTGGGTGCTGATCGACTACGGCGACGTCGTCGTACACGTGCAGCACGAGGAGGAGCGCGCCTTCTACGCCCTCGAGCGGCTGTGGCGCGACTGCCCGCTGATCGAGCTGCCCGCCGACGTCGTCGCCCACAAGCGATGAGGCGGCTGGTCCTGCTCCGGCACGGCCGGACCGCCTGGAACCTCCTCGGCCGCGGCCAGGGCCACTCCGACGTCGAGCTCGACGAGGTCGGCCACCTGCAGGCCAAGCGAGTCGCGCCGTACGTCGCGGCGTACCAGCCGGCACTGCTGTGGTCCTCCGACCTGCTTCGGGCGGCCCGGACGGCCGAGTACGTCGCCGAGGCCAGCGGGCTCACGCCGCGACCGGACCCCCGGCTGCGTGAGTACTCCCTGGGCGAGCGGACCGGTCTCACCATGGACCAGTACGCCGCCCGCTTTCCCACCGAGTACGCCGAGTTCCGCGCCGGCCGTTTCTCAGCCGTGCCGGGGGGCGAGACGACCGCCGACGTGCTGGCTCGGTTCCGGCCCGCGCTCGACGAGATCGACGACCAGCTGGCCCCGGGGGAGACCGGCGTCGTGGTCAGTCACGGTGCCGCCCTGAAGGTCGCGCTGCTCGACTTCCTGGGCTGGCCGGCCACCGCCGACACCGGCCTGCGGGGGCTCGACAACTGCGGCTGGATCGAGCTGACGGCCGACGATCCCGAGCCGGGCGCGCGCGAGCACTGGCGGCTGGCGGCGTACAACCTGACCGCGCCGGACCCCGATTTCGCATCCGGACCCGGCGTTGGCTAATATTCCGCAAGTTGCCCGGAAGTGATTCAGGGCGATGGGGCTGTGGCGCAGCTGGTAGCGCACCTGCATGGCATGCAGGGGGTCAGGGGTTCGAGTCCCCTCAGCTCCACCGAAGCATCAGGCCAGTGGCCATGTCCGAACCTCGACCGAGGGCTCAGGACATGGCCACTGGACATTTGTTGGACGCCTTTTCAGTCGCCCATCGACTTGTCCATCGACTCACGAGGGGGCGGTCTCGGCTCCCCAGGACGTCCGGCAGCGGCATAACGAGCAGATCCATGCCTCAAGGGCCCCCCGAATCTCGGTGTCATTCGTTGGTCCGGCGCAGGGCGCTGAAGACCCGGTGATAGGCGGCCCGACGCTCCCGAAGGAGTTCGACCCGCGGCGTCGGATCGGCGACGCGCATCAACGTCGGTCGCGCCACCTCCGCAAGCTCTGAGGC
>DASXRJ010000264.1:0-5013 GCA_036506675.1 Nocardioides sp. | reverse complement strand
CGCGACGCTGGCGTTCGGGTCGGCGCTGGCGCTGTTCATGTACCCGCACTCGGTCACGGCCACGCTGTCGACCAAGACCCGCTCGGTGATCCGGCGCAACGCGGCGCTGCTGCCGGCGTACTCCTTCCTGCTGGGGCTGCTCGCCCTGCTCGGCTTCGTCGCGGTGGCGGCGGGGGTGAAGGTCGACAACCCGCAGCAGGCGGTGCCGCAGCTCTTCGAGAACGAGTTCCCCAGCTGGTTCGCCGGCCTCGGCTTCGCCGCGATCGCGATCGGGGCGCTGGTGCCGGCGGCGATCATGTCGATCGCGGCCGCCAACCTGTGGACCCGCAACGTCTACACGGCCTTCCTCAACCCTGACGCGACGCCGCAGCAGGAGGCGCGACAGAGCAAGATCGTGTCGCTGGTGGTGAAGTTCGGCGCGCTGGTCTTCGTGCTCGCGCTGTCGAAGGAGTTCGCGATAAACCTGCAGCTGCTCGGCGGCGTCTGGATCCTGCAGACCCTGCCGGCGATCGTGATCGGGCTCTACACGCGGTGGTTCCACCGTGGGGCGCTGCTGGCCGGCTGGGCGGTCGGCATGGCTTACGGCACCTGGATCGCGTACGGCGTTGCCTCGCCGATCCAGGAACACTTCGGCGGACCGCTGGCCGTCTTCCCCGGCACCGACACGAAGGTCTACATCGCGGTCATCGCTTTCGTCGCAAACCTGCTGGTGGCCGCCGTACTCACCGTCGTGTTCCGCGCCCTCGGCGTCGGCGAAGGCACGGACCAGACCCAGGCCGACGACTACATCGCCGACCTGGGCGACCCCCGAGTGGAGGCCGAGCTCGACCCCAGCGCTCCTGCCCACCCCTAACCCCCGCCCGCTGCCCGCCCGCCGAAGTGGCGAAAATTGCCCTTCCAAGTGGCAACAACGGCCCCTCGAAGTGGCGAAAATGGCCCCCGGCCCAGAAGAGAGTCGGGGGCCAAGAACGCCACCTCGACGGGCCAAGAACGCCACCTCGACGGGCAATTAACGCCACCTCGCGGGGCAAATTTCGCCACTTCGGCGGGGTCAGGGATAGCGGTAGCCGGCGACGTACTCGCTGATCTCCCAGAGCTTGACCTGTTCGGCCTTGTCGTGGGCCTTGGGGGAGTCGGCGACGACCTTGGGGAGGCCGCGGAACTGCCGGAAGCCGCTCGGCCCACACAGCGTGCCGGTCGGTACGTCGGCCGTCGCCGCCATCAGGATCGGCAGGGCACCCATCTCCGCCGGCTGAGCGGTCGCCTTGAGTGCCGTGCCCACCAGACCCGGACGCGACTGAGCCGAGCGTGGCCGCCGACCCGTGAGCAACGAGGTCGGCGCCGAGAGGCCCGCGTGGGCGGCCGTGACCCTGACCCGGATGTCATGCGCGCGGAGGCGGCGTTCGAGCTCGTGGGTGAAGAGCAGGTTGGCCAGCTTGCTCTGCGCGTAGATGTGCCACCGCGGGTAGCGATCGAGGGGTTGCCGCGGGTCATGCGTGGGCGCCCGGCGGGCGAACCGGTGGGCGACCGACGTGACGTTGACGATCCGGCCGTCGGTGGCCGCGGTCAGGTTGGGGAGCAGCATGCCGGTGAGCATCCAGTGCCCGAAGTGGTTGGTGGCCATCTGCAGGTCGAGACCGTCGATGCTCCGGTACTCGGGGGTCGCCATCACGCCAGCGTTGTTGATCAACAGGTCGAGCGGCCCCATCTTCGCGATCACGCCGACCGCCCGCCGGATGTCGGAGAAGTCGGCGAGGTTCATCCGCATGGGCGTGAACCGCGCCCCGGTCACCTCGACCGACAGCCTTTCGTGGGTACGACGCAGCCGCTCGGGATCGTGGCTCGCCAGCAGCACTCGGGCTCCTCGGCGTGCGAACTCCAGGGCCACCTGCATGCCGAGCGCACTCGTCGCGCCGGTGACCAGCACGGCTCGGTCCTTCTGGTCGGGCATGTCCTCGATCCGCCAGAGCTGGCCCGGCGGCTGGGGCGACCACTTGGTCCACTCACGCTTGGGGTTCGTCTTCTTGGGCGGCACCAGCGGGGCGAGCGGGATGGGCTCGGGTGCGAGGGTGGGGGGCGTCGGACCCGGAGCGGGTGCTGGCGGCGCTGCCGGCACGACGACCGGCTCGGGCATCGGGTCGCCGGGCATGCCAGGAAACTCGGGCCCGAGCGGCCCGTCGGGCGTCGTCCCGGTCATGGGGTCACCGCCATCGCGTCGAGGATCTTCCGGCCCAGCTCGGCGTCGCCCTCGACCGTGACGGCCTCGTCGTCGGGCCAGCGCCGGCCGCCGGCGATGACGATGAACGCCTCCCGGCCCATCTCGAGTACGACGTTCGGCTCGGCCGGCGCCACTGGCAGCGTCACCGCCCGGCCCGCGTCGTTGACCTCGACCGCCCGGGCCGGGCTCCCCGCCACAGTGAGTACGGCGCAGGTCCCGGCCGGCGGCGCGACCCGCTTACCGACGACGACCCCGAACGACTCCGAAAGATAGTCGGCCGTGTGCTTGGCCGGCCCGGTGTCGAGGTTGCCCGGCCGGCCCACGGCACGTCGTACGTCCTGCTCGTGCATCCACACGTCGACCACGCGGTTGCGCAGCAGCCGTTCCCAGCTCCAGCCGATGCCTCCGAAGATCCGCTCCGGTACGGCGGTCGCGTCGTCCGGCGGGGCGGCCAGCAGCTCGGTGTGGCGAGTCGTGGCGGACTCGCGGATCTCGTTGATCAGCTCATCGGGCGTGCGGTCGCGGCGGGCGACGACGCCCTGCTCGGTGTAGAGCCCCATCAGGCCGGTGACATGCTCGGGGGAGCCTACGTCGACGGTCTCCTCCGGCCCGCCCGCGAGCACGCACTCGAGGTGGGCGGTGTGGGCTGCGACCGCGTGCACGTCCCAGCCGGCGAGGTCGGTGGGCCGGGTCCAGTCGGCCTCGTCGAGCTCTTCGAGGAGCGTGGTGAACTCGTCGATCGCCTCCCACCAGAGACCGACGTACCCGGAAAGTCGCTCCCGATCGCTCATGCCTCTCACGATCCCACACGGTCCGAGGTGCCCGGAATGCCTATCTGCGACCGGGTTCGCCAGCGACGCCCGCTACCTTGGACGCCGCGGCGGCGACCAGTCCCCAGACCCGAGCCGCACCCGAGACCTGCCCGAGCCGAGAGGTGGACCCGTGACCGTCAGCCCCGCCGAGACCGACGTACGGCTTCGGGACGGCCGCACCCTTCATGTGTACGACGTCGGTCCCGCCGACGCGACGCCGCTGATCTGGCACCACGGCACGCCCAACATCGGCGCGCCACCGACGCCACTGTTCGCCGACGCGACCCGGCTCGGGCTGCGCTGGGTCTCCTACGACCGTCCCGGGTACGGCGGCTCCACCCCCAACCCCGGCCGCGACATCGCGTCGGCGGCCGCCGACGTCGCCGCGATGGCCGACGCGCTCGGGCTCGACAGGTTCGCGGTGATCGGCCACTCCGGTGGCGGCGCCCACGCGCTCGCCTGCGCGGCGTTGCTGCCCGCGCGGGTGCGGGCAGCGGTGAGCGTCTCCGGCCTCGCGCCGTACGCCGCCGACGGGCTGGACTGGTACGCCGGCATGGCCGACTCGGGCGTTGCTTCGCTGCGTGCCGCGGCCGAAGGGCGGGAAGCCAAGGAACGTTTCGAGGCGGCCGGCGACGCGGGCGAACCCGGCTTCACTCCCGGCGACGAGTCCGCACTCTCCGGCCGGTGGTCGTGGTGCATCGATGTCGTCCGGCCGGCCATCGCCGCGGGCCCGGCCGCGCCGATCGACGACGACCTGGCCGCCGTCGCGCCGTGGGGCTTCGACCCGGCTCGCATCACGGCGCCGACGCTGCTCCTGCACGGTACCGCCGACCGGATGGTGCCGAGCTCGCACAGCGAGTGGCTGGCCGGCCGGATCCCGTCGGCCGAGCTCCGGCTCCGCCCCGGCGACGGCCACATCACCGTCCTCGACGCCGTCCCCGACGCCCTCGAGTGGATCGCCCGGCAGACCCGGGCCTGACCGACCGCGGTTGGTGCGCGCTGAGAGACTTGGCCGGGTGAACACCCCTCGCGTGCGCGCGCCGGAGCTCCTCGGCCGCGGCTGGCTCAACACGGACGGACCGCTTCGGCTGCGTGACCTGCGCGGGCGTTTCCTGCTGCTGGATTTCTGGACCTTCTGCTGTGTCAACTGCCTGCACGTGCTCGACGAGCTGCGACCGGTGGAGGAGAAGTACGCCGACGAGCTGGTGGTGGTCGGCGTACACAGTCCGAAGTTCGTGCACGAGGCCGACCCGGAGGCGCTGCGGGCGGCGGTCGCGCGCTACGGCGTACACCATCCGGTGCTGGACGACCCGGACCTGGTGACGTGGCAGGCGTACGCCGCCCGCGCGTGGCCGACGCTGGTGCTGGTGGATCCGGAGGGCTACGTGGTGGCGCAGTACGCCGGTGAGGGGCACGCGCATGCCATCGACGCACTGCTGGCGACGCTGATCGCGGAGCATCAGGACAAGGGCACACTCCAGCCGGGCGACTCGCCGTACGTGCCGCCGGCCGAGGACACCGGCGACCTGCGCTTCCCGGCCAAGGCGGTGCGGCTGCCCGGCGGTCACCTGCTGGTCGCCGATGCGGGTCACGACCGGCTGGTCGAGCTCGACGGGGACCGGGTGGTGCGGACGATCGACGGGTTCCGCGAGCCCAACGGCCTGTGCCTGCTGCCGGAGGAGGTCGCCGAGCGGGTCGGGTACGACGTCGCGGTCGCCGACACCGTCGGGCACCGGCTGGCCGGGGTCACGCTGGCGACCGGCGGCGTACGCACGCTGGCCGGCGACGGGCGGCAGTGGATGCAGGGCGACGGGACCAGCCGGCTGTCGAGCCCCTGGGACGTCGCCTGGTGGCAGGACCGGGTGTGGGTCGCGATGGCCGGCATCCATCAGCTGTGGACCTTCGATCCGGATGACGCTGCCCTCGAGGTCGCCGCCGGCACGACCAACGAGGGGCTCGTCGACGGGCCGCTCGCGGAGGCGT
>DASXRJ010000263.1:0-5146 GCA_036506675.1 Nocardioides sp. | reverse complement strand
TGGTCGACCAACCCTGCCAACGCGAGCAGCGCCTCGGCCTTCTCGGGGGTGGTCATGAACACCGGGTCCACCCCGGCGGTGTCCTTCAACGCCGACCGGACCGCGTCCACACACGCCAGCACCGGATGCCGGGCGACACCGGGAAGTGGGCCGACCCCGGCACTGTCGGCACTGTCGGCACCGTCGGCACTGTCGGCGGCCGTGTGGTCGGCGCTGTCTGTGGCGGGCACGATGCTGGCAGCAGCGGTGTCGTGGTCGGTCGGGTCCGGTTGGTCCATCGGTGGTCACCTCCCCCGGTGGCGGACGATTCAGAAGACATGGCAATCGTACACCTGTTCGAAACCAGGCCGCAAGACCGGAGAGCCGAATGCCGGAAAGAAGTCTGAAACCGCAACCCAAGCCGGACGACCGGAAGCGACCGCACGCCAGCAGCGGACCGCAAGCGGCCGCCGTACCCAAGCGAACCGCAACCACGTATCCCGGTAAATGAAGGAAGAGACGGCCGCCGTACCAAGGCGGATCGGAACCACGTTTCCCGGTAAGACCGAACGAGCGGGCGGCCGCGCAGACGGCTCAACTAGGCTCGCCATCATGATCGTGGCGTTCAGCATCAGCCCCATGTCCAGCGACGACACCGGCTCGGTGACCGAGGCGGTGGCGGCCGCGGTGCGCGTCGTACGCGAGTCGGGCCTGCCCAACGAGACCAACGCGATGTTCACCAACATCGAGGGGGAGTGGGACGAGGTGATGGCGGTGGTGAAGCGCGCCGTCGACGTCGTCGCCGAGGTGTCCCCGCGCGTCGGGCTGGTGCTCAAGGCCGACATCAGGCCCGGGTACGACGGTCAGCTGACCGCCAAGGTGCAGCGGATCGAAGAGACGCTCTCGAAACACTCGTGAGTAGGCGTCGGTCGGGTCTGGCAGCATGACGTCGGTGCTGACCGAAGAGTTCTCTTGGCGAGGCCGTAACGTTCGTTGGGAGCGGCTGGGATCGGGCCCCGACGTCGTCTTCTGCCACGGCACCCCGTGGTCGTCAGAGCTCTGGCGACCATGTGCCGAGGCGCTTGCTGCCTACTTCACGGTGCACCTGTGGGACATGCCCGGTTACGGGCAGTCGTCGAAGCAGCCCGGGCACCGGGTCTCCTTGGACGTCCAAGGGGAGCTGTTCGCCGACCTGCTTGCTCATTGGGATCTTCGCTCGCCGCACGTGGTCGCGCACGACTACGGCGGGGCGGTGGCGCTGCGAGCACACCTGCTGCACGATGCGGAGTTCACCTCCCTGGCGTTGGTCGACGTCGTCGCGCTGGCGCCGTGGGGCTCGGACTTCTTCCGCCTGGTTCGTGAGCACGCCGACGTGTTCCGCGCGCTGCCGGGTGCCGTCCACGAGGGTGCCCTACGTGCCTACATCGCAGGCGCCAGCCACGTCGGTGTCTCGCCGGCCGCCATGGAGACCCTGGTTTCGCCGTGGCTCGACGAGCAGGGACAGGCTGCCTTCTATCGCCAGATCGCTCAGGCCGACCAGGCGTACACCGACGAGATCGAGTCGCTGTACCCGGAGCTCGACCTACCGGTGCTCGTGATCTGGGGACGAGAGGACACCTGGATCCCCGTCGACCGTGCTCAAAGGCTGAGCGAGCTCATTCCCGGAGCACAGCTGCGGGTCGTCGAGGGCGCCGGCCATCTGATCCAGCTCGACCAGCCGGCAGCGCTCGCCACGACACTCACCCGATGGCTCACGCTCGGCGCGGGCGGGTGAGCATCGTCGACCGCAGCGCCTGCCGACCCTGCGGGAGTACCGTGGAGCAATGCGGGGTGATCGAGTCGAGGTCGTCATCGATGCGGGCGGCGAGGTCCGCACGTACGAGGTCGTGGCCACCCGCAACGGTCGGCGGGTCGAGATCAACACCGGACGCGGGGTGGTCGAGGTGACCGAGGTGACCCGCGGCGGTACGCCGGTCCGGACGGCGCGGTTCATGGCCAACCGCATCCTCGCCCTGGTCGAGCACCCGGCGACCGATCACACCATCGCCGACGAGGTCATCGAGCCACACCCGATCAGGCGGTCCGGCTGAGCTGCTGGAGCTGCGTCTGAACCTCGGTCTCGGCGAAGCCGACCGAGCGGTAGATCCGGATCGCGTGGTAGCCCGGGTCGGCGACCATCACCAGCGTGCCGGCCCCGAGGTCGTCGTACCCGAAGCGGCTCACGCGGTGGACGAGCGTGCCCGCCAGGCCGCGGCCGCGGAAGTCCGGATGCGTCTCGACGCTCTGGAACCGGGCCAGGCCGTTGCCGGCGGCGAAGAGCCCCATGCCCGACGCCAGCCGGTCGCCGAGGAAGGCGCCGAACCAAGCGCCATGTCCGGCCCGGACCAGCCCGCGCTCGTAGTCCGCCTTGCGTCGGGCGAAGACGAGGAACTCGTCTTCCGGGTACTCCGGGTTGCACGCCCGCGACACCTCCACCCGCTGCGCCCAGTCGTCGTCGCTCTGCAGCATCCGGTAGGTCGCCTCGGTGTTCGGCCGGGGCGGTTCGTGCACCCGCGTCGCCGTCATCACCGCGCCCGGATGCGGCTCGGGGCCCGCCGTGACCAAAGGGGAGAGCGCGTCCCACTGGTCCGTCGTGCCGTCAACCCCGAAGGCGCGGTGCGTGCGGTCGGGGAACTCCGCGTCGTACGCCGCCAGCAGGTCGGGTACGGCGTCGGCCGGCGGTGGTGAGGCGAGCAGGAAGAAGTTGCCCCAGTAGAAGTTCGGGTTGGCCTCCGTGCGTACGACGAGATGGTCGCCGCGGTCGTCGACCTCGGAGCCGCCGAGCTGGAGCAGGGCCAGATCGGTGCGGAAGGCCAGGGAGTGCACGTGCATGCCGCGAACCTACTTGCCAAGATCGGGTCATGCACTCGGAAATCAGGACCTACCGGACCGGTGGCCGCGAGGCCGTCCGCGACCTCACCGCGGACGCCACCGCGTTCGTGCAGAGCAGAGGTGACGGGCTGTTGCACGTCTTCGTGCCGCACGCGACGGCCGGCCTGGCGATCATCGAGGTCGGCGCGGGCAGTGACGTCGATCTGCTGGCCGCGCTCGGCGACCTGCTGCCGGCCGACGACCGGTGGCGGCACCGGCACGGCAGCCCGGGCCACGGACGCTCCCACGTGATGCCGGCGCTGGTGCCGCCGTACGCGACCGTGCCGGTGCTGGACGGCCGGCTCGCCCTCGGCGTCTGGCAGAGCATCTGCCTGGTCGACCTCAACCTCGACAACGCGGTGCGCGAGGTGCGGTTCAGCTTCTTGGCTGGGTGAGCCGACGAGCGAGATGGCTCAGGGCAGCAGCAGCATGCTGTCGCCGAACTCGTGCCAGAGGTACGCCGGCCCGGCCGGCGCCGTCACCTCGGCGTAGGCCCGGTCGACGAGGGGCCGTCCCGCGACCGACTCCAGCAGCTTGAGATGGCTCGCCTCCGGCTCGTGCAGGCCGGTGAGCAGCCCACCGACGATCCGCGCCGGCCGGCCGGGGCCCAGGATCAGCGAGGTCCAGCCCGCGGTCGGCACCACCCGGTCGCCCGCCACGGAGGACTCCAGCGCCCGCACCACGGTCGTGCCCACCGCGACGACGCGTCGCCCGGCGCGCAAGGTCGAGTTGACCAGCCGCGCGGTGACCTCGGGCACCACGAACCGCTCCGGCTGCGGCGGCTCGTGCGACTCCTGGCTGGAGACGCCGGCGTGCAGCACGATCGGGGCGACCGGGATGCCGCGGGCGACCAGCCGGACGAGCACGCGCTCGCTGACCGGCCGGCCGGCGCTGGCCATCTCGGCGCTGCCGGGCTCGTCGGCGTACACGTTCTGGAGCGTGGCCAGCGGCCAGTCGCCGTCGACGTACCGGTAGCGGATCGGCCGCCCGTGCTCGGCCAGGTAGGCGACCGGGTCCACGGCGGGGAGCGGTACGACGCGCCACAGCCGGCTCTGCCCGGCCGGATGCGGTACGACGACGCGCAGCCGCAGCCCGCCCGGCAGCCGGAGCACCTCGCCCAGCTCGGGACGGGCCGGCCCCGAGCCGTCCGGCAGCCGCACCTCGACCACCCACGACCCGTTGTCGAGCAGAGTCGAGAAGTGCACCGTGGTCGGGAAGCCGTGCCGGACCACCTCGACCGCGGCCGGCAACGTCGCACTGGTGTTGACGACGACGAGGTCGCCCGGATGGAGGTGGTCGGGCAGCTCGGCCGCGCGCGTGTGCGTGACCCCGCCCGGAGTCGCGACGGCGAGTCGGACTTCGTCTCGCGCCAGCCCGCGCGACTCCGGTGGTCTCGACGCCTCGCTGGCCTCGGGGATCCGGAACCGGAGCGCCCGCTCGTTGCTCATCGGCCGGCCTCCGCGGGCGCCAGCTCGACGGCGCGGTAGCGGCCCGAGGGCAGGTCGGCGGCGGCCAGCCGCAGCAGCGCGGGTACGACGGTCTCGGGCGCGGGACGGTCGGAGATGTCCTCGCCCGGGAAGGCGTTCTGGTGCATCGCGGTTTGCATGTCGCCCGGATCGACGGCGTACACCTTGAGATCGGGCTCCTCGGCCGCCAGCACCCGGCTGGCGTGGTCGAGGGCGGCCTTGGCGGAGCCGTAGCCGCCCCAGGTCTCGTAGGCCTCGACCGCGGCGTCGGACGACACGTTGACGACCACGCCGCCGTGCGCGCGCAGCTGCGGCAGCAGCTCGCGGACCAGGGCCAGCGGGGCGACCACGTTGACCTCGAGGATGCGCAGATAGGTGTCGGCGTCGAGATCGGCGTACGCCGGCAGCGGGCTGGCGCCGAGCGTGCTCGCGTTGTTGACCAGGAGCGTGGCCCCACCCAGCTCGCCCGCTGCGTCGGCCAGCCGGCGCCGGTGTTCGGGGTCCGTGACGTCGCCCGCGAGCGCGATGTGCCGGCCGGGCAGGTCGGCGAAGGCCGCCTCCAGCGCGGCCGGGTCGCGAGCGTCCCCGACGACATGCCAACCGGCGTTGGCAAGGGCGTGGGCTAGGGCTCGACCGAGGCCCTGGGAGGCTCCGGTGATGACGGCTACGGACATGGTGTTTCCTTCGGTTCGAGTGGTGATCTCCCTCCAGCGTGCAAGTTAAAGTCCACTTGAGGTCAAGGAGATCCAGCCCCGTCGGATCGATGTTCGCCCGCAGCGCAACGGGCTATC
>DASXRJ010000262.1:0-3391 GCA_036506675.1 Nocardioides sp. | reverse complement strand
TGATCGACGGCGACGCGCTCGCCGCCGACCTGCCGGCCTCGCTCGAGGCCGCCCAGGCGGTGGCCGCGGTCTACGCCCAGGCCGGGCGGACGGCGCCCGAGACGCTGGTACGCCGCCGCACCCGACCGGTGCGGGTCGATGTCCCCGAGCCGCTCGCCGGGCTCGCACACCGGCTGCTGACGGCCTCCGGGGTGCCGGCCGGCCCGGTCTCGTCTGGCCCGGTGTCGCCTGTCTCGGCGTCGTCTGGCCCGGTGTCGTGTGGCCCGGTCTCGTCTGGCCCGGTGTCGAACAGCCCGGCGCCTTACGCCGCGCTCGTGGTCGCGCTGGGCGAGGTCGACCGGGCGGTGGTCGACGGGCTGGCCAGGGACGGCACGCCGTACCTCGTGGTCCGGTTCGGCGAGCGGTCGGTCGAGGTGGGGCCGTTCGTGGTGCCGGGCGTGACGGCGTGCCTGCGCTGCGTCGACGCCCATCGGGGCGACGGCGACCCGCGTCGAGGACTGGTCGTCGAGCAGTACGCCGAGGCGCCGGCGTACCGCAGCGACGGCGTACCCCATCCGGTCGACCCGTCGGTCGCCGCCATGGTCCTGGGCTGGGCGGTGCGCGACCTGGTCAGCTTCGTCGACGACGAGCAGCCTTCGACGTGGTCGGCGACGGTCAGGGTCGGTCCGGGGACGCACCAGCACCGTATGCCGTGGCGCCGGCACCCGCACTGCGGCTGCGCCTGGGGCACCGCCGCGGCGGGGTGAAGGTGTGTCTCTCGATCACGGGATCGGGAGGCAACCTTGAGTTACCACCACTCGCTGTCCAGCTTGCTCTCCATCGCGCGCAGGTGCTCGCGGGAGCACACCTCGCAGAAGTTCCGCTTCCGGCCGTTCTCGACGGCCGTGGTCCAGGAGAGCACGGCCGCGCCGTCGTCCGCCGTACGTCCGCAGAAGTCGCAGGTCACCACCTGCCCAACTCTAGGACGTGGCCACTCTTCGACGGTGGCGGGAGTCCGGCATGGGAGCGGCTCGAGATCCACCAATGTCGGGAGCGCGCCCTGACCGCCGCGTCCTGGCCGCCGCGTCCTGGCCGAGGAATACGGCGAGCTCCACGACACGATTCGCTGCAGTTCGCGACCCACCGGCTGCGTTCCCCGCCTGGGAGCCGCCGACAGCTCGGCGAACTGCACCGAATCGTGCAGGTGACGAGCCGTGAATCGACACCATCGGGCCCGGCGCGGGCCATCGCCGGCGCGTCGGAGCGACGAGCGGCGTCACAGTGCGACGGCGTACTCGTGCATGCGGGCGAGCGGACCTCTGGAGGCCCGACCCGTCGGCCCGACGGCGGAGGAACGCCGGCACCACAAGCCGGAGATCCTCCGCCAGCCCGAAGTCGCCGCGCCAGAGATGCACGAGGCCCGGCACGGTGGTCAAACCACCGTGCCGGGCCACTTGTTCACCCGCGATCAGGGTGCGACATCCCCCATAGGAGGGACGACGACTAGAGCGCGCGAGCCACGGCGAGCCGCGCCTGCTGCGCGGCACGCTCGGCCTTGCGAGTCAGCCGACGCGCGCGGACCAGGTTGTAGCCGCGCCGCAGTTCTTGCGCCTCTCCCAGGCGCGCGGTCATTTGCGCGCGGGCCAGGTTTTCATGCATGAGATAGGTCATCTTGGTGCTCCGGTTCGTGTTGGTGTCCATGGGTTTCTTTCGTTTGGGTTTCGAGCCACCCTCAGGCGGCGGCTCCTCCGTCAGCCCGGTCGCCGGCCTGGGCCGGAACGTCGACAGGGTTCTTGCGGGGCCGACCGCGGGGACGCTTGCGCGGGATCACTACTCCTTGCAGGAACAGTTCGCCGCCCCAGACGCCCCAGGGCTCGCGCCGCTCAAGCGCACCGGCCAGGCAGAGAGCCTGAACGGGGCAGTCCTGGCAGAGAGCCTTGGCGTGCTCCACGTCGATGGGAGATTCGGCGAAGAACAGCTCCGGGTCGTGAACTCGGCACGGCAGCAGCTCATCCTCGATCCCCTCTACCGCGTCGTGGAGCCCTCCGAGGGAGATCTCCTCCACGCGTTCGAGAACGCTGATGTTCATGTTTCACCTCCTTCTGAGACCTTGATCGCGGGTGTTGCAGGTTCGGTCAAACGTCTGGATCAAACAGAAAGGCCGCGGATCCCGGGGTTCGGGTTCCGCGGCCTGGAGGCTGCCGAGTGTTGATAAGTCAACAGTTCGGTGGTCTCCAGGCAGAGGTCCCCGGGAAAGCTCCCTTGGCAAGCGCCGTCACGTGGCGGTCCCGACCCAGGCTCGCGTCGATGCCCTGGACGGGGCACACGCCCGCGCCGAAGCCAAAGACAGAGTTCTGGACAGTGGCGCCCGCGACGGAGCCCTTGGTCGCGCCCTTGGCGGCCCAAATGGACATGCCGAAGGTGCGGTCATAGACGGGCAGGGCGAACGCCGGTCGGGTCTCGACCGTCATCGTGTTGGTGAACGTGCTCATCAGTGCCACCTCCTTCGGTGTCGTAGGGCGCCGATCTTGCCAGGATCGCAGTGCGCGCGTTGTCTTGGTGAGCAGTAAGTTACCGCCGCTCCCATGTAATGGGCAAACCATTTTCTGGGTATTTCTCAACTTTTTCGATTTTTTGCCGGACCGGCCCGGTCCGGGCGGCGGATCTCACGCTCCGCGACGAGCGTTCTGAGCACGCCGCCGAACGGGGCAAGTCAGCCGGTCGAGACCAGTCCGAGTACGTCGTCGCCGTACTTCTCGAGCTTGGCCCGACCGATGCCCGCGATCCGGAGCAGCGCGGCCTCGTCGGCCGGCTTGACCTCCGCGATCAGCTCGAGGGTGGCGTCGGTGAAGACGACGTACGCAGGCACCTTCTCCTCGCCCGCGCGCTCGAGCCGCCACTCCCGCAGCCGCTCGAACAGCGCCTCGTCGTAGTCGGCGGGACAGTCCGCGCAGCGGCCCTTCTTGCGCTGGGCCGCGGTCGCGAGGTGGTGGCCGCAGACCTTGCACACCGCCGCCTTGGCAGTACGCCGCCGCGCGGCCACCGACCCGGGCCCGTCGTCGGTCTCGGCCGGCCGCAGCCCGTCGAGGAACCGCGACGGTCGCCGGTTGCCGCGCCCACCCGGGTTGCGGGCCGCCGCCCACGAGATCGAGAGGTGTCGCCTGGCGCGGGTGATGCCGACGTAGAGCAGCCGGCGCTCCTCCTCGATCTCGGCGGGCTTCTCGGCGTACGTGATCGGCATCGAGCCCTCCTGCATCCCGGACAGGAAGACGGCGTCCCACTCGAGGCCCTTCGCGGCGTGCAGGGTGGCCAGCGTGACGCCCTCGGCCACGGGGGCGTGCTGCTCGGCCGCCCGCCGGTCGAGGTCGTCGACGAAGGCGCCCAGCGTGGTGCCTCCTCCGCCGAAGTACTC
>DASXRJ010000261.1:0-17576 GCA_036506675.1 Nocardioides sp. | reverse complement strand
GCCAGCTCGAACAACCCGTCGGCGGCGGGGTCGCCGTCGAGCACCGCCTGCCGGGCTCGACCCGCCAGCGCGCGGTCGGCGAGCACGCGCTCGGCCCTCGTCGTCGCGTCTGTGGCCGGCGTCTTCTCGTCGATCACCTGGGAGACGCTGCGGGCCACCAGGTTGAGCAGCTCCTCGGCCTGGGCGTGGTCGACGTCGGGCCCGCCGCGAAGGAGTCGGCGATGGCTCAGCTCGAGGGCGGCGTCGACGTACACGTGGGAACGGCGGAGCACCCGGTCGCCGGCCCCCTCGCCGGCCAGGTCGCGCCAGAGTCCGCTCGAGAAGGTCAGGTAGGTGCAGACGTCGCCACCCGCCGGATGAGCGAAGCGCTCCGGCTCGCCGGGCCGGGTGAGATAGCCCTGGGTCCGGTCGACGTCGGCGGCCACCCCGCCCGACTCGCGCCGGAACCGGCCCGACCTGACCAGCACCATCCCGTGCTCCGAGCGCGCCTCGGCCGCCGACCAGCCCCGATGGTCGTCGCGACAGCCCACCGCCGCCACCGCGAACTCCCGATGGCCCGCGAGCTGCCGGATCGTCAGCATGGGCCGACAGTAGCGACCGGCACCGACATCGGGCGTGTGAGTGGGCGCGCAAGGATCTTCAAGCCACCGGCCGGCGGCGAACGCAGACTGCTATCGACACCTGATGAGAGGAGCGCCGGATGGCGAGTGTGTGCAGGGAGATCTCGCTCGGGGCCGACCCGGCCGCGGTCTGGGACGCGGTGCGCGACTGGGGCGCGCTGCACGAGCGGCTGGTGCCGGGGTTCGTCACGGATACCAAGGTCGAGGGCGGGGCGCGGGTGGTGACCTTCGCGTCCGGCGCGGTGGCCCGGGAGGTGATCGTGACCGTCGACGACGAAGCGCGGCGGCTGGCCTACAGCATCGTGGAGTCGCCGCTCGGGCTGGAGCACCATCACGCGACGGTCGAGGTCTTCGCCGAGGGCGCCGGTTGCCGCTTCGTATGGACCGCCGACCTGCTGCCCGACGACCGCGCCGACACGGTGGCGATGCTCACCGACCAGGGCATCGCGGCAGTGGGACGGGCGTTCGCGGGACCCGCGTAGATCGCTTGTCGGCCAGGACACTGTGGCGCCCAAGACGCGACGGTGCTGGCGGCGCTGAGCCCGGATCGGGCCAGCCTGGGGTTGCGGAGAGCCCATGCACCTGAGGACATACCGGGCTTAGGCTGGCCGCGTGGAGGGCGCAGCGGGTGCGGTGCCGGAAGCGGCGCTGAGCATCGCGGCGTGGGCGCGGGACGCGCTCGCGTCGCTGACGGAGCGACCCGCGGTCCGTCGCGCCGGCCTGGCCCTGGCCGAAGGCGGCGGCCGGAGCCTGCGGTTCACGGCCAGCGATCGCGAGCACGGTCGGGTGGAGTGGTGCCACGTCGACGCCTACGAGGACGTGCCGCTCAACACCGTCGTTCGCACCGGGGAGCCGGCCCTCGGTGCTCTCGACGACCTCGAGGAGCGGTATCCCGACTTCATCAGGCGCCAGCGCGACACGGCGACGGTGGCCCTGGCGGCTCAACCGATCGTCGCGGCGGGCCAGACTCTCGGCGGATTCGTGTTGTTCTTCGATCGCCCGCAGGCGTTCGATGCCGGGCAGCGGAGGGAGCTCGCGCAGGCCGGAGCGGCACTGGGCGCCGCACTGCGCCGCGCCCAGCGGGCCGAGGAGCGTCCGGCCTTGGCGCTCGCGGACGAGCCCCCACCCCCCGGAGCGGTCTTCGCCGCCCACGAAGTCACCCCCGATCCGGCGTACGTCGGTGACGCCCGCCGGTTCCTCGAAGGCACCCTGCACGACTGGGGCATCGACGAGGAGACGACGTACACCGCGGTGTTGTGCCTGTCCGAGCTGGTGACCAACGCCCTCATCCACGCGAACGCCGGCTGCACGGTGCGGGTCCTGCTGGACGGGGACGTGCTCACCACGACCGTGCGCGACGGCGGCACCCCGGACGTCGGATCCGTCGAGCCGCTGGACGACCCCTTCCGGGTGCACGGCCGCGGCCTGCAGGTCGTCGACGCCCTCGCGACCCGATGGGGCTCCGAGCTCGACGCGGTGGGCACCACGGTGTGGTTCGTCCTGGAGCTCGAAGGCCGGCGCCCGCGCACCCGGTAGATCGCGGCTAGGCAGCAGCCAGGCCGGCCAGCCACGGCACCGCCACGAACGCCGTCGGCAGTACGACGACCCCGACCGCGGCCAGGCCGACCAGCGCGCCTTGCAGCGGATGCGGGTCGGTGTCGGCGAGCAGCCGGACCCGTTCGGTGAGCGCCGAGCCACCCGCCCCGAGCATCGCCTCCGGAGCCTCGCGGTCGGCGAGCGCGACCAGGGCCCGAGCCAGCGGCCGCGCGCCCACGGACCGGACCGCCGCGCGGTCGGCGAGCACCTCCACCAGCAGCCCGACCTCGGTCAGCGCCGCCCGGCTGGACACCCAGCGCGGGAACGCCTGGTGCAGCACGCTGAACGCCTCCAGCACCAGGTCGTGACGGGCCCGCAGGTGCGCGCGCTCGTGCGCGATCACGGCCGCGACCTCGTCGGTGTCGAGCCGTCCGAGTGCGCCTCGCGAGACCACGACCCGGGCCTTGGCCAGGCCGGGAAGGCAGTAGGCCAGCGGCGCGTCGTACTCCAGGACGGCGACGCCGCGCTCCTCGCGCGCGACCAGGTCGACCTGCCGGCGATGCCGGCGGCGCAGCGACCGGAGCGACGTACCGACCCGGTGTCCGCTCAGCAGCAACCGCACCGACACGAGCCCGGTCACCAGCAGCGCCACGGCCGCGACGGCCAGGCCGACCGCATCCGGCTCGCCGCGCCAGGCCCGGTCGGTGACCAGCGCCAGGCCGGCACCCAGCGCGGAGAGTACGGCGGCCAGCGCGACTCCCTGCCACAGCAGCATCGTCGCCCAAGGAGTACGACGCAGCGCCGCCCGGTCAGCCATCGCCTCCGGCACCGGCCCGGCCAGAACCACGGCCAGGAGCGCCAGCGTGAACGCGGTCATCGACCCGAGACTCAGCCCTCTCCGAGCTCGGCCAGCGCCTCGCGCAGGGCGGCCAGGTCGTCGGCGGACGCGTCCCCGACGAAGGCCACCAGCGCGGAGCGGCGGTCGTGCTCGGCGAAGTCGTCGAGGGTCTCGCGGAGCAGCTCGGCGGTCATCTCGCCCCGGCTGGCGCGGGCCCGGTAGCGGTAGGCGCGGCCGTCCCGCTCGCGGGCCACCAGGTCCTTGCGGGCGAGCCGGTCGAGCACCGTCATCACGGTCGTGTAGGCCAGGTCCCGGTCGGCGGCGAGCGCGTCGTGCACCTCTCGGACCGTGGCCCAGTCGCCCGTGTCGCCCGCGCTCCAGAGCCGGTCCATGACCGCCCGCTCGAGCTCGCCCATCCGCGACGTGAGTCCCATGGCTACGAGTCTAAAGACCCTGCCGTTGGATTTACTACTCGCCGTAGTATTTACTACGCTGTGTAGTAATTGGGGCCACCGGCCACGACTGAGCGAAGGGATCAACCGTGGACGTCCTGGACATCGCGCGTTGGCAGTTCGGCATCATCACCGTCTACCACTTCCTGTTCGTCCCGCTCACCATCGGCCTCACGGCTGTGGTGGCCGGCTTCGAGACGGCGTGGCTGCGCAACCGCAACCCGGACCTGCTCCGGCTCACCAAGTTCTTCGGCAAGCTGATGCTGATCAACTTCGCCATCGGTGTGGTGACCGGCATCGTGCAGGAGTTCCAGTTCGGCATGAACTGGTCGGACTACTCCCGCTTCGTGGGCGACATCTTCGGCGCCCCGCTCGCGGTCGAGGGCCTGCTCGCGTTCTTCCTGGAGTCGACGTTCCTGGGCCTGTGGATCTTCGGCTGGGACCGGCTCCCCCGCGGACTCCACGCCGCCACCATGTGGGTGGTGCACATCGGGACGCTGTTCTCCTCGTGGTTCATCCTGGCCGCGAACTCCTGGATGCAGCACCCCGTCGGCTACCGGTACAACCCGGGCACCGGGCGGGCCGAGCTGACCGACTTCTGGGCGGTCATGTTCAACAAGGTGCAGCTGGTGACCTTCCCGCACGTGATCGCGGCGGCGTACATGACCGCGGGAGCGTTCGTGATCGGCGTCGGCGGCTACCTCTACCTCCGCGGCCGGTACGCCGCCGACCGCGACCTCTACCGCCGGGCGATCCGGGTCGGCGCGGTCGTCACGTTCGTCGCGGGTCTCGCGGTGGCGGTCACGGGCGACTTCCAGGGCAAGGTGATGACCGAGGTCCAGCCCATGAAGATGGCCGCGGCCGAGGCGCTCTACGACACCGAGGACTCCTGCGCGCCGTTCTCGATCTTCACCGTCGGCACGCCCGACGGAAAGACCGAGAAGTTCGCGGTGAAGGTGCCGTGCGTGCTCTCCTTCCTCGCCACCGGCTCGACCGACGGCCGGGTCGAGGGCATCAACCAGCTCCGCGATGAGTACCAACAGGAGTACGGATCCGATCCCGGGACGGCGTACTACCACGCCGGCGACTACGTGCCGGTGATCCCGGTGACGTACTGGTCGTTCCGGTTCATGATCGGGCTCGGCGTCTTCGCGGCGTTCGGGGCAGCGCTGATCCTGTTCCTGACCCGGCGCGGCCGGACGCCCGCCGCCCGCTGGCTGGGCTGGCTCGCGATCGGGCTGCCGGTGGTCACGGTCGCGGCGAGCTCGTTCGGCTGGCTGTTCACCGAGATGGGCCGCCAGCCGTGGGTGGTCTTCGGGCTGATGACCACCGAGAGCGGGGTCTCCCCCGGGGTGAGCACCTTCGAGGCGTTCACGTCGGTCGTCGTACTCACCCTTCTGTACGCCGGCCTCGGCGTCGTCGAGCTGCGGCTGCTCTCGACGTACATCAAGAAGGGCGCCGACCCTTATCAAGAGCCGCCCGAGCCCACGCTGCGCGGCCGCGCGGACGAGGACGCCCCGCTCACCGTCGCCTACTGACCGCCCGACCCGCCTACCGACTGAGGTCTCGACATGGAACTCACCACGATCTGGTTCTCGCTCATCGCCGTCCTGTGGATCGGCTACTTCACGCTCGAGGGCTTCGACTTCGGGGTCGGCATGCTGCTGCCGTTCCTCGCGAAGTCGGACACCGAGCGGCGGGTCATGTACAACACCATCGGCCCGGTCTGGGACGGCAACGAGGTGTGGGTGCTGGTCGCGGGCGGCGCGACGTTCGCGGCCTTCCCTGAGTGGTACGCCACGCTCTTCAGCGGCTTCTACCTGCCGCTGCTGCTGATCCTGGTCGGCCTGATCGTGCGCGGGCTGGCCTTCGAGTACCGCCACAAGCGCGACGACGCCCGCTGGAAGGCGTGGTGGGACCGGGCGCTGATCTACGGCTCGCTGGTGCCGGCGATCCTGTGGGGCGTCGCGTTCGCCAACATCGTGCACGGCGTGCCGATCGACGCCGACAAGGAGTTCACCGGCAACCTGTTCACCCTGCTCAACCCGTTCGGGCTGCTCGGCGGGCTGGTGACCCTCGGGCTGTTCCTCACCCACGGCGCCATGTACACCGCCCTCAAGACCACCGGCGACATCCGGCTGCGGGCGCGTGAGCTGTCGGTCCGGCTCGGGCTGGTCACCGCGGTACTGGCGGTGGTGTTCCTGACCTGGACCCAGATCTCCACAGGCAGCGTCTCCTCGGCGGTGGCCTTCGTGGCGGCGGCGGCGGCCCTGGTCGCGGGGGTGGCTGCGGCACGGGCTGGGCGCGAGGGCTGGGCGTTCGTCGGGACGTTCGTGACGATCGCGCTCGCGGTGGCCGGGTTGTTCCTGGCGCTGTTCCCCGACGTGATGCCGTCGACCACCGACGCGGCGTACTCGCTGACCACGACCTCGGCCTCGGCGACGTCGTACACGCTGAAGGTGATGACCTGGGTCGCGGTGATCTTCACGCCGATCGTGCTGGCCTACCAGGCCTGGAGCTACTGGGTGTTCCGCAAGCGGATCGGCACCCACCACATCCCGGGTCCGGAGGTCGGACCCGAGACGGCCGCGAAGCCGGCTTCCGTCTGATGCCAGCCCTAGACCCGCGGGTCCGGCCGCACCTGGCTCCGGCGCGCCGGAGCCTGTCGGCGGCGCTGCTCGGGACGCTCGCGGGCGGGCTGTTGACGGTCGGGCAGGCGTTCGCGATCGGCGCGCTGGTCGTGGACCTGCTCGGCGATCCCGGTGGCTCGGCGTGGAAGGTCGTGGCGGCGTGGCTGGCGGCCGTGGTGGCGCTCCGGGCTCTGGCCGGGTACGCCGTCGACACCGCCTCCGCCCGGGCCGCCGGCCAGGTCTCGACGACGCT
This sequence comes from Nocardioides sp., assembly GCA_036506675.1. GTDB lineage: Bacteria > Actinomycetota > Actinomycetes > Propionibacteriales > Nocardioidaceae > Nocardioides. The sequence goes on along the minus strand of DASXRJ010000261.1, from coordinate 11,247 downwards.
GCGCCGGCGGCTGATGACGGCGGCCACCCAGGTCGACGCGACGGCTCTCTCCCGTCGGCGCACCGGCGAGCTCACCCTGCTGGCGACCCGCGGGACGAGCGCGGTCGAGCCCTACCTGACCCGCTACCTGCCGAGCGTGGCCGCGGCCGCCTGCCTGCCGATGGCCACGCTGGCCGCGATCTTCTGGCTGGACTGGACGAGCGGGCTGATCGTGCTCTTCACGCTGCCGCTGGTGCCGGTGTTCGCGGCGCTGATCGGGATGTCCACCCGGGACCGCGCGGACCGGCAGTGGCGCCAGCTCGCCGCTCTGTCGGGGCACTTCCTCGACGTGGTGCGCGGGCTGCCGACGCTGGTGGCGTACCGGCGGGCGAAGGCCCAGTCCGCGACGATCCGGGCGGTCACCGACCGTTACCGCCGGGCCACGACCGAGACGCTCCGGCTGGCTTTCGCCTCCTCGGTCGTGCTCGAGCTGGTCGCGACCCTCTCGGTGGCGCTGGTGGCGGTGTCGGTCGGGTTGCGGCTGGCGTCGGGGTCGATGGACTTCCGCACGGCGCTCGTCGTACTCCTGCTGGCGCCGGAGGCCTACTGGCCGGTGCGGCGGATGGGTGCGGAGTTCCATGCGGCGGCCGAGGGGACGGCGGCGTTCGAGTCGGCAAGTGCCTTCCTGGACTCCGTGCCGTCGCCCGGCGGGCTCCGGGCGCGGCGGCTCCGCGGCCCGATCACGCTCGACGACGTCTCGGCAGGGTACGGCGACCGCAAGGTGCTGAGGGGCTGTACGGCGTCCGTGGCAACCCGCGGCCTGACCGCGGTCGTCGGCCCGTCCGGCTGCGGCAAGACGACCCTCCTCGCGCTGCTGACCGGGGAGCTGCGCCCCACGGCCGGGACGATCCGGGTCGGCGGCGTCGACCTCGCCACGATCGACCCGGACGCCTGGCGCCGACTGTTCGCCTGGGCGCCGCAGCAGCCGTGGCTGACCGCCGGCACCATCGCCGAGAACGTCCGCATCGGCCGCCCGCAGGCCACCGACGAGGAGGTCTGGCTGGCGCTGGGCCGGGTCGACCTCGACCTGACCGTCGCCATGCTGCCGCTGGGCCTCGACACCCCGTTGGGCGAGGACGGCGCCGGCCTGTCCGCCGGTCAGCGGGCCCGGATCGCGCTGGCGCGAGTGGTGATCGCCGAGCGGCCCTACGTCTTCCTTGACGAGCCGACCGCGCATCTGGACGAGGAGACCGAGGCGGTCTTCCTCGACACCCTCGAGTGGCTGGCGCTCCGCTCGACGGTCGTCGTCGTGGCCCACCGCGAGACCGTCGTACACCGTGCCGACCGGGTCATCCGCCTCCCCGCCGTCCCGGTCCCCACCCCCGCCATCGCCATCGCCATCGCCGGGGACGCCGCCGCCGGGGACGCCGCCGGGGTAGTCCGTGACGTTCTTGTCACGGATTCGCCGGCAGAGATAGCAGAAACGTCACGGACTACCCCGGCGCTGCCCACCACCCAGGCCACCACCCAGGCCACCAAGGCCACCCAGGCCACCCAGGCCACCAAGGCCAGCAGCGGGGCCAGGTTCGGGGAGCGGACCGGGATCGTCCTGGGGGCGCTGTCGACGGGGTCGGGGGTGGCTTTGACGGCGACGGCCGCGTGGTTGATCGCGCGGGCGTCGACGCAGCCGCCGGTCCTGACTCTGATGGTGGCGATCGTGGCGGTGCGGACGTTCGGACTGGCCCGCCCGGTGCTCCGGTACGCCGAGCGGCTGGTGTCGCACGACGCCGCGCTGAGGGTGCTGGCCGACCGCCGTGCCCAGGTGTACGACGCGCTGGTGCCGCTGGTCCCCGCCCGCCTAGGAGTACGCCGCGGCGACGTGCTCGCCTCCGTGGTCGATGACGTCGACGCGTTCGTCGACGAACGGCTCCGGGTCCGCCAACCGCTGTGGACCGCCGGCCTCGTGGCTGCCGGCGCGACCCTCCTCGCCAGCCTGCTGACCCCGTTCGCCGGCCTCGTCGTGGCGGCGGTGGCGGCGACCGCCGGCCTCGGCGCCTGGCTGGCCACGAGGCTCGCCCAGCAGGCCGAGAGCGACTTCGTCCGGGAGCGGGCCGCCGTGTCGGTCCGGGTCGAGGAGCTGGTCCACGGCGCTCGCCAGCTGGCGCTCTGGCGGGCGACGAAACCGGCACTAGGGAGGCTCGACGGCGCGGGCGAGGAGCTCGCGGCAACGGTCCGCAGGTCGGCGCGCGGGCTGGCCCTGGGCCGCACGGTCGTCGTACTCGGCTGCGGCCTCGGGCCGGTCGCGATGGCGGCCGTCGTGCCCGCGGACGCGACCAGTCCCGCGCTGCTGGCCCTGCTCGTCCTGCTCCCGATGGCGCTCGCCGACGCCCTGCTGCCGGCGGTCGACGCGGGCGCGCTGTCGGTCCGGACCCGGGCGGCCCGGAGCCGCCTCGACGCGCTCAGCACCGCGGTCCCCGCCGTGGCCGACCCCCGGCACCCGCGGCCGGCTCCCGCGGTCGACGGCATCCGGCTGCGGAACGTCGCCGCCGGCTGGGACGGCCAGGACGCCCTGACCGGCGTCTCCTTCGCGCTGCCGCGGGGGCGGTGGCTGGGCGTGGTGGGCCCGTCCGGGTCGGGCAAGTCGACGCTTGCCGCGCTGCTGCTGAGGTTCCTCGACCCGCACCGCGGCTCCGTCGAGCTGGGCGGCGCCGACCTGCGCACGCTCGCCCTCGACGACGTACGACGCAGCGTCGGGCTGGTCGACGACGACCCCTACGTCTTCGCCTCGACCCTGGTGGAGAACGTCCGCCTGGCCCGGCCCGACGCTGCCGACGACGAGGTCGAGACAGCGATCCGCGCCGCCCACCTCGGTCCCTGGCTGGACGGCCTCCCCGAGGGGCTCGACACCCGGCTCGGCGAGGGAGATGCGAACGTCTCCGGTGGAGAGCGGGCCCGGATCGGGATTGCTCGAGCGCTACTCGCCGACCAGCCGGTGCTGGTCCTCGACGAGCCGACGGCCCACCTCGACGCGGCCACGGCGCGCGCGGTGACCGACGACGTACTCGCGGTCAGTCACAGCCGCTCGGTCCTCTGGATCACGCACGGCACGATCGGCCTGGACCGGATGGACGACGTACTCCACCTCGGAGACGAGAGTCACCTCGGCGCAGGCACGGCCATCCGTCGCGCGGGCGCGCCGTAGGCGGGCGTGCCGCCCCAGAGCAGGTTCTTGCGGTAGCGGTAGACCTCGGCGCGCATCTTGACGTGCAGCGGCGCGGCGCGCGGGCTGAGCAGCCGGGTCAGGTGCTCGCAGGCCCGCGCGTCGAGGCCGTCGACCAGCCAGTGCACCTGGCTGGCCAGCCCCGCGACCGCGGCCGGGCCGACCCACTCCGAGTGGGCGCCGAGCAGTCGGTTGAGCTCGCTGACCGCGAGCAGCGCGTCGCCGCGCGCCCCTCGGTCGCCGCTGGAGAAGAGCGCCCGCGCCGCGCGGTCGAGCTCGGCCATCGCGGCCCTGCCCTGCGCGTCGTCGGTCACAAGCACCTCGAGCAGCCACAACAGGTGCCGGGCCAGCGCCTGACGGCGGTCCCGTTCGATCCGCAGCTGGGCCGAGAGCAGCACCCGCGCGCGTTCCAGATCGCGGCGTACGGCGTGCAGCGCCAACCCCTCGCCTGTGCTCGTCATGCCGGAAAGGAGCACGTTCCAACCGCGCGGATACCTGAGGGGCGGCGCGGGCCCCGGGATCTCGGTCGCCTGCGGATGGGGGGATGAGTTCCGCCGGAAACATTCACCTCTTACAGTGCTGGCCCATGACCACCACCGCACGCGACCACTGGGCCGGCGTCGCCGACGCCTACGCGGCGACCTTCGCCCGGCTCTGCGCCGGGGCGATCCCGGCCGTCATCGACGCCAGCGAGATCGCGTACGGCGACCGCGTCCTCGACGTCGGAGCCGGCACCGGGGAGCTGGCGACGGCCCTCGTCGAGCTCGGCGCGACCGTGACCGCCGTCGAGCCGGACCAGGACATGGCCGCCCTCTGCGCCCGCCGGACCCGTGACCTCGCGGTCGACGTACGACTCGGCGGGCTGCCGGACCTGCCGGTGCCCGACGCGTCGTACGACGTGGTCGTGGCCAACTTCGTGGTCAACCACGTCGACGACCCCCGTGCCGGGCTGAGGTCCCTGGTTCGCGCAGCCCGGCCCGACGGCCGCGTGGTCGCGACGATCTGGCCCAGCGGCACGACCGACCAGGCCCGGCTGTTCAAACAGGTGATGGAGGCTGCCGGGGCCACTCCCCCGACCTCGACCCGGCTGCCACCCGAGCTCGACTTCGAGCGGTCTGAGACAGGGCTCGCCGACCTCTTCGAGTACGCCGGCCTCACCGACATCACGACCCGCGCCACCGCTCACGACTGGCGGGTCCGGCCGGAGGTGTTCTGGGCGGGCGTAGGTGCCGGGATCGGAGTCATCGGCCGGACCTACCTGGCGCAGGAGACCGACGTACGACGGCGCATGGACGCCGAGTTCGACCGCCTGCGCGCGCCGCTGATGGACGGCGAGGAGCTGGTGCTGCCCTCCCCCGCCGTCCTCGCGACCGGGCTCAGGCCTCGATGACGACCGGGATGATCATCGGCCGGCGGCGGTGGGTGTTGTTGACCCAGCGGCCGACCACCCGACGGATGGTCTGCTGCAGCTGGTAGGAGTCGTCGACCCCGTCAGCGACCGCGCGGTTGAGCGCGTCGACGATCGGCTGCTTGATCTCGTCGAAGGTCGAGTCGTCCTCGGCGAAGCCGCGCGCGTGGATCTCCGGGCCGCCCGCGACCTTGCCGGTCACCGAGTCGAGGACCACGATCACGGAGACGAAGCCCTCCTCGCCCAGGATCCGGCGGTCCTTCAGGTCGGACTCGGTGATGTCGCCGACCGACGAGCCGTCGACGAAGACGTAGCCGCAGTCGACCTTGCCGGCGATCCTGGCGACGCCCTCGTACAGGTCGACGACCACACCGTCCTCGGCGATCACCACCCGGTCCGCCGGTACGCCGGTCTGCTTGGCCAGGTCGGCGTTCGCGCGCATGTGCCGGATCTCGCCGTGGATCGGCAGCACGTTGCGCGGCTGCACGATGTTGTAGCAGAAGAGCAGCTCGCCCGCGCTCGCGTGACCGCTGACGTGGACCAGCGCGTTCCCCTTGTGTACGACGTTCGCGCCCCACCTGGCCAGGCCGTTGATCACCCGGTAGACGGCGTTCTCGTTGCCCGGGATCAGCGAGCTGGCCAGCACGACCGTGTCGCCGTCCTCGATGTGCACGAAGTTGTGGTTGCGCTGCGCGATCCTCGACAGCGCGGACAGCGGCTCGCCCTGCGAGCCCGTCGAGACCAGCACCTGGCGCTCCGGCGGCAGGTCGGCCAGCTCCTTGGCGTCGACCAGCACCCCGGGCGGGATGGTGAGGTAGCCCAGGTCGCGGGCGACGGCCATGTTGCGCACCATCGAGCGGCCGACGTACCCGACCTTGCGGTTGTGCGCGACCGCCGCGTCGAGCACCTGCTGCACGCGATGGATGTGGCTGGCGAAGCAGGCCACGATGATCCGCTGCTTGCTCTGGTGGAAGACCCGGTCGAGGACCGGGCCGATGTTCTTCTCCGCGGTGGTGAAGCCGGGCACCTCGGCGTTGGTCGAGTCGGTCATGAACAGGTCCACGCCCTCCTCGCCGAGCCGCGCGAAGGCACGCAGGTCGGTGATCCGGCCGTCGAGCGGGAGCTGGTCCATCTTGAAGTCGCCGGTGTGCAGCACCAGGCCGGCACCGGTCCGGATCGCCACCGCCAGCGCGTCGGGGATCGAGTGGTTGACCGCGACGAACTCCAGGTCGAAGGGCCCGAAGCTGATCCGGTTTCCCTCCCTGACCACGTGGTGGGTGGTCTCGCGGAGCCGGTGCTCGCGCAGCTTGCTGCCGAGCAGGGCCAGGGTGAGCTCCGAGCCGACCAGCGGGATGTCGCCGCGCTCGCGGAGCAGGTACGGCGTCGCGCCGATGTGGTCCTCGTGCCCGTGGGTCAGGACCAGCGCCTCGACCTGGTCGAGGCGGTCCCGGATCGGCGCGAAGTCGGGCAGGATCAGGTCGACGCCCGGGTGGTGGTCCTCCGGGAACAGCACCCCGCAGTCGACGATCAGCAGCCGGCCGTCGTACTCGAAGACGGTCATGTTGCGGCCGACCTCGCCCAGCCCGCCCAGCGGGGTGATCCGCAAACCCCCCTTCGGCAGCTCGGCCGGTTTGGTGAGTTCGGGGTGCGGATGGCTCATTCAGGTCCTCGTCATTGGGTGGAGTCAGATCAAGCCGGCTGCGACGAGTCCGTCGCGCAAGGCTGCGTATTCGGTGTCGTCGAGCGGCACGAGTGGAGCGCGGACGTTGCGGTTGTCGAGGACGCCGAGCAGCTGCAGGGCCGCCTTCGCGGTGGTGGCGCCGTAGTTGGGCACCCCCATCATCGCCTCGAAGGCCGGCAGCAGCCGCGTGTACGTCGCCAGCGCGCCCGCGTGGTCGCCGGCCAGGAAGGCCTCGATCATCGCCTTGAGCGGCTCGCCCGCGGCGTGCCCGGCCACGCTGACCAGGCCGCAGCCGCCGTGGGCCAGGAAGCCCAGGGTCGCGACGTCGTCGCCGGAGTAGACGGAGTAGCCGAGCTGGGTCAGCTTGGTGGCCCGGGCCAGGTCGCCGTACGCGTCCTTGACCGCGATCACCGGCTCCCAGCCGATGGCCTGCTCGTAGACCTCGAGGCTGATCGTGGTGGCGGTGCGGCCGGGGACGTCGTACAGCATCACGGGTACGCCGCTGGCCTCGACGACCGTGCGGAAGTGATGGAGTACGCCGGCCTGCGACGGCTTGTTGTAGTAGGGCGTCACGAGGAGAAGCCCGTCGACGCCGACCTTCTCGGCCTGCTGGGCGAGCTCGACGGAATGCGCGGTGGCGTTGGTGCCGACGCCGGCCACCACCTTGGCGCGGTCGCCGACCGCGTCCTTGACGGCGGCCAGGAGCTGGCCGTCCTCGGCGGTGGTCGTGGTGGGCGACTCGCCGGTCGTCCCGGACACCACGACACCGTCGTGGCCGTGGTCGACGAGGTGGGCGGCGATCCGGGCGGTGCCCTCCAGGTCGACGCTGCCGTCGTCCTTGAAAGCCGTCGCCATCGCGGTCAGCAAACGGCCGAAGGGGGCGACTGGTGCAGGGCTCATGGGGCAAGGCTAACGGCTCCCACCGCCGGGCTCACGACAAGATCCGTGCGAGACCTTGACATGGCGTGGCTAATACTATTAGCTTCATGGCTATGGACAACAGCCCGCACTTCCTGAAGCGGCCCGAGGGCCGGCTCGCCTACGACCTCAACGGCTCCTCGGAGTCTCCTCTCGTGGTCTGTGTCGCCGGCATGGGCGACCTGCGATCGACGTACCGGTTCCTCTCCTCCGCGCTGGTCGAGGCCGGCTTCCGGGTGGCCTGTCTCGAGCTGCGCGGGCACGGCGACAGCGACACCACGTTCACGTCGTACGACGACGACGCTGCCGCCACCGACCTCGTCGCCCTGATCGAGCACCTGGGCGGCCCGGCGGTCGTGGTCGGCCACTCGATGGGGTCCGCGGCCGGCATCGTCGCCGCCGCCCGGCGGCCCGAGCTGGTGACCGGTCTGGTCCTGGTCGGTCCGTTCGCGAGGGAGCCGAAGGTCGGCCTACTGCTGCGCGGGCTGATGCGGGTGCTGCTGCAGCGGTGGTGGGTGCGGCCGGTCTGGAAGGCCTACCTGCCGTCCCTGTTCGCGGGCGCCAAGGCGCCCGACCACGCCGCGCAGTTCGACGCCGTGATGGCCGGGCTCGCCCGACCGGGGCACGCGGTGGCGTTCGCGGCCACCCTGCGCACCACCCACCACATCGCCGAGGAGCACATCGGCGAGGTCAAGGCCCCTGCCCTGGTCGTGATGGGCGAGCTGGACAAGGACTTCCCCGACCCGGCCGCCGAGGCCGGCTGGATCGGCGAGCAGCTCGACGCCGAGGTCGTGATGGTGCCCGAGTCCGGCCACTACCCGCACGCGCAGCGGCCCGACGTGGTCAACCCGGCAGTGGTGGCCTTCGCGCGGCAGGTGTCGGCCAGTGCCTAGGGCCGGGCTCACCCCGGCGCTGGTGGTCGAGTCGGCCACCCGGATCGCGGACGCGTCCGGGCTGTCCGCACTCACGCTGGCGGCGGTGGCCGGCGAGGTCGGCGTACGAACGCCCAGCCTCTACAAGCACGTCGACGGGCTGCCGTCGCTGCGGCGGCTGGTCGGGATCCGCGCCAAGCGGGAGCTCGCCGCGGTGCTGAGCCGGGCCACCGTCGGCCGGTCCCGGGGCGACGCCGTCCGGTCGCTGGCGCTGGCCTACCGATCGTGGGCCGCCGAGCATCCCGGCCAGGCCGCCGCCGTCCAGGCGGCGCCTCTCCCCGGCGACGACGAGGACGTCGAGGCCTCCACCGCGGTCACCGATGTCGTGTTCGCCGCGCTGCGCGGCTACGGCCTCTCCGACGATGCGCTGGTCGACGCGACCCGGACTCTGCGCGCCGTCCTGGTCGGCTTCGCGGCGCTGGAGGCGTCGGGCGGGTTCGGGATGGCGCGTCCGGTCGAGGAATCGTTCGGCTGGTGGCTGGACTCGTTCGACACCGCGCTGTCGGCCGGCTGACCTCGCCTGCCAACCGAACCGGATCTGCGGACGTCGCACTGGCGTGACGTTAGATTCGAAGCATGGGTGCGGGGGCATGACCAGGGTCTGGGCGGGGATCGGCGCGGCCGTCGTACTCGCCGGGCTGCCGATCGCCGCCTCCCTGCCGCGCGCTCCCCACCCGCCGGCCGCCGTGTACGTCGACGCCGGGCCGGCGACCCGAGACCCCGCCTCCCCGGACGGCCAGCCGGTCGCCACACCCACCGGCTCGTCCGTCGCCAAGTCCACCGGCTCGCCGACTGCCTCGCCCATCGCCGCGTCGGTCTCCTCCTCGGTCTCCTCGTCGGTCTCCTCGTCGCCCACGTCCTCGCCCACCGCGGAGCCGGTGCAGTCCGTGACGATCGCGCTGACCGGCGACGTACTCATCCATGACACCGTCTGGCAGGCTGCGCACCGGGCGGCGCTGCGGGCCCACGAGCACACGGCGTTCGACTTCCGGCCGATGCTCGCGCCGATCCGGCCGATCATCTCCGGTGCCGACCTGGCGATCTGCCACCTGGAGACGCCAGTGGCCGAGCGGGGCGGGCCGTACTCCAGCTACCCGGTCTTCGGCGTACCCGAGGAGATCGCCCCGGCGCTGGCCTGGACCGGGTACGACGCCTGCTCGACCGCGTCCAACCACAGCGTCGACCAGGGGTACGACGGCGTCGTGCGGACCCTCGACGTACTCGACCGAGCCGGGCTGGCCCACACCGGCACCTACCGCTCCCCCGCCGAGGCCGGCACTCCCGCGATCCTCGACGTGGCCGGCGTGCGGGTCGGCTGGCTGAGCTACACCTTCGGCACCAACGGCATCCCGGTCGAGAAGCCCTGGTCGGTCAACCGGATCGACCCCGACCGGATCCTGCGCGACGCGCGCGCGGCCCGCGAGCAGGGCGCCGATGCGGTGCTGGTCGCGCTGCACTGGGGTGATGAGTACTCCCACGACCCCAGCGCCTACCAGCTCGACGTCGCCCGCCGGCTCACCCAGAGCCCCGACATCACGCTCGTCTACGGCCACCACGCCCACGTCACCCAGCCGAGCCGGCGGGTCAACGGCACCTGGGTGGTCTACGGCCTCGGCAACCTGATCGCCGACCAGCACGACGTCGCGCCCGGCACCATGGACGGCCGGGTCGTCACCATCACGCTGACCCGATCGGCGACCGGCGTGACCGTCACCGGCCTCGAGTCCACGCCGACGCACATCGACGTACTCCCCGGTGGTGACTTCCGGGTCCGGCCCGGCTCGTAGGCGTCGCCCGGGTCGCCCGGGTCGCCGGGTCGTAGGGTCGTCGGGTCGCCGGGTCGTCGGGTCGCCGGGTCGTCGGGTCGTCGGGTCGTCGGGTCGCCGGGTCGCCGGGTCGCCGGGTCGCCGGGTCGCGGCGTACCGAACGATATGCAGTTCAAACGACACGCCACGGGAAACACCGCAAGACCCGCGCGAGTCGCGCGAACTGCCTGTCGTCCGGTACGCGGCGCGGCCTCAGTCGACCGTCGGTAGGACGTCGCCGGGGCGGACCACCTGCCACGGACCGAGCGTCGCCCAGAGCTGGCGGCGGAACCACCGGGTGCCCGGGCCCTCCAGGTTGGCCAACGCGAGGATCAAGCCGACCACGGCGACCCCCACGGCACCGACCGTGAAAGGCACCGACACATCGGGCCGGCGCCCCAACCCGCCGACAAGTACCGGCGCGGCGAACATCCAGACCAACATGGCCGGGACCAGCAGTTGGGTGTAGGCGTAGCGGAGAGACTCCGAGCGCAGCGCGTCCTGCCAGTACAGGTGCGCCGCATCGACGGCCCGCTGCGGAACCGCCACCACGCGCCGGGCGACCAGTTCCACGACGCCGACCTCGGCTGCGAGTCCCAGACCGGGCAAGACCGACAGCCAGGCATGCGGACCGCCGTTCACGATCTCGATGACGACCGTGACGAGAGCCGCGACGAGGCTTCCGATGCCCATCACCCAGGCCAGCACCCGCTCGTACCGCGGAACGTAGTCGGCCACCTCCAGGTCGCGGCGGACCGCGGTCGGCGCATCCGGTCCCAGCCGCTGAGGCCGCCAGTAACAAGCCAGCGCGGCCATCAGCGGGATGCCGAGCATAACTACGCCGACCCAGACCATCAGCCACGGAGAGTCCCCGGACCGAAGGTGGTCAGCCCGAACCAGATCACCGCCATGGCGACAATCCACCAACCCAGATAGCGGAAGCGACGCGCCAGTGCCTCGTCGAGCTCCGCGGCGAGAGGCTGGTCCACCCAGGCCAGGTTCCGCTTCGCGAAGCTCTTCCCGGACCAGCGCCGGAACCGCCCGGACCTCGACAATCCGAAGTTCACCACCGCGAATGCGAGGAGAGCGCCTGCGCAGAGCAGGTTGAAGACGAGATCGAAGGGCACGGCCGGACGCTACTCGCGCGCTGCGCCGCTCGAGCGGTCAGGGCTTGCGCTCCCACCAGACCCAGGCGCACGCCGGCTCCTCGTCGAGATGTTCTTCGCGCCGGGTCTCGACCCATTCGTCGCGGTCGAACGCGGGGTAGTGGGTGTCGCCCTCGGGACGCAGGTGCACCTCGGTGA
>DASXRJ010000260.1:0-1584 GCA_036506675.1 Nocardioides sp. | reverse complement strand
GTTGGACTCCGCCCACGACGGGCGGAGTCCAACCGCGGCGAGTCCGGAGGTCAGCCGAGCGGCCGGTCGACCCAGGTGGCGGGGTTGCCCGGGTCGTCAACGAGCTTCACCGACCGGTAGACGCGGAGGAGACCATTCCTGCCGCCGATGATCTTCGCCTCTCGCTTGTCGACGCGGAGCGCGATGACGACGCCGTCCCGGATCACCTGCAGCTCGCTGGGGTCTCGCGGGTCGCCGGTCCAGATCGCGTCGTGCCCGTCGACCTTGGCGTTGGGCGGATCGTGCTGGGCGCGACCGGCCGGCACCAGCTTCCCGTCGTGGCCGATGAACGGGCCAGGGTTGGTGGCCGAGTACACCGTCACGAGGAGGCCACTGGTGCCCGACCACGTCGGCGTCTTGACCGTCCCGTCGGGGGTGCTGCTGAGGAACAGGTCGGCCGAGATACCGTGCGCCTTCGGGTCATGCATGGTCTTCATGCTCACGACCCCGAGCGACGCCAGGAGCTCGGAGATGCGGAATGGCAGGCGGATCGGCCGGTTCTCGATCCGCACCGACTCGGCGATCCGCCGTAGGAGAGCCGCGTCGCCCGGCTGCGGGTGCCCGGCTGGGGTCTTCTCGTCGCCGCTGCGGCTGCACTCGACCTCCGCCCATGCGTTCGGTTGGTACTCCCAGCGGAGGGCCAGGCAGCTCTCGGACGCCTCAGCGTGGCCGACGAACGTGCGGTGTCCGGCGATCGAATCGGCCGGCGTCGCAACCGCGTGCCGCCTGTCCTGGGGATAGTCGCCCCTCCCGTACACCTGTACGGTAACGGACGACGGCACCGCGTCGTCGTCGGGCCGCTCCACGTTCGGACGCTGCGCCGAGAACATCTGGACGCCGGACTCGCACCGTCCGCGGGTGCCGACGCCGCAGCTCGCGGCAGACCAGTAGTCCACGGAGCGCGTGGACAGCTCCGGCGGCGCCCAGCCAACGGTGAAACGCTGCGTCAAGCTCCCCGACCACCGCTGTGCCGGGGCCGTCTGCCCCGTGGCTGGCTCGATGCTCGCCCGATCCTGGTTCGCCGCCCCGGTAACCGTGACCACCCCTACGGTCACCACGGCAACCGCCGCCGCCACCGCGGCGGAGACCAGCGCACGCCGCCGGCGGACCCGGCGGTGGCCGGTCTCGATCAGGCTCGTCAGGTCGATGCGCCGCAACAGTGGCTCAGGAGCGCGGTCAGCCTCCTGGAACATGTCGATGAGCTCCTGCTCCCTCATCGGGCTTCCCCCTTCCCCGTCGCGGTGACGGTGTGCGGTGCGACCTCGGGCAGTGCGCGGCGGAGCGCGGCGAGGCCGGCCGCCGTCTGGCTCTTCACCGTCCCTTGTGAACAGTTGAGAACCTCGGCCGTCTCGGCCACGCTCATCCCCTCCCAGAACCGGAGGAGCCAGAGCGGCCCGCTGTCTCGGCGGCACCGTGGCGAGCGCCGACATGAGCGCCAGCCTCGTGGTCGGATCACCGGCGTCGGCGGCTGCCTCGGGAACCTCCGCCACCGGCGTGGACCGGCGCCATGGCCGGCGCAGCTCGTCCAGGTAGGACCGCACCACG
>DASXRJ010000259.1:0-8740 GCA_036506675.1 Nocardioides sp. | reverse complement strand
CCCCCCGGCGGGTGCGCGTCGACCGTGAACTGCGGGATCGGCCCCTCCGCGTCGCCCTCGCGCATGACCTGCTCCATGTCCGGCCACACGGCGTACGTGCGCTCGGCGACGATCCAGTCGCGCTCGTTGAGGACCTCGTAGAGGATCTGGACGCCCTGGTTGGGCAGCCCGACCTCGTAGGCGTCGGGGTACATCAGCGCCCAGCGGACCGTCTCCGCCTCATCGCCCCACGACTTGACCGTGGAGTTGAGCTCGCCGCCGACGTACTGGATCGGCTTGGACACCGACGGCAGCTTCGGCTCGAGCCGGACGAAGACCGACTCGGGGGCTCGGGAGTCGAGCGTGGTCACTCAGGGCACCTCAACGAAACCTAGGGGGAAGGGGCAACGCTCAAGGGTACGCCGACCCGACCTCTGCGGCCGACTTCGCGACCAGCACCGGCCCGGGCTCCGTCGCGGATGCCCTGGCCGGCGTCGCCGCGGGTCGTCAGCTCAGCGTGAGGGTCCAGGAGTCGATCCTGCCGTGGTGCCTTCTGGCCACGTCGGTGACCCTGAGCTTCCAGACGCCGATCCGCCACTCCCGCGAGAGGTCGACCCGGTAGGTCCGGTCGATGCGGTTCCGGTGGCCGCCCAACCGCCTCTGCAACGGGTACGACGTGCCGTCCGGCGCCACCAGCACCACCACCAGGTCGCCGACGTTCCGGTGCCGGATGTGCACCTCCACCGTCGACCTCGCCGACGCATGCCCGCGGCAGTGGGAGATCCGGATCCGCGAGGTGGCGGTGCGGTGGTCGCGGATCGCGACGTCGGTGCGGTTGGTGGCGCGACAGGTCGCAGCGCCAAGGCTCATCCCCCGGTTGCGGAACGCGGTCGCGACGACGCCGGCCGTCGCGTCGCCGTACATCTTCCTCGCCGTGGCGACGGTCCTGCGGGCGGCGGCGTTGAAGCTGGTGTCCGGCGCAAAGTTGAACTGCGCCTCGACGATGATCTTGTTGGCCTTGTTCCGCCCCAGCTTCCGGTTGAGGTCGAACAGCGCCCGCGACCAGATCTCACCGTCGTCGTGCACCTCGCCGGTCTTGTCGGCGACCGACTTGTTGGTGTCGGTACGCCGGATGCAGTGCGGCGTCGTGGAGGTGTACGACGTCGAGTCCCAGTCCATGACGCACGCCCACGGAGTCTTCGCGGTGTTGGGGCTCTGACTCTGCGACATCGTCATCGCGAGGTAGTCGCCGAAACCCTCACCGATCGCCCCGCCCTCCTCGGTCGACCCGAAGCCCGGCACCTGGGCGTCCTGTATCGCGTGGCCGTACTCGTGCCAGATCACCTCTGCGTCCTCCGCGTCGTCGACGCCACCGCTTCCGAAGGTGATCGTGTCGGCCTCCGGCGAGTACCACGAGTTGTCCTCGTTACTGGCGTCGGGCAGCAGGTCCTGCGACTCGCTGTTGACGCCGGTGAACCCGAGCCGGTGGAGGTAGGACTGCGCGGTGTCGACGGCGTAGTAGGCCATCACCTGCTCGAAGCGGTCGTCGTGGCGGCTGTAGCTGAACGCGTTGATGGACGAGGTGGCCTGCCCGCTTACCGGCAGCGCGATGTTGGCGTAGCTGCCGGACAGCCGGCCGGACCCGGCGAGGTGGTGCAGCGCCACCCAGGAGTACGCCGCGGTCGGGACCGCTCTGTCCGCGTCCCTGTCGTCCACCAGCGACTCGTTCTGCCGCGAGACGACCGGGTTGGGGTCGAAGACGCGACCCGTGCCGTCGGCGTGTTTGACCAGGTTGTCGGTCCGAACCACCGCGCCCGTCTGCGCGTCTACGAGCGAACGGAACTCGCCATCGCGGCCGTCCACGATCACCGACCACACCAGCCGCGAGGTCGCCCCCGGCAGCACCGCCAGCTCGGTCTGCGATGCCTCCTCGGCGTCGAGGCGCTCGGCGACCGCGGAAACGCCTTGGTTCCGGGCCACCGTGCGGGCGATGGCCGGCTGCACCGAGAGGCCGGGCGCGATCCGCACCCGGCCGTCGTCGACGGTCTCGGCTCCCGAGGAGTCGACATGCCGGGCGTAGAAGGTGCCGAGCACCGGCACGCCCCGATAGGTCTGCTGATACCAGTAATGCGTGCCGAGCAGCGACTCGTTGGCGCGCACCAGGGTCAGGTTGTCGGGCAGGTCGCCGGCGGCGGCCCGGCGAGCAGCGGAACTGCTCACCGCGGGCTTGTCGGCATGGGCGGTCGCGGTGGCCGAGCAGGCCAGGGCAGCGATCGTCAGGACGCTCAGTACGCGGCCGGCTCGCATCAGGGTGGAACCTCTCGTGACGTCGGTCGGGCAGACGAGCCGCGGGCTCGGTTCCGAACGTGGGCGTCGAGTCACTCCGGTTGGTCGGCCGCCAGCTCGGCCAGTGCCGCCTTGGCCTCCTCAAGCCGGACTCCGGCGAGGTCGATGAGCTGCTCGAGGCCGCCGGCGCCGAAGCGGTTGGCGACCGTGTCGACGTACTCGACGATGATCGGGTCAACGTGGGTTCGGTGGTGCTCGGTCATGTGTTCCATCCAAGCATCCCGAGGCGGCCGATAGTCCGTTCGGGCCATGCCCCCGGAGTGTCGCTGAGGCCAGGGTGGGTTCATGCGTGCATTGCGAGCAACGACGGCGTACGACGGATCCGGGTTCCTCGACGGCGGCGCCACCGTCGTGTACGACGAGGACCGGATCGTCGGCGTGGAATCCGCAACCTATGAGCTGCCTGACGACGTCCCCGTGACGGCGTACGACGGCACGCTCCTGCCCGGCCTCTTCGACACACACGTGCACCTCGTTGCCGACGGCTCCTTCGGCAGCCTCGAGCGCGCCGGGACCGCGAGCGACGACGAGCTCGACGAGATGATCCGGCGGTGCCGGGCGGCGCAGGCGGCCGCGGGCGTGACGACGGTGCGCGACCTCGGCGACGTCGGCTACCGGACGCTTCTGCATCGCGACGCGGCCCGGCCGGGCGAGCCCCGGATCCTCGCGGCCGGTCCTCCGATCACCGAACCCGACGGGCACTGCCACTACCTCGGCGGCGTGGTCGAGGGTCTCGACGGCATCCGGGCCGCGGTCAAGGAGCGGGTCGAGCGCGGCGTCGACGTGGTCAAGGTGATGGCGTCGGGCGGCATGCTCACGCCGAACTCCGACGTACTCGGTGTGCAGTTCGCCGAGGACGAGCTGCGGCTGCTCGTCGAGACCGCGCACGACGCCGGGCTGCCGGTCATCGCCCACGCGCACTCGCTGTCGGGGATCTGGCACGCGATCAACGCGGGCGCGGACGGGATCGAGCACTTCAGCGGTCTCACCAAGGACGGCGTCATGGTGGGCGACGACGTACTCGAGGCGGTCGTGGAGCGCGGCATCGTGGTCGGCCCGACGTTCGGCGCCGACATGAGCGTGATCTCGCGGATGGGCGCGCCGCCGCCGCAGATCGCGGCCGTTCTCGCGAAGCTCAACATGACAGTGGAAGACGGCTTGGCGAAGCGGGCCGACACCCTTGCGCCGCTGCTGGCGGCCCACCGCGTGACGGTGGTGTCGGGGGTCGATGCCGGCGTGGGGCCGGCGAAGTCCCACGGCAACGCGTGGATCGCCGTAAACGACCTGGTGCGCTGCGGCTGGCCGGTCGACCGGGCCCTGGCCACGGCGACGTCTGTGGCCGCGGAGGCGTGCGGCCTGGGCGACGTGACCGGCCGGCTCGCCCCCCGGTACGCCGCCGACCTGCTCGTCGTGGACGGCGATCTGCGTACCGACCCCGAGTCGCTCGGCCGTCCCGTCGAGGTGGTCGTGCGCGGGGTCGGTGCGGTCGGGCCGGGCCGCTTGTAACGCGCTGTCATCCCGCCCTCTGCGCCGTCGCAACGGGTGGTTGGGCGGGATAACAGCGCGTTACAAGGGCGGGCGGGCTGCACAGGGGCGGGCCCCGCCGAGGAACCTCAGCGGACCTCGTCCTCCAGCGGGAGGGTCGGCGCGAGGGTCTCGGTGCGAGCGGCGGCCATCGCCGACTGGGACCTGAGCTCGACCTTCGGCATCAGCAGCAGCACGAAGAACGCCAGGAAGCCGATCAGGCCGGCCCAGAAGAACACCGTCGACATCGACTCGGAGAACCCGACCTTGAACGGGTGCGAGAACACGCCGACCATCTTGGCCAGCACCGACGAGTCGTCCTGCACCTCGGCGAAGATCCCGCCGCCCTGGGCGTGGCCGGCGAGCGCCTCGACGACCTGGCTGTTGACCGGGTTGGCGAGTACGTCGGGATCCCGGGTGGCCTGCACGAACTCCGAGGTCTGAGCGGCGTCCTCGAAGGCGCCCCCGATGTTCCCGCCGACGGTGCTGAACAGCACGGACAGGAAGACCGCGACGCCGATGGTGCCGCCGATCTGGCGGAAGAACGTCGCGGAGCTGGTCGCGACCCCGATCTCGCGCGGCGGTACGGCGTTCTGCACGATCACGGTCAGCGGCTGCATGCAGTTGCCCAGCCCGAAGCCCAGCAACAGCATGAACGCCATCACCGCGATCAGCCGCGTGTCGGCGGTGATCGTGGAGAGCAGCAGCAGCGAGACCGCGGCGAGCAGCGACCCGAAGATGGGGAAGCCCCGGATGTGGCCGGTGCGCGAGGTGACCTGGCCGGAGATGATCGAGCCGGTCATCATGCCGCCGACCATCGGCAGCATCAGGAAGCCCGACTCCATCGGCGACGCCTCGTGCACGATCTGCATGTACAGCGGCAGCACCATCATGCCGCCGAACATCGCCATGCCGACGACCACGCTGGCCACGATGGTGACCGACGCGGCCCGGATCCTGAAGATCCGCAGCGGGATCAGTGCGTTGTCGCCCATCCGGTGCTCCGCCAGCACGAAGGCGAGTACGCCGAGTGCCCCGACCGCGAAGCACGCGATCGAGCGGCCGGAGTCCCAGCCCCACTCACGTCCCTGCTCGGCCACGGTCAGCAGCGGCACCAGCGCCACTACGAGCGAGGCGGCGCCCGACCAGTCGATGCGGGCCTCGCGGCGTACGTGGTGAAGGTGCAGCGTGCGGTAGACGACCGCGAGCGCTGCGAAGCCGAGCGGCACGTTGACCAGGAAGACCCAGCGCCAGCCGGTGACGCCCAGGAGCTCCGACCGCTCGGCGAAGAACCCGCCCACCACCGGGCCGAGCACGCTGGAGGTGCCGAAGGTGGCCATGAAGTAGCCGGTGTACTTCGCCCGCTCGCGCGGCGAGACGATGTCGCCGATGATGGCCAGCACCAGCGTGAACAGACCGCCGGCACCGATGCCCTGGATCGCCCGGAAGACGGCCAGCATGTACATCGAGGTCGCGAAGGCACACATCGCCGACCCCACGATGAAGACGCTGATCGCGAACATGAAGAGCTTCTTGCGGCCGTAGAGGTCGCCGAGTTTGCCGTAGATCGGCGTGGTGATCGTCGAGGTGATGAGGTACGCCGTCGTGACCCACGCCTGCATCGACAGTCCGTGCAGCTGGTCGGCGATGGTCCGGATCGACGTACTCACGATGGTCTGGTCGAGAGCGCCGAGGAACATCCCCATCATCAGGCCGGTGATGATGGTGAGGATCTGCGCGTGCGAGTACTCGCCGGTCTCCGACGGCAGGTTCTTGGGTGGGGTCACCCGACCCATTATTGGTTGTTAGAGGCAACTACTCCAATTCCTCGCGGGTAAACCCTGGCGGCTCGGGCGGCGGCGCTCGCAGGTAACGCGGCCACCGCCAAGGCGCCCGAGTCAGCCCTTGACGTAGGAGAACTTCTCGCAGATCAGGCCGTCGCGGAATCGGATGACGTCGACCCCGCGCACGTGGCCGGGGTCGGAGCCGGTCCAGGCGTAGCGCCAGCGCACGACGGCCCGGTCGCCGCTGACGAACGACTCCTCCTCGGTGAGCTCCATGCCCGGGGTCGCGAACACCTCGGACCAGGCCGCGCGCACCGCCTCGTCCCCCTCCACTCGGGCTCCGTCGGGAGCCGGCGAGGTCGACTCGAACACGATGTCGTCGGTCACCAGCGCCATCACGGCGTCGAGATCCCGACCAGCGAAGGCGGCCCCGAACCGCGCCAGCGCCGCATGGTTGCGGCCCCATCGCCCGTCCCGGCCGAACTTCGCGAGCAGATCGTGCAGCGCGTCACCCTCCAACGCCGCCCGCGCGGCGATGGCACCTCCGCCCCGGTACATGTCCTCGCGCTCGGCGAACCAGGCCGCGATGCCGCCCACGAGGTTGGGGTCCAGCCGGGTGTCGCCGCCCGTCGCCGCGGCCAGGTCCCAGCCGTGGATCAGGTTGTCGGCGGCGAGCTGGTAGACGTACTCCGACTTCGGGGTCGCCCCGAACGACAGCTCGACCGTCCCGCCGCCCGGCAGCGACGCGGCGACCGACGCGATCGCGGCCCGAGCCGCCGACAGGGCCGCGCCCACCGGGTCGTCGCCCAGCTGGTCGCCCTCGAAGCGGTCCCCGACCTCCGCGATGGTGGCGCCCTCCATCAGTGGCACCGTCCAGAGGTTCTCGTAGGTCACGTGGTTGACCAGGTCGCGCACCGACCACTTTTGGCAGGGGGTCGGGGCGTCCCACTGGTCGTCCTTGACGGCGTTCACCCGGTCCGCCCAGCTTTCGACGCTCCGGTGGTACAGCGTGTTCAGATCCATCAACCCAGTCCTTCCGCGGTGGGGCCTTCCAATGTCGGGTTGGCGAACGTGGTGCTGGCCGACGTGGTGCTGGCCAACGTCGGGTTGGCCAAGGTGGTGCTGGCCAACGTCGTACGCGCCTGGTCGACCCACCAGCCGAGGTCGGCCCGCTCCCGTGCCCGGGTCGCCGGATCGGGGTGGTCGGCGGCGTCGAGGGCCTTGTTCCAGCCGAGCCACACCAGTCCGGCCAGGAGCGCGAGGCGCATCGAGGTCTCGTCGTACGCCGGTCCCGCGGCCCGCCGATAGGCGGCGATCAGGTCCTCGCGGCTCGGCTCGACCACCTGCGAGCAGCCGGCGACGAACCTGGCGACATCGAGCGCGCCCGGCGCCACTGTCGGCATCGCCCAGTCGAGCAGCACCAGGTCTCCCCCGTGCCCGGAGTCCCCAGTGTCCTCGAAGGCCATGTTGACGGTGGCCAGGTCGCCGTGTGTCAGGGTGACCGGGCCACGGCCGAGCGCGGCGGCCAACGGCGAGATGTCGTCGAGCAGCGCGAACACCGGGTCGGCGACGTCGCCCGGCACGGTCTCCGCGAAGATCTCCCAGCCGCGCAGGGCCAGTCGCATCAGCTCGCTGCCGCCCGCGGCCGGCACCCGGATCCGGCGCGGAGAGAACAGGTCGAGCACCCGCCCGAGCGGCGCCAGCCCCGTCGGCGGTGCCTCCAGGAAGTGCCGGTGCAGCGCGGCGACCCGCTCCATCACCCAGAACGCCCGGCGCGTCGACAGCCGGTCGGACCAGGTGAGTACGGCGGACCCCAGGTCACGCATCACGATCACCGTGGCGTCGTCCTCGAGCCACGCGTCGACCACGGCGTGCGTCACGCCCGGTGGGAGCCGGTCGAAGACGCCCGCCTGCCACAGAAGGTACTCGCGGCCCGGACCGCCACCGGTCTGGCCCAGGGTGAGGTCGGAGTCGGCGGTCACCCGCTTCACGATCAGGGCGCGGCCGTCGGCGAGCCGGACCCGTTCGAGCCCGGCACCGGACTTCCCGACATGCTCGGACAGGACCTGCCGTTCCACGGCGTCCCGCAGCAGCTCCGACGGCGCCACGCCCTCACCGTGACACGGACGACCCGATCACACCATGGCCCTTCCGAGCCGTTGTGGTCGCCCCGCATCGGCAGCCTGCAAAGGCCATTTGCGCCACCTGGAAGGGCAACTCTTGCCACTTCGCGGGGCCAATTTCGCCACTTCGGCGGGGTTTGTCAGCGGCCGAGACCGCGACCGGCCACCACGTAGCGGGTCGGGATCGAGGCGGTCGAGCGCAGGTGGATGTTCTGGAGCAGCCCGATGGCGAGCATGCCGGCGAACATCGAGGAACCGCCGTACGACACGAAAGGCAGGGGTACGCCGGTGACCGGCATGATGCCCAGGCACATCCCGACGTTCTGGAACGTCTGGAAGCCGAACCAGCACGCGATCCCGGCCGCCGCGACCCGGCCGAACAGGTCGTCGGTGAGCCGCGCGATCTGCAGCGCGCGCCAGATCACCACGCCCAGCAGCGCGATGAGCACGCCCGCCCCGACCAGGCCGAGCTCCTCGCCGGCGACCGTGAAGACGAAGTCGGTGTGCTGCTCCGGCACGAAGCCCGACCGGGTCTGCGAGCCGTCGAAGAGGCCCTGCCCGAAGAGGCCGCCGTTCCCGACCGCGATCCGCGACTGCTCGACGTTGTAGCCCGCTCCGCGCGGGTCTAGGTCGGGGTTGGTGAAGGCCATGAACCGGTCGATCTGGTACTGCTTCAGCACGTGCCCGGCCACCGCGAGGGCCGCCCCAGCGACGCCGACGACGATAAGGAAGACGAGCCAGAGCCGCGACGCCCCGGCGATGGCGAGCACGCCGAAGACGGTCGCCGCGAGCACCAGCATGGTGCCGAGGTCGGGCTGCACCAGGATGAGTACGCCGGGGATCGCGGCGATGGTCAGCATCCCGATCACCTCGACCGTGCCGACCCGGCGCTGCCAGCGGCCCTCGAGCCGTTCGGCCACGAAGAGCGCCATCCCGATCACCACGGCGAGCTTGGCGAACTCGGACGGCTGGATGCTGAAGCTG
>DASXRJ010000258.1:0-2297 GCA_036506675.1 Nocardioides sp. | reverse complement strand
CGACATGCTCGACCTCGACCTCGACCTCGAAGCCGACCTCGGCATCGACACCGTCAAGCAGGCCGAGGTCTTCGCCCTGATCCGCGAACGCTTCGGGATCGAGCGCGACGACAAGCTCAAGCTGCGCGACTACCCCACCCTGACCCACGTCATCGGCTTCGTCCGCGACCGGGCGACCGGCGCCGGCGCCGACGCGGCGGTGTCGACCGCCACCGAGGCCGCCCCCACCGTTGCGGCTGCGGCGCCGCAGGTCGACGTCGCAGACGTGGCCGACGCCGACCGCCTCCCGCGGCGGGTGCCGGTCCCGACCATCCGGCCCCCGTTGGACATGTGCACGCCGACGGGTGTCGACCTCGCGGCGGGCACGCGTGTCGTCGTCGGGTGCGACCACGGCGGCGTGGGCGCAGCCTTGGCCGAACGGCTCATCGCCCGGGGAGTCGATGTGCTCACCGTCGACGACCAGCCCGACGCCGACGAGCTGGTCACCCGCATCGACGGCTGGCTCGCATCCGGCCCGGTCCACGGCGTCTACTGGCTCGCCGCCCTCGACCCAGAGGCTGCCGTCGACGAGATGGACCTCGCCGCCTGGCGGGAGGCGAACCGGGTCCGGGTGAAGCTCCTGTACGCCACGATGCGGCGGCTGTACGAGCAGATCTCCGGGCCGGGCACCTTCCTGCTGACCGCAACCCGCCTCGGCGGGCGCCACGGCTACGACGACGCCGGCGCCCACGCGCCGCTCGGCGGCGCGGTCACCGGCTTCGCCAAGGCGTTCGCCCGTGAGCGGCCCGACGCGCTGGTGAAGGCGGTCGACGTCGGACCGGCCGACGCCGGCGGCGACATCGCCGACCTGCTCGTGGCTGAGACCCTGCACGACCCGGGCGCGGTCGAGGTCGGCCGGGCCGACGGGCTGCGGTGGACCGTGACCCTCGAGGAACGGCCCGCCGCCGGTGAGCCGGGCGAGGGCTTGGTCCTCGGGCCCGACACCGTGTTCGTCGTGACCGGCGCGGCCGGCAGCATCGTGTCGGCCATCACCCGGGACCTGGCCGGGGCCTCCGGCGGGATATTCCACCTGCTCGACCTGACCCCGGAACCCGATCCCGACCACCCTGACATCACCCGCTTCGCTACCGACAAGGACGGGCTCAAGGCCGACATCATCGAGCGGCTGCGCACGTCCGGCCAGCGGCCCACCCCTGTGATGGTGGAACGCGAGCTCTCCCGGATCGAGCGGCTCGCGGCCGCCTGGGCCGCCATCGATGCCGTGCATGCGGCCGGTGGCCAGGCCTACTACCACAGCGTCGATCTCACCGACGGACAGGCAGTGGCTCGGGTCATCGGCGACATCGCGGTCGGCGACGGCCGCATCGACGTGCTGGTGCACGCCGCCGGCCTCGAGATCAGCCACGCCCTACCCGACAAGCAGCCCGCCGAGTACGACCTCGTGTTCGGGGTCAAGAGCGACGGCTGGTTCAACCTCATGTCGGCGATCGGCGACCTGCCCCTCAGCGCCACCGTCGCCTTCAGCTCGGTGGCCGGCCGGTTCGGCAACGCCGGGCAGACCGACTACAGCGCGGCCAACGACCTGCTGTGCAAGCTGGCCTCCGCGATGCGTACGACGAGGCCCGACATCCGTGCTGTCGTGGTCGACTGGACCGCCTGGGCGGGCATCGGCATGGCGTCGCGCGGCTCGATCCCCAAGATGATGGAGCTGGCCGGCATCGAGATGCTGCCGCCGGAGGTGGGTATCCCGACGATCCGGCGGGAGCTGACGGCTGGCGCGATCCGGGGTGAGGTCGTGGTCGCCGGGCGCCTGGGCGTGATGGCCGAGGACCGGGCAGAGCGCGGCGGCATCGACCCGGCCCGCTTCACGACCTCCACCACCGGCCCGATGGTGGGCCAGGTCACGGCGATGGGCGTCCACGGGGGGCTCGTCGTCGAGACCACGCTCGACCCGGCCGAGCAGCCGTTCCTCGGCGATCACCAGATCGAGGGCACGCCCGTGCTCCCGGGGGTGATGGGGATCGAGGCGTTCGCGGAGGTGGCCACGCTGCCGCTCCCCGGTTGGCACGCCGTCGAGATCGAGGACGTCGAGTTCCTCGCGCCGTGCAAGTTCTACCGGGGCGAGCCCCGCACCCTGGCGATCACGGCGACGTACCGCCCGGAGGGCGACCAGCTCGTCGCCGCGTGCCGGCTGGTCGGCAGCCGTCTGTTGGCCAACCAGACGGAGCCGCAGGTGACCACCCACTTCACCGGTGAGGTGCGCCTGGCGCGGGCGCCGCTCGCGGAGGAGACCATGG
>DASXRJ010000257.1:0-2496 GCA_036506675.1 Nocardioides sp. | reverse complement strand
AGCGGGAGGCCCGCCGCCTCGGGATGGTGCGGGTGGGCGAGCGCTCGTATGTGATCGAGAATCTGCCCTAGCGGAAGGCGGAGCGGCCGGGGTAGGTGGCGTCGGAGCCCAGCGCCTCCTCGATCCGGAGGAGCTGGTTGTACTTCGCCACCCGCTCGGACCGGGCCGGGGCGCCGGTCTTGATCTGGCCGCAGTTGGTGGCCACCGCGAGGTCGGCGATGGTGACGTCCTCGGTCTCGCCGGAGCGGTGGCTCATCATGCAGCGGTAGCCGTTGCGGTGCGCCAGCTCGACGGAGTCGAGGGTCTCGGTGAGCGAGCCGATCTGGTTGACCTTGACCAGCAGCGCGTTGGCCTGGCCGCCGGTGATGCCGCGCTGCAGCCGCTCGACGTTGGTCACGAAGAGGTCGTCGCCGACGATCTGGATCTTGCTGCCAAGCTCGTCGGTCATCGTCTTCCAGCCGTCCCAGTCGTCCTCGTTGAGCGGGTCCTCGATGCTCACGATGGGGTACGACGCCACCAGCTCGGCGTAGTAGGCGGTCATCTCCTCGGCCGACTTCGGCTTGGCCTCGAAGGAGTAGGCGCCGTCGGCGAAGAACTCGCTCGCGGCCACGTCGAGCGCGAGTACGACGTCCTTGCCGAGCGTCAGCCCGGCGCCGCCGACCGCCTCCGCGATCAGGTCGAGCGCGTCGCGGTTGGACGGCAGGTCGGGGGCGAAGCCGCCCTCGTCGCCGACACCGGTCGCTAGGCCCTTCTTCTTCAGCACCGACTTGAGGGAGTGGTAGACCTCGGCGCCGTACTGAAGGGCATCGCGGAAGGTCGCGGCACCGATCGGCGCGACCATGAACTCCTGGATGTCGACGTTGGTGTCGGCGTGGGCGCCGCCGTTGAGGATGTTCATCATCGGGACGGGGAGGACGTGGGCGTTGGGACCGCCGACGTACCGGAAGAGCGGGAGGCCGGCGGAGTCGGCCGCGGCGTGGGCGACCGCGAGGCTCACGCCCAGGATCGCGTTGGCGCCGAGGTTGGCCTTGTTGGGCGTCGCGTCGAGGTCGAGCATGGTCTGGTCGATCAGCCGCTGGTCGTCGGCCTCGAGGCCCTCGACCGCCGGGGCGATCTGCTCGATGACGCCCTTGACCGCGTTGGCCGTGCCCTTGCCGCCGTAGCGCTCGCCGCCGTCGCGCAGCTCCACCGCCTCGAAGGCGCCCGTGGACGCGCCGCTCGGCACCGCCGCCCGGCCGAAGGAACCGTCATCGAGGACGACCTCGACCTCGACGGTGGGGTTTCCGCGAGAGTCGAGGATCTCGCGGGCTTCAACAGCTTCGATGGCGGCCACAGTCATGCTCCTGGGGTGTTCGGTTGGGGCGATCTCAGCCTAGCCGTGGGGGTGGGACGATTCGGGCAGCACCCGCGCGGGTGGACCTGTCGGCGCGCTCGGCTAACGTCTGGCGGCGTACTCGACCGACGTACTCCTTGGGGGGATCTGATGCGTTTGTTCCGACCTGCTCTGCTCTTGGGGCTGGTGGCGAGCCTGCTGCCGCTGGCTCCGGCCTCCGCCGCCTGGACCAAGCCGCGCAGCCTGGAGCGATCCGGGTGGTACGCCACCTCGGAGACCGATGTGGCCGTCTCGCGCAAGGGCGGGGTCGTGACGGCGTGGACGGCCGACAACGGCGCAGACGACGTGGGCTACCGGGTCCGGTTCCGGCGGCTCTCCCCCACCGGAGTGCCGGGGTCCCTGCGCACGCTCAGCCCGGCCAGCCACACTCCCGCACACGTGTCGGTGGCGGTCGACGACGACGGCGACGCGATCGTCGGCTGGGCCAGCTACGACATGGACCTGCAGGCCTGGCAGGTCTACGTCCGCCGGGTCTCTCGTGGCAACGTGATCGGCCCGCTGCTGCGAGTCAGCAACCTCTCGTACGACGGCTGGCTGCCCACCGTCGCGATGACGCCGGGTGGCGCCGCCGCGGTCGTGTACGACGCGTTCCAGCAGCAGGTCTTCCGCCGGATCTCGCTCGGCAACCGGCTCGGCCGGCTGACCCCGCAGGCGCCGGCCACCCGAACGCCACCGACCCTGGTCGCGACCCGCTCCGGGGCGTTCCTCACCACGGTGGAGGTGCCCGGCGCCCCCGACCGGATCAAGGCGGTGCGCATCAACCCCGACGGCACCACCCGGTCGCGCGACATCTCCGGAGCCACCCGGTTGGCCGACCATCTGGCCACGGTCGAGACCGACCGCAAGGGCAGCGCGTACATCGCCTACGCCTCCATCGACACCACGACGACGCCGTACCGCGGGTCGGCGTACCTGCGGCGCTGGCGGGCCGATGGTGTGCTCGGCGCCGCTCACCGGCTGTCACCGACGACGCATTTCGTCTCCAACCTCGCGTCGGCGACCGATCTCGAGGGCGACACGATGGTGGCGTGGACCCGGCCGGTCGGCGACACGTTCCGGCTCTATGCGCGGTTCTGTCGGCGTGGCGGGTCGCTCGGGCCGGT
>DASXRJ010000256.1:0-4824 GCA_036506675.1 Nocardioides sp. | reverse complement strand
TACCCCGGCGGTCTCGCCAACCCCGAAGGTCTCGCCAGAGCCGCGGCCAGATCGACGTCCTCGGGGAAGGTGATCTTGAGGTTCGTCGGCGTGCTGGGTACGGCGGCGATGGGGAGGCCGGCGTACTCCTCGAGGCAGCTGGCGGTGTCGGTGCCCTCGAAGCCGTCGCGGTCGGCGGCGCGGTAGGCGGCGAGCAGGTCGGGGGCGCGGAACGCCTGCGGGGTCTGTACGCCGACCAGGTCGCCGGTCGCGCCGAGGATCCCGGCCAGGGGTACGACGGGGATCGCGCCGCCGTGCTCGCGGGCCGCCGCCAGCGTGGCCGCGAACAGCGACCGCCCCGCCAGCGGACGCGCCCCATCGTGCAGGGCGACCACGTCGATCTCACCGGACTCGATGGCCGGCGCCAGCAGCCGGAGCGCGTTCCACTCCGAGGCGTGGCGCGTGTCCCCGCCCTCGACGAGGGTCACCTCCGCGCTCCCGAGGTACGGCGACACCGCCTCGCCCACCGCCTCCGTCTCGCCCGGCCGCACGACCAGCACCACCCGTCGTACGTCGTCGAGCGCCAGCGCGTCGCGCACCGACCAGGCCAGCACCGGGGCGTCGAGCAGGGGGAGCAGGACCTTGTTGACCCCCGCGCCGACTCGGCTGCCCGAGCCGGCCGCGAGGATCACCACCGCGGCAGACATGCCGCCGAGGCTATCGGTCCAGCAGGCCCGCCCTAGTAGATCGCCTGCGCCGGGCGCAGCACGGGGTAGGCGCTCAGCAACGGCAGCTCGCCCACCTGCTCGTGGTCTTCGCCGCCGCCCGAGCCGTCCATGGCCGTCGCCGCCAGGGGCGCACCGTCCGCGTCGAGATACGTGACGCGCCGGAAGACGGACATCAGGTCGTTGCCGTTCTGGCCGGCCTCGAGGTCGCCTTCGTAGCTGAACACCACGAAGCCGTCCTCAGGGACGAGCCGCGTCGTGTTCCCGTCGGCGGTCACCACCTCGACCGCCGCGACCACCGCCGGCAGCCGCTCGACCCAGCTCGCGGAGAACGTCGAGCAGTCCGGCCACGATGCGCAGCCGCCGCCGCTGTACTGGAAGTCGGTCGTGTGGCCCTGCGAAGGCCACACCACCATCCCCGAGGCGAACTCGGAGTCGGGGCGAAGGTTCACGAAGCAGTCGGCCCAGTGCCGACCGTCGGCGGCGAGCAGCGCCAGCCGGATCTGGCTGGAGGTGCGCGCTACGCCCTCGACGCTCGGCGTGCCCCCGTCGAAGATGGCCGCCGTGGCCCGGCCCGACTGGTTGCCGTCGTGGCAGGCGCGCACCAGGCCGGCGTCCGCCTCCGTGCTCCGCGTCGGCTCGGAGATCTGGGGCGGCTGCGCGGCGAGCTGAGTCTCCGGACCGCCCCGCTCGGGCAGCGCGAGCCCGATGCCGGCCGCCAGCGCGACCCCGGCACAGCCGGTCCCGATCATGGCCACGCGGCGCCTCCGCAGGCGGGTGCGCCCGGCCCGGAGGTCGTCGTCGACCGTGCGGCCCGGCGGTTCGCCGTCGAACGCCGAGTCGAGTACGTCGCGGAAGTCTTCTGGGGTCATGGTCATGACGTTGCTCCTTCGTGGCTGTCGCTCATCAGTACGGCCAGCCGAGCGAGCGCCCGGGAGGAGTGACTCTTGACGGTGCCCACACCGATGCCGAGCTGGTCGGCGGCCTCCGCGACCGAAAGCCCCCACCAGTGCCGGAGTACGACGACCTTGCGCTGCATCTCCGGCAGGGCGGCCAGGGCCCGGACCAGGTCCGGCCGGAGCGCCGGGTCGGTCTCCCGAGACGCCAGGTCGAACCCGTCCAGGCCTGGGGTCTCGCGACCCCAGACCCGCCGGTGCTCGTCGATCCGGACCCGGGCGATGATCCGCACGCAGTAGGCGTCCATCGCTCCCTGCCGGTGCACCTTCGGCCAGGCGACGTACAGCTTCGCCAGGGCGGTCTGCACGATGTCGTCGGCCGTGTGCCAGTCGCCGCACAAGGCGTAGGCGAGCCGTCGGAGCCGTGGCCGTCGGGCCGCCACGAACTCGGTGAACTCTGCCTCGCGTCTCACCACGTTGTCCCTCTTCCCGTTCTCTCATCCGTGCTGTCCAGGAGAGACGGACGGCCGCCACGGTCCGTTGTCAAGGACGGCGGAGATTGTTCAGCGCAGGATCGCGAGGACCAGGAGTACGACGCTCGCCACCGCCAGCGCGGCCGCGCCGAAGCCGAAGAGCAGGAACTCCCGGTGGGTGTCCCCGAGCAGCTCCTCCTCCGACTTGGTGGTGATGACCAGGTCGTAGGGGCCCTGCGGCTCGCGGATCTGTAGCTCGCCGCCGCGGTCGGTGGCCTCGCCGCTGACGAAGACCCGGGTCTCGGGCGTGAGCACCCACTCTTCGTACTCGTAGCCGATGGTGTCGTCGCCGGACGAGGGCAGCGAGAGAGAGAACGAGCCGACCTTGATCTGGGCGCCCTGCCGCTCCGAGTGGTGGTCGCGGAACTCGCTGACCGACTTGCGGGCCGCCTGCACGTTGGTGGTGGGTACGACGACGATGTCGCCCTCGATGTCGCGGACCACGAACGGGTCGCGGGACCGGTCGTCGTTGATCTCCTCCTCGCGCTCGCGCGTCTGCCGGCGGCCATGGGAGTCGGTGTAGCGGTCGCGGTAGCGCCGGGTCACCCGCTGTCGCCACCAGACACACGGCGTACCGGAGATGGGGGCGGTGAGCGGGCCGCCCGGACCGGGCTGGGCGGTGCCGTCGACCTCGGCGATCTCGGAGAAGGCGTTCATGCCGGCCGCCGCAGTGGCCGCTTCGTGGAGCTGCCGGAGGGTGCCCGTCGTGGACGTCTCCACGCCGAGCATCCGGCGGCGCTTCGCCCGCGCCTCGTAGGCGCCGTACCCCGCACCGATCGCGAGCAGGGCGGCGACGATGGCGCCGATGTAGAGCGGGTGCATGTTCGTCCTTTCGAGGCCTGGCCGGCCGACTCGGGCCACTTCCCCGCGACAGAGGTGGGTTAAACGGGTGACCTGCGTCATGGTGCCGCACCGTTCCAGGCGGGAGCTGTGAGGTGGTGAGAACTAGTTGACACCTGCGTGAAACAAACGCGCGGACCGTGTTACGTCGGCTCCACACACTAAGGGTCATCCGCTCCACCCCATTTCGAGGAGTTCCCGTGACCACCACCTCCGAAGCCCCTCCGGGCACCGTTGCCGCCAAGGGCGGCACCACCATCGACGACTGGCGCCCCGAGGACGAGGCGTTCTGGGAGAACGGCGGCAAGCAGGTCGCCCGCCGCAACCTGATCTGGTCCATCTTCTCCGAGCACCTGGGCTTCTCGGTCTGGCTGCTGTGGAGCGTCAGCTCGGCCATGCTGCTCAAGATCGGCTTCGACTTCACGCCCCAGCAGCTGTTCGTGCTGGTGGCCGTGCCGAACCTGGTCGGCTCGCTGATCCGGCTGCCCTACACCTTCGCGGTGCCGAAGTTCGGTGGTCGCAACTGGACCATGATCAGCGCCGGGCTGCTGCTCGTCCCGACCCTGCTCTTCGCGTGGGCGGTGCAGAACCCCGACACGTCGTACAACACGTTCCTGCTGATCGCGGCGACCGCGGGCCTCGGCGGCGGCAACTTCGCCTCGTCGATGGCCAACATCAACTTCTTCTACCCGACCGCCAAGAAGGGTACGGCGCTCGGCCTCAACGCGGCCGGCGGCAACATCGGTGTGGCCTTCATCCAGTTCTTCCTGCCGATCATCGTGGGCGGCGCCGGCGTCTTCGGCCTGGTCAAGGCCGGCACCAGCGGGCTGCACCTCGAGCGCGCAGGTTACCTGTACGCCGTCCTCGCGCTGGTCGGCGCCACCTGCGCGTTCTTCTTCATGAACAACCTCAGCAGCGCCAAGTCGAGCCCGCGCGAGCAGCTCGCCGTACTCAAGTAC
Organism: Nocardioides sp.; assembly: GCA_036506675.1. Classification (GTDB taxonomy): domain Bacteria; phylum Actinomycetota; class Actinomycetes; order Propionibacteriales; family Nocardioidaceae; genus Nocardioides. Next base: position 892 of record DASXRJ010000256.1, on the reverse strand, counting down.
AAGCACACCTGGGTGATGTCGTTCCTCTACATCGGCACCTTCGGCTCGTTCATCGGCTACTCGGCCGCGATGCCGCTGCTGATCAAGCTGAACTTCTGGGTCCCGGACCCGACCAACCCGCTCGCCCCGGGCACCGGCATCAACTTCGCCTACTACGCCTTCCTCGGCGCCCTGGTCGGCTCCATCGCCCGTCCCGTCGGCGGCTGGCTGGCCGACAAGTACGGCGGCGCCCGGGTCACCCTCTGGACCTTCGTCGCCATGATCGCCGGCACCCTGGCCGTGCTGTGGACCCTCTCGCAGCTCACGCCCAACCCGACCAAGGACGCCGCGATCGCGACCGACAACCAGTCCTGGTTCCCGTGGTTCCTCGGGTTCTTCCTGTTCGTCTTCGCCGCGACAGGCATCGGCAACGGGTCGACGTACCGGATGATCCCGCTGATCCTGCGCAACGAGGCCGCCAAGACGGTCACCCCCGGCACCGAGGAGTACGACGCCGCGATGGCCAAGGCCACCAAGGAGTCGAGCGCGGTCATCGGCATCGCCGGTGCCATCGGCGCCCTGGGCGGCTTCCTGATCCCGATCACCTTCGGTGCCCCGTGGATCGACAACCCCGTCGACGCGGTCAAGAGCGCGTTCGCCGTGTTCACCGCGTTCTACGTGGTCTGCCTGGCCGTCACCTGGTTCGTCTACACCCGCACGTCGTTCACCGCCCGGGTGCCGAGCCTGGCCGACGCCCGCGTCTGACGACACCCGCCACGAGGAGAACCCATGACCACCGAGACGCACTGTCCCTACTGCTCCCTGCAGTGCGGCATGCGCCTGGCTGTCGGTGGGACCGGCGGGCCACGCAGCGGCCCGCCGGAGGTGGAGCCATGGGACGAGTTCCCGGTCA
>DASXRJ010000255.1:0-8637 GCA_036506675.1 Nocardioides sp. | reverse complement strand
GAGACGGTGGGCGTGCATCGAGTCCCGCCCCGGAGCACTTTGGGCTACGCGGTGCGGGACTCCCCGGGGTCATCCCCGATGCCAGCGCTTGCCAAACCCGGGCAGGCTGACGGCATGACTCCGACGCGCATCCGCTGGGCCGTCTCGATCCTCGCGATCCTCGGCACCCTGCCCTACATCACCCTCAAGGTGATGTGGCTGAGCGGCAGCCGGGTAGGCCTGGTCGACCCGGGCTTCGGTCGCAGCGCCACCATGCACCTGGCCAACGCGCTCACGATGGGCATGGACGCGACCGCGATCGCGCTGGCCCTCGCGTTCGTGATGCCGTGGGGACGCCGGCTGCCGAACCGACTGGTGCTGCTGCCGATGTGGGTCGCCACCGGCCTGCTGGCTCCGATCGTGGTGATCGTGCCGCTGCAGATCGTGATCGGCGCCCCCACCCCGACGGACCCCGACCGCGTGGAACCGATCGCGCACTGGGTCTACGAGATGGTGTACGCCGGCTTCATGTGGCAGGGCGTCTTCCTGCTCACCGCCTTCACCCTGTACGCCGCACACCGCTGGGGTGGCCGCTGGGGGCTCCCCCTGACCGACCACGCGGACCGCCGGGCGGCGGGCGTCGTACTCGGGCTGCTGGCGGTGGCCGCGAGCGGAGCCGTGCTCCGCGCGGACGACGGGGCCGCCAACCTGATCGGCGACCTCGCGACCGTGGCCGCCGCCGCGGCGGGCGTCTTGCTGATGGCGACTCCCGTGCATCTCCCTCGCCGGTGGCCGATCGTGCTCACCTGGCTGGGGTCGGGCGCCATGGCCGCCTGGGGGCTGTACACGCTCGTGCTGCTGGTCGTGCCGAACGACCTGGTCGGCGACCGCTCCGTGCCCGCAGCGGACATCGCCGCCCAGCTCGCCTGGCTGGGCGCCGGCCTCGCGGCGGCCTGGCTCGGGGTCCGGAGGCTCCGGTCCGACCGGGCCGCCGACGACGCTGCCGGGGGCTCGACTCAGGCCTCGACTCAGGCCTCGGCTCAGGGCAGTGGCCGGATGTCCGACGGCATGCCGGCACCCTTCTGGACCTCGCCGACCAGGTCCTGAAGCGCCATCAGCGCCACCCGCTGCGGCAGCGGACCGTAGGACACCCGGGCGACGCCGAGCTCCTCGAGCCGGCTCAGCGGCGGGGTGCCGGGGATGCCGATCAGGGTCAGCCGCTGCGGGCCGAAAGCCTCGACCAGCGTCTGGATCTGCGCCTCGTCGAGCCGGCCCGGCACGAAGACCACCGGAGCCCCGGCGTCGAGGAAGGCGCGGCCACGCTCGAGCGCGTCGGCCAGCAGCTCGTCGGGGCCGCGGTCGCCGGGCCGGAGGAAGACGTCGGTGCGGGCGTTGAGGACGAAGTCGTCGACCCCCTCCTTGGCCGCGGCGGCCATGATCGCCTCGACCTGGGCGGCGGCCTCGACGACCGGTTTGAGCTGGTCCTCGATGTTGGCGCCGACGATGCCGACGCCGATCGCCTTGCGGACGGTCTCGGGTGCGTCTCCGTACCCGCCCTCGAGGTCGGCGGTGACGGGCAGGTCGACGGCGGCGGCGATCCGGCCGACCGTCTCGATCATCAGGTCGACGGGGATGTTCTCGCCGTCCTCGTAGCCGTACGAGACGGCGATGGCGTGGCTGGCGGTGGCCAGCGCGGTGGTGCCTGGTACGTCGGCCACGACGCGCGCACTGGCGACGTCCCAGACGTTGACGACGGTGAGAAGTGCGGGGTCCTGGTGCAGCTGGAGCAGGCTCGTAGCCCGGCCAGCCGTGGTGTTTTCGGCCATGTCCCCGAGCGTAGGCCGGGACACCGACAACCCAACCCAGCGAGCCCGCCGAAGTGGCGAGTCTGGCCCCTCGAGGTGGCAGGAACTGCCCCTCGAGGTGGCATGAAGTGCCCCTCAGCCCCAGAAGATCCGGTCCACGACCGCCCGCGCCCGCCGCGTCGTACGCAGGTAGTTGTTGACCATGTGGTCGGTCTCCCCCGGCTGGTAGCCCAGCACCGACGCGACCGCGGCCCGTTCGCGCGGGTCGCGAGGCAGCTGGTCGGCGGGCTTGCCGCGGACCAGCGTGATCGCGTTGCGGACCCGGCTCACCAGCCGCCACGCCTCGGTGAGCTCGGCCGCGTCGTCCTCGTCCAGCAGGCCCGCCTCGCGGGCCGCGGTGAGCGCCTCGATGGTGCGCGGCGTCCGCAGCCCGGGTACGGCGTGTGCATGCCGCATCTGGAGCAGCTGCACCGTCCACTCGACGTCGGCCAGCCCACCCCGGCCGAGCTTGAGGTGGGTGTGCGGGTCGGCCCCGCGCGGCAGTCGTTCCTCGTCGACGCGCGCCTTGATCCGGCGTACCTCGATCACGTCGTCGTCGGACAGGCCGCCGTCCGGGAACCGGATCGGGTCGATCATCGCGGTGAACCGCTCCCGCAGCTCGGGGTCCCCCACCACGGCGTCGGCGCGCAGCAGCGCCTGGCTCTCCCAGACCTTCGACCACTTGGCGTAGTAGGCGGCGTACGAGTCGATCGAGCGGACCAACGGACCCTGCTTCCCCTCGGGACGCAGGCCGGCGTCGACCTCCAGGGCCGGGTCGCTGCTCGGGGCGGCGAGCAGCCGGCGTACCTCGTTGGCGACCGCCTGGGCGTACGACGTCGCGGGGTGCGGGTCGACCCCCGGCATCGGGTCGTGCACGAACATCACGTCGGCGTCCGAGCCGTAGGACAGCTCGAAGCCGCCGTACCGGCCCATCGCCACGATCGCGATCCGGGTCGGCGCCGCGTCGAGCCCCCGAGCGGCCAGCACCGTCCGAGCGGCGACCTCCAGGGTCGTCTGCAGGGTGGCGTCGGTGAGCCGGGACAGCGCCGCGCCCACGTCGGCGATGTCGGTCACCTGGAGCAGGTCGCCGACCGCGATCCGGAGCAGCTCGCGGCGGCGGATCGCCCGGACGATGCGTACGGCGCTGGCGGGGTCGCTCTGCCGGGCGGCCGAGGCCGACATCTCGGTCGCCAGCGCCTCGGCGGTGAGCGGAGCCAGGTCGCCGCCGAGCAGCCGTACGCCCTGCGGCTCTCGCTGCAGCAGGTCGGTGGCGAAGCGCGAGCTGGCCAGCACCCGGGCCAGCCGCTCGGCGACCTCGCCCTCGTCGCGCAGCAGCCGCAGGTACCACGGGCTGTCGCCCAGCGACTCGCTGATCTTGCGGAAGCCGAAGAGCCCCGCGTCCGGGTCCGGCTCGTCGGCGAACCACCCGAGCATCACCGGCAGCAGCGTGCGCTGGATCGCGGCGGTCCGGCTGACGCCGGCGGTCATCGCCTGCAGGTTTCGGAGCGCGGCCGCCGGGTCCTGGTAGCCGAGCGCGGCGAGCCGCTGGCCGGCCGCCTCCGGCGAGAGCCGGGCCTCGTCGCCGGAGATCCGGGCCACCGAGTTGAGCAGCGGGCGGTAGAAGAGCTTCTCGTGCAGGCGGCGTACCTCTCGGCGGTGGTGGCGCCAGGTGGCCTCGAGCTCGGCCACCGGGTCCTTGACGTAGCCGAGGGACCGGCCGAGCCGGCGCAGGGAGTCCTCGTCGTCGGGCACCACGTGAGTACGCCGGAGCTGGTGCAGCTGGATCCGGTGCTCGAGGGTGCGGAGGAACGCGTAGGCGTTGTGCAGCGCCTCGCCGTCGGCGCGACCGACGTACCCGCCCCGGGTCAGCTCGGCCAGCGCGCTCAGCGTGGTCGGCGGCCGGATCTTCTCATCGGCGCGGCCGTGCACCAGCTGCAGCAGCTGTACGGCGAACTCCACGTCGCGCAGCCCACCCGACCCGAGCTTGAGCTGGCGCCCGGCCTGGTGTGCGGGGATGTTCTCGAGCACCCGGCGCCGCATCGCCTGCACGTCCTCGACGAAACCGTCGCGGCCGGCCGCGCTCCAGACCAGCGGCGCCACGACGTCGACGTACTCACGGCCGAGGGCGAGGTCGCCGGCTACCGGCCGGGCCTTGAGCAGCGCCTGGAACTCCCAGGTCTTGGCCCAGCGCTCGTAGTAGCTGCGGTGGCTGGCCAGCGTGCGCACGAGCGGCCCGGCCTTGCCCTCGGGGCGAAGCGCGGCGTCGACCGGCCAGATCGTGCCCTCGGCGGTGTGGTCGGAGCAGATCCGGATCAGGTGGCCGGCGAGCCGGGTGGCGGCCCGGGTGGCGACCGCCTCCGGCGCGCCGTCGACCGCCTCGTGCACGAAGATCACGTCGACGTCGCTGACGTAGTTGAGCTCGTGGCCGCCGCACTTGCCCATCGCGATGACGGCGAGCCGTGCGGTGCTCGCCTGCTCACCCACCCGCGCTCTCGCGATCGCCAGCGCGGCGTCGAGCGTGCCGGCCGCGAGGTCGGACAGCTCGGCGGCCACGTCGTCGACGCCCATGTGGTGGGCGAGGTCGCGGGAGGCGAGCCGGAGCAGCACCCGGTGGTACTCAACCCGCAGCGCGTCGACAGCGTCGTGGTCGTCGAGGGTGGCGACCGGCTGGGTGTCGGAGGGGTCGGCGCCGACGGCGCGCAGCAGGTCGGCGCGGATGGCGTACGACGCGGGCCTGGTCGACCCCAGATGCGGGTCGGTGAGCTCGCGCCAGTGGCTCGGGTGCCGGTGCAGGTGGTGGGCCAGCGCCGTACTCGCTCCGAGCGTGCACAGCAGCCGCATCGCCGTACCCTCGTCGTCCGCGACCTCGGTGAGCAGCTCCGCCCCGTCGGGTACGGCGTCCGCCAGGCTCAGCAGCCCGTCGAGCGCCGCGTCCGGGTCGGCGGTCCGGCCCAGGATCGCGGTGATCGGTTTGGCGGCGTCGGCGCCGAGGGTCCGCAGCCCGGTCTTCGCGCGCTCCACGTCACGGAACCCGAGCCGGATCAGGTCGGAGCGCGCGGTCGTACGGGTCACGCGGTCACGTTAGTCCGCCGGGTCGTCTACAGGACCGGCAGCATCCGGTCGCGCTCGAACGCCGAGACCTGACCGCGGTACTCCTCCCACTCCCGGCGCTTGTTGCGCAGGAAGAAGTCGTAGACGTGCTCGCCGAGGGTCTCGGCCAGGAGCTCGGAGTTCTCGGCGATGCCGATGGCGTCGTACAGGCTCTTGGGGAGCGGCTCGATGCCGAGGCTCTTGCGCTCGCGCTCGGTGAGCGACCACACGTCGTCCTCGGCCTCGCGCGGGAGCTCGTAGCCCTCCTCGATGCCCTTCATACCGGCCGCCAGGGTGACCGCGAAGGCCAGGTAGGGGTTGCAGGCGGCGTCGATGGTGCGCAGCTCGATCCGGGTGGACTGGCCCTTGTTGGGCTTGTACATCGGCACCCGCACCATGGCGGACCGGTTGTTGTGCCCCCAGCAGATGTACGACGGTGCCTCGCCGCCGCCGATCAGCCGCTTGTAGGAGTTGACCCACTGGTTGGTCACGCAGTTGATCTCGGCGGCGTGCCGCAGCACCCCGGCGATGAAGGAGCGGCCGGTCTTGCTGAGCTGGTACTCGGCGCCCACCTCGTAGAAGGCGTTGTTGTCGCCCTCGAAGAGCGAGACGTGGGTGTGCATGCCGGAGCCGGGGTGGTCGGTGAACGGCTTGGGCATGAACGACGCCCAGATGCCCTGGCTCAGCGCCACCTCCCGGATGACGGTGCGGAAGGTCATGACGTTGTCGGCGGTGCTCAGCGCGTCGGCGTACCGGAGGTCGATCTCCTGCTGGCCAGGTCCGCCCTCGTGGTGGCTGAACTCGACCGAGATGCCCATCGCCTCCAGCATCGTGATCGCCTCGCGCCGGAAGTCGGCGCCCATGCTCTGCGCGGTGTGGTCGAAGTAGCCGCTGCGGTCGACCGGCACCGGCTCGCCTCCGACGGTCGGCCCGTCCTTGAAGAGGTAGAACTCGATCTCGGGGTGGGTGTAGAAGGTGAAGCCCTTGTCGGCGGCCGCGCCGAGGGTGCGCTTGAGCACGTACCGCGGGTCGGCGTACGACGGGCTGCCGTCGGGCATCTGGATGTCGCAGAACATCCTGGCCGTGCTCGGTCCCTCGCCGGACCGCCACGGCAGGATCTGGAACGTCGCCGGGTCGGGCTTGGCCAGCATGTCGGCCTCGTAGACCCGGGCGAAGCCCTCGATCGCCGAGCCGTCGAACCCGATGCCCTCGTCGAAGGCGCCCTCGAGCTCCGCCGGCGCCACCGCCACGGACTTGAGGAAGCCGAGCACGTCGGTGAACCACAGCCGCACGAAACGGACGTCACGCTCTTCGAGAGCGCGGAGTACGAAATCTTCCTGCTTGCCCATGGGGCCACTATGACCTATGGCTCGTGTCGTTCGCGTAACGCCCGCCCTGTGATCTAGGGATCGTCGGTCCGGGCCCGCTCAGCGGCAGAACGCGTGCACCTTCAGGCCCGAAACCCGGCCCCTGGCCAGGTGGTCGAGCGAGATGCGCACCCAGTCGGGGCCGAGGTACTCCGCGAGGTTGTGGCCGGGGCGGGTGACCACGACGTGTCCGGGGCGGTCGCGGTGGTCGGCCGGGTCGCCGGCCGCCCAGCAGTCGTGGGTGCGGACCAGGGAGGCGACGCTGTCGGGCACCAGCTCGTTGCGGCCGCCGAACTTCTGGGTGTCGTCACCGGTCAATCCCGCCACCAGCGCCCAGGCGACGAGCAACGCCATGACGCCGGCCGTCCGGAGGAACGCCTGGGCCAAGATGCCCTGGGCGATGTCGGTACGGGACACAACCCGCCCAACGACTCAACGTTGGGCGGGTTATCCCGGACCGGGTCCCCGGTCCGTCGGCACGACCGTCAGGGGCGCCGGCAGAAGAACACGTCCTGGGCGCCCAGCACGCCCTTGCGAGCGTCCTGCATCGGCGGCCACCACGGCCGGGTCCGCGGGAACCACGCGATCGTGCCGGCCGTCGGGCCGGTGTTGCCGGGCACGGTCACCTTGCGTACGCCGAGGCGCAGGGTCAACGCGTCCCGCGCCGTACCGGCCCAGCAGCCTGCGGCCGAGGTCTTGGTGCGGGCCAGCGTGAAGCCGACCCGGCTGCCGACGGCCTGGTCGTTGTAGCGGAACGCCGCCATCGTGACGTAGCCGGTGTCGCCCTCCCACGGCGCGCGCACGCTCATCGACATGCCGTGGGTGTTGCGCTTGGCGATCGTGAACCGCACCATGCCGTCGCGCACCACCTTCACCCGCGACTGCCACACTGTGGCCGAGCCGCGGACGGCATGGAACAGCTGGATCCGGCACCCCTCGCAGGTCGCCACCTTGAAGGTGACGGTCGTGGTGGTGGTGGCCCGAGCGGCGGTGGGCCGAGCGGTCGCGGTGTCGGTGCCCAATGAAGCTCCGAGCGCCACCGCCGCGATCAGCGCGAGCAGTCGTCGTACGACGTTGGTCATCGTCTTGTCCCTCTCCTTGGTGTGGCTGCCCCCCGTCGGGACGCCCGGTTCTCACACGCCCGGGAGCCGTCGTCGGTTGCGTGGCGGCTCGACCTGTCACCGACCGTCAGCGGGACCGCAGCCGGCGCAGCATCCGAGCGTCCTCGAAACCGACGCTGCGCGCCGCGGACTCGACCGCGCTGCCCGAGCCGATCAGCAGCTCGGCCCGTTCGACGCGGAGCTGCTGCTGGTAGCGCAGCGGGGTGATGCCGAGGGTCCGGGTGAAGGCCCGGGTGAGCGTGCGCTCACTGACGCCGACGGTGCCGGCGAGCTCGGGCAGGGGCAGGGGCTCGGCGTACTTCTCGTCGATGAGGTCCTGGGCGCGGTGGACGACGTCGTCGAGGTGGTCGCGGTGGCGAAGCATCACGCTGGCCTGCGGCTGGTCGCCGTTGCGCCGCGTGTAGACCACCATCCCGCGGGCCACCTGGGCCGCGGTCGCGGCGCCGTGCCGCTCGACGATGAGATGCAGCGCGAGGTCGATGCCGCTGGCGATGCCGGCCGAGGTGTGCAGTCCGGAGTCGCTGGTGAACAGCAGGTCGCGGCGCACGTGGGCGCGCGGGTACCGCCGGGCCAGCTCGTCCTGGAGGTCGTGGTGAGTGGTGCAGCGGCGGCCGTCGAGGAGGCCGGCCCGGCCCAGCGCGAACGCGCCCGAGCACACCGACATCACCTCACCGCCCTGCCGGTGGTGCGCGGCGACCCGCTCCAGCAGGGGGTCGCCGATCGGCAGACGAGGTCCGGGCGCACACACCCGCCACCCGGGTACGACGACCAGGTCGGCCGGGTCGAGCTCCGGCCAGTCGGTGCGGGTCACCAGCGGCAGCCCCTGGTAGCTGAGCACCGTGGGCGAGTCGGCGACGTAGATCGGCTGGTACGCCGGCCCGCCCCGGTCGGCCACCATCGACAGCGCCTGCGCGGGGCCGGCGACGTCGAGCAGGTGGACACCCGGGGCGAGCACGAAGACGACACGGGTCACCATGTGGTCATTCTCCCCTAACCCGCCAGCGCGTCCTCCAGCGTGCGCACCGTGGCGAACCGGCCGTGCAGCGCGAACTCCGTGCGCTCGATGACCTGGTCGGCCGGCAGTACCCGCCCGGTGTCCGGGTGGGTGATCGGGAAGGTGGCCGTGGCCTCGGTGACGAAGTCGACCTGGTAGCCCAGGTCGGAGGCCACCCGGGTCGTGGTCTCGCAGCAGCGCTCGGTCTGGATGCCGCAGATGGTGAGGTGCCGGATGCCGAG
>DASXRJ010000254.1:0-18500 GCA_036506675.1 Nocardioides sp. | reverse complement strand
CGGTCGAGGTGCTCGACGAGGGCCCGCCGGGGGTCGGCCAGCGCTGGTACGACGTGACCCGGCCCGGCCTGCGCCCGCTGATGGAGCTCACCGAGGTACGCCGCCCGGAGTCCTGGACCGAGCGCGGCACCTGGCGCGGCTTCGGAGCCGAGCTCACGCTCGGCTTCGAGCCCGATCGAGACGGTTGTCTCGTGACCGCGCGCTTCAAGATCACCGGGCCGCCGGTGCTGAGCTCGTTGGCGACCGGCGCCGCGCGGTTCGCCGTACGCTCCGATCTGCGGCGCGCAGCCCGCCTGCTCTCTGGCGATGCCTAGTGGTCATCCCCGGAAGTTCGTCGGGTGTCCCGCACCCCGGACACGCACCTCGCTGCGTTGTCGTCGACTCGACGGGCCTCCGGCCCGCCTTCGCTCCTCCGCCTTGCGAGGCACGCACCCGGAGCACGGGCCACTCCGACCTACTTCCGGGGATGACCACTGTCCTGAGCAGCCCCCTACCCAGCGGTAGACCCGGCGCACTAGTTTGTGGCCATGCTGAACCTGTCGGTGCTTCTCGAAGACTCTGCCCGCCGCTATCCGACCCGTGACGCGCTCGTGCTCGGCGACACCAGGCTCACCTACGCCCAGGTCAACGCCGCGGCGAACCAGGTCGCCAACCTGCTGGTCGAGCGCGGCATCGAGCCCGGCGACAAGGTCGCACTCAGCTGTCCGAACCTGCCGTACTTCCCGATCGTCTACTACGGCATCCTCAAGGCCGGCGCGGTCGTCGTACCCCTCAACGTGCTGCTCAAGGGCCGCGAGGTGGCTTACCACCTCAAGGACGCCGAGGCCAAGGCGTACTTCTGCTTCCAAGGCACGCCCGACCTCCCGATGGCCCAGGAGGGGTACGCCGGCTTCACCGACACCGAGGCCTGCGAGAGCTTCTTCGTCGTCACCGCCGACCCAGCCGCCGAGAGTCCGGTGGAGGGCGCGGAGACCATGGGCCAGGCTCTGGCCGGCAAGTCGCCGGTCTTCGACAGCGTCGTCACCGAGGCCACCGACACCGCGGTCATCCTCTACACGAGCGGTACGACGGGCCAGGCGAAGGGCGCCGAGCTCAGTCACGCCAACCTGGTCATGAACGCGCTGACCTGCAACCGGCTCTTCGGCAACCAGCCCGCGTCGGACACCCACCTGCTCACGCTGCCGCTGTTCCACTCGTTCGGCTCGACCGTGCAGATGAACTCCGGCTTCTCGATGGCGGCGACGCTGCTGCTTGTGCCTCGCTTCGACGCCCAGCAGGTGATCGGGCTGATGCAGAAGGAGGACGTCACCTTCTTCGCCGGCGTACCCACGATGTGGTGGGGGCTCCTCGGCGCGCTGACCGAGGATGTCGACGTGAAGCGGATCGCCGACAACCTGCGCGTCGGTGTCTCCGGCGGCGCCAGCCTGCCGGTGGAGATCATCAGCCAGGTCAAGGACAAGCTGGGCGTGACCATCCTCGAGGGCTACGGGCTCTCGGAGACGTCTCCGGTCGCCACCTTCAGCGACCCGGACCGGGAGCCGCGAGCGGGCTCGATCGGCGTACCCATCTGGGGCATCGAGGTGAAGCTGATCAACGACGACTGGACCGAGGTCACCGAGGTCGGCGAGATCGGCGAGATCGCGATCAAGGGCCACAACATCATGAAGGGCTACTACAACCGGCCCGAGGCGACCGCGGAGGTCATCGAGAACGGCTGGTTCCGCTCCGGCGACCTGGCCCGCAAGGACGAGGACGGCTTCTACTACATCGTCGACCGGTCCAAGGACATGATCATCCGCGGTGGCTTCAATGTGTACCCGCGGGAGATCGAGGAGGTGCTGATGACGCACCCCGACGTCTCGCTGGCCGCCGTGATCGGCGTACCCCACGACTCGCACGGCGAGGAGATCAAGGCGGTCGTCATCCGCAACGCCGGCGCCGAGATCACCGAGGACGAGCTGATCGCGTGGGGCAAGGAGCAGATGGCCGCGTACAAGTACCCGCGGATCGTCGAGTTCGTCGACGGGCTGCCGATGACCGCGACCGGCAAGATCCTCAAGCGTGAGCTGAGCTGACGAACTCCTCGAGGTAACCGGCGACCAGCTGCTCGAGCCGGTACGCCGCCCGGTCGCTGGGGCGGTCGGACGCCCCGGCCCCGCGGACGGGGTACGTCACGACGCGGAAGCGGCCCGACAGCCCGGCGGCGATGCCGCCCAGAGCGTGCGCATCCGGTAGGGCCGTGTACGGCGACCACGGCCGCCGAGGTTTGTCGCGCGGATGTGGCGGGCATCCCATCTGGCATACGCGAACACCTCGGGGGAGGACGACATGCGGATTCCGGAGACACTCAGCAGCCTGGCCAATGAGTTCCTGACCTCGTCGCAGCACGTCACCGACGGCTGGAACGACCACCAGCAGTCGCTCGTGCTCGACGGCCGCGACGCCGGCAACAGCGACGGTGGCTTCGACGCCATCGAGGCCCACGGCAACGTGGCCGAGGCCGCCGACATCGCGCTCGGCCGGCTGGTCGCCGTACTCGAGCAGGACGTCGACAACGTCTACCTGTGCGCGTTCTCGTTCGACACCACCGACGAGAAGGCGGCCGAAGGCCTGAAGAGCACCTATGACCCCGGACCGCAGCTCCTGCCCGTCCCCGGCCAGCCCGGTCCGCCGCTGCCGACGGCCCCGCCGCCGACCTCGACGCCCATCCCGTCGCCGTCGCCGGGTCCCGCGCCGACCCCGCCGCCGACCCCGACCCCCTGAGGAGGACTAACCGATGGCCGAGGGCATCTGGAACCTCTACGACCACGTGCAGAAGCTCGACTCCGCCTCGGAGTCCTGGGCCAAGGCGTCGAGGGCGCTCAAGGAGGCTGCCGACGGGCTGAACTCCAAGTCCAGGAGCGTCCGGGACGCGGGCTGGGAGGGTGCGACCGCGACGTCGTACGACACGCACCGCAAGGACGTAGTCGGCAGCCTCGACGACGCCTCCGCCCTGGCCTCCGGCATCGCCTCGACCCTGTCGACCGCGGCCGGGTCGGTGCGGGTCGCGCAGGGCCATCTCGACCAGGAGTGGGCGAAGGTGCTCGGCATCCCGCACACCGGCAGCCCCAGCGGCGACGTCCGCTTCGAGACCACCGACCAGGCCGAGGCCGACAAGGTCAACGGCGCCTACCAGGCCGCCGTCGGCATCCGGGCCGACCTGGACAAGGCGCTGGCCAAGGACACCACCGGCCTCACTGAGGCCAAGGGCAAGTGGGACGCGATCGCGAGCAAGTGGTACGCCGTCGCGAACGGCTCGGACGCCTTCACCCTGCCCGTCGACACCGACGGTGTCGGCGTGATCACCGACGGCAACCGCACGACCATCAACACCGGTGCCGGCGACGACTACGTGCAGGTCTTCGTCGACCCGCGCACCGGCGAGCAGATCGTGATGGTCAACGGGCAGGCCTACCGGTTCCCGGCCGGCCAGCAGATCGTCATCCGCGGCGGCGGCGGCAACGACGTCATCCAGGTCTCGACCGCGCCGCACGTCACCGTGCTCGGCGGCGAGGACGACGACCGGATCCAGGGCGGCAACGGCAGCGACACCCTCCTCGGCCTCGACGGGGACGACGAGGTCAAGGGCGGCAGCGGCGACGACCGGATCTCCGGTGGCGAGGGTCGCGACTACGTCGACGGCCAGACGGGCAACGACACCCTGTCCGGAGGCACCGGCGACGACACCGTCTACGGCCTCGACGGCACCGACGAGCTCAGCGGCGGCGACGGCCAGGACTACCTCGAGGGCGGCAAAGGCGACGACACCCTGCTCGGCAACGACGGCAACGACATCCTGTCCGGCGGCCGCGACAACGACACGATCCTGGGTGGCAGCGGCGACGACGTCTCGTACGCCGGCCTCGGCCACGACACGACGTACGGCGGGACCGGCACCGACACGTCGTACTCCGAAGCGGGCGACGGCAACGCGGGCACCGAGACCAACGTGACCGTCGAGATCCCGGACACCGCGCGGTTCATCAATATCGAGGGCTCGCCGGAGTTCGTGGCCCGGGTCGAGGCCGACCTCGACATGCTGCGCTCCAGCCCGTCCGGGCAGCAGATGCTGGCCAACATGCAGTACAACCATGACCACTCGGGCTTCCTGGGCGTCGGCCAGGAGGAGCTGACGATCCGCGAGTACCACAGCGACACCGACCCCAACAACAGCAAGGCGCACGATGGTCCTATGGGTGGCAATGTGATCGAGTACAACCCGCAGCTCGACACCATCGCCGGCGCGCCGCCGGTGGCGGTGCTCTACCACGAGTTGGCGCACGTCTACGACTACATGAACGGCACGCTCGCCGATGGCGACTACCACGGAACCGACACCCAGAACGACGGCGTACACAACCGGGAGCGGGAGGCCGTCGGCCTGCCGATCGACCACGACAACAACCCGAACACGCCCGAGCAGCTCGACCCCGACCACCCCTACGTCTTCACCGAGAACGGCCTGCGACACGAGATGGGAGCCCCCAACCGTGACCACTACTAGGCGGCGACCGGCCGTGCTCGCGGCGCTCACCGCGCTCACCGTGAGCGTCGTCGTGGCGGTCGCCGGGTGCGACGCCGCGGGACCGGTCGGCCTGGGAGGCGGCGCGCCCGGCATCGAGGACGGCGGCGAGCCCGCCGACCCGGCCGGCGACGTGGACCGCCCCGACGCGTCGTACGACGTCAGCGTGACCGTGGACGAGGCGGCCGTGCGGGTCCACTACTCGCTCACCAACGACTCCGGCCAGCCACTGCTGGTCGTCAACCGGCTGCCGGTCGCCGCGGGCGCCGGGCTGGGCTATCCCACCGACGGCGCCTACGTCACCGGGCAGGACGACGACCGGGTGCTGGTCTCCCAGCGGGTCTTCGCCTGGCCGGACACCGACCGGATGGACTGGGCGCAGGCGCCCCGGATCGGCGTCACCCGGCTCGCTCCCGGCGAGTCCACCGAGGCGACCCTGAGCGTGGCCCGGCCGTTCACGCGGTCGCAGCCGTTCGGCGACTATCTCGGCTACGGGAAGATCGCGCTGCCGGACCCGGCCCATGACGTCGTCTTCTGCCTCGGGGTGATCCCGTCGCCGTACCCGCTGGCGATCGGCATGACCGAGGACGACGGCGTACCCACGATCGCGCACGGCGACGCCTCCAACGAGGCGCAGTACCTCTTCTGCTCCGACCCGGTCACCCTGGACTAGGCAGCCTGGACCGACGCCGATGCACCCGACCGGGTGTGTCGACATTAGAATCGCCGCGGAAGTCGCCGCCCCCTCAGGAGTACAAGTGGCCCGTGTCGTTGTGGACGTCATGCCGAAGCCGGAGATCCTCGATCCCCAGGGGAAGGCCGTCCTCGGTGCGCTACCGCGCCTCGGCTTCTCCGGAGTGGTCGAGGTCCGTCAGGGCAAGCGGTTCGAGCTGCTGCTCGAGGGCGAGGTCGGCGAGGAGCAGCTCACCGAGGTGCACAAGATGGCCGAGACGCTGCTCTCCAACCCGGTGATCGAGGACTACGTCATCCACGTCGAAGGCGACGGCGCGCAGTCCGGAAAGCACCTGGCCCGATGAAGGTCGGGGTCGTCACCTTTCCGGGCTCGCTCGACGACGTCGACGCCCAGCGCGCCGTACGCATCGGAGGCCACGAGGCCGTGGCCCTGTGGCACGGCGACCACGACCTCCGCGGTGTCGACGCGGTGATCCTGCCGGGTGGCTTCTCGTACGGCGACTACCTGCGCTGCGGCGCGATCTCGCGCTTCGCCCCGGTCATGACCGAGGTCGTCGAGGCGGCCGGCAAGGGGATGCCGGTGCTCGGCATCTGCAACGGCTTCCAGATCCTCTGCGAGTCGCACCTGCTGCCGGGCGCGCTGATCCGCAACGACCACCGCAAGTTCGTCTGCCGTGACCAGCGGCTACGCATCGAGAACGCCGCCACCCCCTGGACCTCCGCGTACGACGAGGGCGCCGAGATCACCGTCCCGCTCAAGAACGGCGAGGGCGGCTTCGTCGCCGACGAGGCGACCCTCGACCGGCTCGAGGGTGAGGGCCTGGTCGTGGCGCGTTATCTCGACGACAACCCCAACGGCTCGCTGCGCGACATCGCCGGCATCACCAACGAGCGCGGCAACGTCGTCGGCCTCATGCCGCACCCCGAGCACGCCGTCGAGGACCTGTGCGGCCCCGGCACCGAAGGCCTCGGTTTCTTCACCAGTCTGGCCGAGAAGGTGCTGTCCTGAGGGCGTGAGCCGGACTCGGCCACAAGTCTTCCGGTTCAAAGTCCAGCGTTTTCCTTCCCTTTGAGCCCGCGCCATGTGAGCATCTGCGGGGCGTCCCGATCGGACGTCACGAGGGAAGCAACCAGGAGGACGCGTGAAGACAGGGGCAATCGGCCTCGCCATCGCCGCCGCGCTCGGTGCGACGGTGGTCCAGTTCCCGGCACAGGGAGCGGACGACCCGTCGACCGACAGCAGTACGACGGTCTCGGCTGACAGGGGAGCCGGCGAGAAGGCCGGAGATGGCGACAACCTCGCCGTACCGGTGCAGCTGAAGCAGGAGGCCCTCCGCAAGGAGGCCATCGACAAGCTGATCCACGGCAAGGCCAAGCTGGTCACCCGGGGCGGCGACCAGGTGATCAGGACCAACGACGGGCAGTACGTCCAGTACGGCGTCGACCGTGAGGAGTCGATCTTCACCGTCCTCGTCGACTTCGGCGACCAGATCGACACCCGGTACGGCGGCACGCCCGGCCCGGTGCACAACCAGATTCCGGAGCCCGATCGCGACTGGAACGACGACGCGACCGACGACAACTCGACGTACTGGGTCAGCGACTTCAACCGGGCCCACTACCAGGACCTGATGTTCGGCGACGGCGAGTCGTTCAAGGACTTCTACACCAAGCTCTCCAGCGGCCGGTTCCTGGCCAAGGGCGACGTGTCCGACTGGGCGAAGCTGCCCTTCAACGAGGCCCGCTACGGTTCCGGCGCCCACGGCGGCGTGGCCTACAGCCTCTACGTCAAGCACACCGCGCAGGCGTGGTACGACGCTCAGAAGGCGGCCGGCAAGTCCGACGCCGAGATCAAGTCCTACCTGAGCCAGTTCGACCAGGTCGACCGCTACGACTACGACGGCGACGGCAACTTCAACGAGCCCGACGGCTACATCGACCACTTCCAGGCCATCCACGCCGGCATGGGTGAGGAGGCCGGCGGCGGCGCGCAGGGCACCGACGCCATCTGGTCGCACCGCTCGTTCGCCTACGCGAGCCTGCGCGGCACGGCCGGCCCCGACAACTTCAAGAACGGCGGCGTCCCGATCGGCGACAGCGGGATCTGGATCGGTGACTACACCACCGAGCCCGAGAACGGCGGCCTCGGCGTCTTCACCCACGAGTTCGGCCACGACCTCGGCCTGCCGGACCTCTACGACACCAACGGTGGCGACAACGGCACCGGCTTCTGGACCCTGATGAGCGGCGGCTCGTGGCTCAACCACGGCACCGACTCGATCGGCTCCACGCCGGACTACTACGGCCCGTGGGAGAAGCTGCAGCTCGGCTGGCTGGACTACAAGCAGGTCGACTACGGCCAGGACACCCAGGTCAAGCTGGGTCCGGCCGACCTGGCCGGCAAGATGCCGAACGCGATCCTGGTCAACCTGCCGAACTACCAGTACACGACCGACTACAACAAGCCGTACGCCGGAACGTATGAGTGGTGGAGCGGCACCGACGACAACCTCGACACCTCGCTGGCGCGCGAGGTCGACCTGACCGGAGCGACCACGTCGGCCTCGGTCAACGCCAAGCTCTGGTACGACATCGAGCCCGGCTGCGACTGCGACTGGCTGTACGGCGAGGTCTCGACCGACGGTGGCTCGACCTGGACCCGGCTCGGTACGCCGATCAACGGCAGCTCCAACGAGGCGTGGGTCGACTCGTCGTACGACCTGTCGGCGTACAAGGGCCAGAAGGTGCTGTTCCGCTACCACTACACGACCGACGGCGGACTGCACCTCAAGGGCGTCTTCCTCGACGACATCAACCTGACCGTCGACGGCGTGCAGTCGTGGAAGGACGACGTCGAGACCACCGACGCCGCGTGGACCGCGAAGGGCTTCACCCGGTTCACCGGTAGCGAGACGAAGACCGCGACCCACTACTACCTGGCCGAGAACCGCGTCTACAGCAACTACGACGCCACGCTGAAGACCGGCCCGTACAACTTCGGTTGGGCGACCACCAAGGTGAACTGGGTCGAGCGGTTCCCGTACCAGAACGGCCTGCTGGTCTGGTACTCCAACGGTCGCTGCGCCGACAACAACACGATCGACCACCCGGGCTGCGGTGAGGCCCTGCCGGTCGACGCGCGGCCCGAGCCGATCGTGTTCGCCGACGGCGTCCGGCTGGGCAACCGCCGTCAGCCCTGGGACGCGACCTTCGGCCAGGAGGCCACCGACGCGGTGACCTTCCACCGCAAGGGCACTGAGCTGGTCGTGCCGTCGTCGCCGGCGATCCCGACGTTCGACGACACCGACCCGGACCGCTACTGGTCCGCGGCGAACCCGTGGGCGTCGACCAAGGTGGCCGGCACCGGCACGACCATGACGGTCGTCGACACCAGCAAGAAGGGCTTCCAGCTGATCGTGAACGTCCTGTTCAACTGATCAACGGCCCGCACCACCCGACGGCCCCGGAGCGTTCGTTCCGGGGCCGTCGTGCGTGGCTGGGGACGTCATACGGGCCGAGCCATCTACGGCTCTGTCCGGATGACGTCCCGGGGGCAGTCGAAGACGTCAGGTCAGGTGGCCGAGCCAGTCGGTGCCGTTGAGGGCCCATTCGGCGTTGGTGCCGGCGGTGTCGTCCCAGCCGTTGAAGAGGTTGTTGCCGGACTGCCCGGTGCCGTCGTCGACCGGCGACGAGTCACCCCAGAAGGCCACCCGGCCACTGCCGAAGGCCGAGACGGCGAAGAAGCAGCCGGTCGTGCCGGTGTTGGAGAAGCCGTTGCGGTAGAGCAGGCACCGCGCGTTGGAGTTGGCGGTCTTGTCGATGGTGAACGTCGTACCGCCGCGGATGATCGACTTGTTCGCCGTACCCCATGGGCCGGCCACGACCGGATGGGTGGAGGCGCCGGAGCCGAGGTTGGCGGGGTTCTCGGAGCTGATGTTCTTGTAGTCGACGGTCACGCCGAACGGGTTGGTGTTGTCGATCCCGTTGCCCGAGAACAGCTGGTTCCAGATGTCGACCGAGTCCACGCCGTCGTTGTTGCGGTCGGACTGGTCGTGGTCGCTGATGATGAACAGGCCGCCGCCGTTCTGGACATAGCGGACCAGGGCGGTGCGCTCGGCGCTGGTGAACGCGGTGTTCGGCTCCGGGATGACGACGACCTTGTAGTGGGAGAGGTCGAGGCTGTTGGTGCTCGAGCCGTAGGTCAGCGCCCGCCCGGACGGGTTGGTGTCGAGCCAGTACTGCGTGCGGTACTGCGCGAGGCTGACGCCCCAGGCCGAGATCGCCCCGGTCCAGTCGGACTCCACGGTCGGGGAGGAGTCCTGGTTGAAGGGGTTGGGCTGGGAGGTCGAGATGATCCAGTCGGCGTTGCCCGCGGTCTCCGCGTGGGCGTTGTCGAAGAGGACCTTGATCTGGGTGACGGCCTGGGCCTCCGGCTGAGTCGCGGTCAGCCCGGTGGTAACCAGGGTGGCCGCGGCGAGGACGGTGAAGATGCGCAACGGGTTCTCCGTTCGTCGGGGTCACCCCGAGTTGGTGACCTGCTTGGCATCCTGTCCGCAACGTGGCGGTCTGGCTATGAATGCGGCCGCAACGTTTGCGGTCGGCTCCGCGTCCAAGCGCGGCCACCCGGGTCGGACGGATCGGCCGTCAGTTCTGCATCCGGCGCCAGGTGTTCCAGGCGGCCACGCCGGTGACCGGGAGGTCGGCGCGGTCCTGCCAGGTGCGCAGGGCGGTGCCGGTGGTGGAGTTGAAGACGCCGGTGACGGTGAGGTTGGGGCTGTCCAGCGCGGCGTTGAGGGCCCGCTGCAGACGTCGTACGGCGGCCGAGGCGGAGCCGATCTTCACCACCGGGCGAGAGCCGGCGGTCAGCAGGGTGACCCAGTGGTGCACCTTCCAGGTCGAGGAGACCGGGAGCCCGATCTTGCGCTGCCAGGCGTTGGCGGCGTTGATGGTGCGGGTGTTGTAGCGGCCGGTGATGTCGCCGGAGTAGAGACCCTTCTCGCGCAGCAGGCACTGCAGGGCCTTGACCCGCTTGGGTGGGGCGCTGCCCGGCCGGAGCTCGCCGTACTCCCAGAAGTTGATGTTGACGCCGCCGCAGTGCTGGACCGCGGTCGGAGCGACGCTGCCGCGGCCGACGTCGAGGTAGTCGCGGTCGATGTTGATGGTGACGCCGCCCCAGGTCTCGTTGTGGCCGCCTTGGTACTGCTTGACGCGGCGGTGCGGGTTCCACCGCGTGTCCGGGATGTACGTCGTCGACGTGTTGGCCTTGCCGTCCCAGCGAGCGATCCAGATGTAGTCGGGGTAGTGGAAGTCGCGGCCGCCGGCCTTCGCGTCGTCGAGCATCTTGATGCCGGACGCCGCACTCGAGTAGACGCCGGCGACGTACCCGAGCCGGTGCACCTTGCGCGTCCACGAGCTGAGGAACCGCAGCGCCGACTCGCGACAGGTGGTGTCGGAGGTGTCGAACGCCTCGATGTCATACCAGAGCGTGCTTCCGGGCCTGATCCCGAGCGCCTTGGCGTCGTCGACGGTGGAGATGCCCTCGGCGTACCCCTGGTTGCTGGCGCGGCTGTAGTTGCCGTAGCGGCCGGGGTAGTCGTCGATGGTCTCGTCGTCGCCGTAACGCGGGAAGCGCGGGTTGCAGGCGGCCTGCGGGCCGAGCGTGATCGGCAGCAGCCGCCAGCCCTTGTGCAGCTGGGTCGAGACCCACCGGGGCGTGAGGTTGGGCTGGCTGCGGCAGGCGCGCGAGTCGCCGGAGATGTAGATGCCGACCCCCCAGTACGGCGACGTGGTCAGCCAGGTGTTCATCGCCTTCTGGCTGGGAGCCAGGCACTGGTCGAAGCCGTAGCCGGTGAAGTTGCGCGGCGTCGCCGGGTTGCCGGCGTGGGCAGCGGGGGTGAGCGCCAGACCTGTGACCAGGCTTGTGACCAGGCCGGTGACCACCGAGGCCAGGGCGGTGCGGGTCATCGAGCGGGTGTCGTGGGCGGAATGGGCGGGGTAGGCGGAGTGGGCGGTCGAGCGGGCGGGCTTCGGGCGCGGAAGTCGGTGCATAACGCTCTCCAGGGAGGGGGACTTCGGGTCACGATAACCACATCCGTCACATGAGTAACAGGGGTCACGCAGAACTACAGGCTTGTAGTTCACGAGGGTTCGCCGAGCCGGTCTAGCCACCGGGGTCCGCCTGGGGTCGGGATGGTCACTCGCACGTCGCTTTTCGCCCGCAATGACCATGGCAGTTGACCTGACGGCGATGAACTCTGGGAACGTGCGAGACCACGCCGAGCTCACCGTCCGACCGGCCACTGCCGACGACCATGCGCTCCTCTACGAGATCTACGCCAGCACCCGCCGCGAGCAGGTGGCGGCGTACGGGTGGTCCGCGCCGCAGCAGGACGCCTTCCTCCGGCTCCAGTACCACGCCCAGGACCGCCAGCTGGCGACGCAGCGGCTCGTCGTACTCGCGGACGACGAGCCGATCGGACGGCTCTACCTCGACAAGACCGACGACGACGTCCGGATCGTCGACATCAGCCTGCTGCCCGAGGCCCGCGGCCGCGGCTACGGGACCGCGTTGCTCACGATCGTGTTGCAGGAGTCGGAGGCTGCCGACCTTCCCGTATACCTCACGGTCGCGCGGGACAACCCGCGGGCCTACCAGCTCTACCTGCGCCTCGGCTTCCAGGTGACGGACGAGGATCCGATCTACCTGAAGATGAGCCGGCGCCCGGCCCCGACCTCCCTTCCGCTGCGGCGTCGCAGCGTGGTCGCGGCCGGCGCTGCGCTGGCAGTGACTGCCCCGGTCGCGGTCGCGGTGAGTGGGTTGGCCGCGCCCGCGGGGGCGGCCACGTCCCGGACCAGCGGGCCGCTGATGCGCTCGACGTTCACGCCGTACGTCGGTCAGGGGTTCACCACCGGCTCCACCAGGCTCGACCTGCGGGCGGTCGCGGACCCGCCGTACACGCCGGCCGGCCTGAGCCCCGCGGCCCTGGCCGCCTGGCGCGACGCGAACTTCGTGCTCACCTTCGACCAGGTGTCCGGGCCGGCCCTGCCGGCGGACTTCGTGACTCTGGGGCATCGGCGGATCGGCACCTTCCCGGTGTTCCTGACCCCCGCCGAGGGTCGGCGGTACGACGCGCTCTTCAACCGGGAGGTGGCCTGATGTCGGAGCCGTTCGTCGGTGAGATCCGGATCTTCGGCGGCAACTTCGCGCCGCAGGGGTGGGCGTTCTGTCACGGCCAGGCGATGTCGATCGCCGAGAACGACGTACTCTTCGCGATCATCGGCACCACGTACGGCGGCGACGGGATCACCACCTTCAACCTGCCCGACCTGCGCGGACGACTGCCGATGCACCAGGGCGGCGGCCCCGGGCTCAGCACCAGAGTCATCGGCGAGCAGGGCGGGGTCGAGTCGGTCACGCTCACGACCCAGCAGATTCCCGCGCACACGCACCAGCCTTCGGCCAGCACCGGGCTCGGCAACCAGACCAGCCCGGCTGGGGGGGTGTGGGCGGCCAGCGGCTCGGGGGCGGCGTACTCGACAAGCGCGGCGTCCGTCTCGATGCAGGCCGGCCTGCTCGACTCCGTCGGCGGCTCCCAGCCGCACGAGAACATGATGCCGTCGCTGGTGCTCAACTTCATCATCGCTCTCTACGGCGTCTACCCGAACCCGGCCTGAGGAGCAGACGATGACCGATCCGTTCGTGGCCGAGATCCGGATCTTCGGCGGCAACTTCGCCCCCACCGGCTGGGCGCTCTGCAACGGCCAGCTGCTGCCGATCTCGCAGAACACCGCGCTGTTCTCGCTGCTCGGGACGATGTACGGCGGCGACGGTAGGACGACCTTCGCGCTGCCGGACCTGACCGCCCGGGGCCCGATGCACTGGGGCCAGGGTCCCGGTCTCACCGATCGCTTCCAGGGCGAGGAGCAGGGTACGCCGACGGTCACCCTGCTGGCCTCGGAGATTCCGGTGCACACCCATCAGCTGCAGGCCTCCGGCGACGACGCCAGCAGCCTCAGCCCGGCCGGCGCCACGGGCGGGCTGCCGCCGTTCGAGTTCTACCGCACCGACGTCGACACTTTCATGAACCCGGTCGCGCTGGCCCTGACGGGAAGCAGCGTGCCGCACAACAACAGGCAACCTCTGCTCGGGCTGACGTTCATCATCGCCCTGCAGGGCATCTACCCGCCGCGCTGAGGCAGGAGCACGTCATGTCCGACCCGTTCATCGCCGAGATCAAGGCGGTCAGCTTCAACTACGCACCTAGGGGCTGGGCCCTGTGCAACGGGCAGCTGCTGCCGATCAACCAGAACCAGGCCCTCTTCTCCATCCTCGGGACGACGTACGGCGGCGACGGCCGGACCACCTTCGCCCTCCCCGACCTGCGCGGCCGGGTCCCCGTGCACACCGGGGGCGAGATCCCGCTCGGGGTCAAGACCGGCGAGGAGAACCACACGATCACCCCGGCCGAGATGCCGCAGCACACCCACCGGGTGCACGCGTCGGGCCAGCACGCGTCGCTCGACGACCCCAGCGGCGCGGTCTGGGCGGCCGCGACCAACCCGCTGTACGCCGGCGGTGCCAATGCGGTCATGCACCCGTCCTCGGTGACGACCGTCGGCGGTAGCCAGCCGCACCTGAACCTTCAGCCCTACCTGGTCATCAACTTCATCATCGCGCTCGTGGGGATCTACCCCCCGCGCAACTGAAATCGAGGGAACCCATGCACCAGCCCACCTCGCCGCGCCGTACTCTCGCCGCCGTGGCGGCCGCAAGCCTGCTCGGCGCGGTCCTGACCGCTCTCGCGCCGCCGGCCTCGGCCGGTGAGGTCGGGCCCAACGACTTCCGGATCAGCCAGCAGGCGGTGCCCGGTGGGGTGTCCTTCAGCTCGCTCGCCTACAACCCGACCGCCGACAACTACCTGGTGGTCTGGGGCGGCGTCGAGGTCGACGCCGCACCCGAGGCCAAGCAGGTGGTCTACGGACAGCTCGTCGACGCGAGGACCGGCGCCGAGATCGGCTCGGACTTCGTAGTCGCGCGGTTCGGCGCGGCGGGCGACGTACAGACGGATGCGCGCACGCCCGCGGTCGCCTACAACGCCACCCTCAACGAGTACGCCGTCGCGTACGTCGGCGCCACCGACACCGATCCGGACGTCAACCTGGTCACCGACTTCAGCGAGGTCTACGTCCAGCGAGTGAGCTCGGCGGGCGCGGCGATCGGCGGCGGACTGCGGGTCAGCGACATGGGTGCCGACGACGCCAACGCCAACTTCGACGTCTTCCAGGCACCCGACCTGGCCTGGGACGCGACCGACAACCAGTACCTGGTGGTCTGGCGCGCGGACGACGACAGCAACGGTCTGGTCAACAACGAGAACGAGGTCTTCGGGCAGCGGCTCGCCTACAGCGGCGGCAACCTGGTCGAGACCGGCGCCAACGACGTACAGCTCAGCGACGTGGGCGGCGCCAACGGCGCGAGCGCCTTCGACGCGAGCGACCCGGCGGTGGCCTGGAACTCGGCGGATGACCAATACCTCGTGGTCTGGCAGGCCGACGACACCGGGACCGACAACGCGTTCCGGATCTACGGCCAGCTGGTGACGGCCGCGGGCGCCGAGACCGGGACCAACGACTTCCAGATCAGCAGCCTCGGCTCCGCCTCCGACACCACCGTCGAGGCCTTCGTGCCGGACGTCGCCTACAACCCGACGGCCGGCAACTACCTGGTGACCTACGAGAACGACGGCGCCAACGGCACCGCGGGCACCGCCAACGACTTCGAGATCTTCGGTCAGCTGCTGACCTCGGCCGGCGCGGCCTCGGGCGGGGTCGTCCAGCTCTCGCAGACCGGTTCGCCCGGCGCCAGCTCGCACGCGCAGAGCCCCTCGATCGCCTACAACGTCTCCGACAACCACTACCTCGTGAGCTGGGTCGGCGACTTCTCCGGCGACGACCAGGAGATCTTCGGCAAGCGGCTCGACGCCGACCTCGGGACCGTCGAGAACACCTTCAGGGTCAGCGACATGGGCCCCGACGGCGTGGCCAACGCGCCGCTGGCACCGGCGGCGGCGTTCAGCGAACGGTCGGTGGAGGGCTACCTGGTCACCTGGAGCGGTGAGAACCACGGCGTCCTGCCTGCGGGTGAGTCCGAGGTCTGGGGCCAGCTGGTGGCGCCGGTCTCCGACCTGCAGCTCACCAAGTCGGTGAACACGTCGTACCCGGCCTCGGGTGACGCGGTGACCTACACGCTGACCTACACCAACGCCGGCCCGGAGAAGGCGTACGACGTCGTGCTCACCGATCTGGTGCCGGCCCAGCTCACCGGGGTCAGCTACGTCTCGACCGGTGCGACGCTGAGCCTGCGCGCGGGCACGACGTACATCTGGGACATCGCCGAGCTGGCCCCCGGCCAGGGCGGCACGATCACGATCACCGGCACCCTGGCGACGCTTCCCGAGGGCACGGTCATCGGCAACACCGGCTCGATCGGTACGACGACGATCGCGAAGGATCCCGTTCCGGCCAACAACAGCCAGACCGCGAACGTCACCGTCGACAACCCGCCGGCGCTGCTGTCGGTCGACCGCACCGTGAGTACGCCGACCAACGCGGCCAGCGTCTCGTGGACGGTCACCTTCGACCAGAGCGTGGACGACGTGGCGGCCTCGAACTTCGCGCTGTCAACGACCGGGCTCTCCGGGGCCAGCATCACCGGCGTCACCGGCTCCGGCGCCACCCGCACGGTCACCGCGGACACCGGCACCGGTGACGGGACGGTCCGGCTCGACATGGTCAACGGCGCCGGCATCACCGACACCGGGATTGCCGGCGACAAGCTCCTGCTGACCGGCAACCTGCCCTTCGCCGGCGAGACCTACACGATCGACAAGACCCGGCCCACGGCCACGGTCGCGCTGCCCGGGCCGGACCCGACCAAGGTGTCGCCGTTCAACGGCACCATCTCGTTCAGCGAGGACGTCGCCGGGCTCGAGCTGGCCGACCTGACGGTCACCAACGGCACGGCCACCAACCTGGCCGGCAGCGGGTCGTCGTACACGGTCGACGTCACGCCGGCCGGTCCGGGCGCCGTGACGCTGGCGCTGCCGGCCGACCTGGTCACCGATCTCGCAGGCAACGGCAACGACGCGTCCAACACCGCCTCGCGGATGTTCGACAACGTCGCCCCGACGGTCGTGATGACGTCCGGTACCGGTGACCCGACCTCGATCTCGCCGATCTCGGTGACGGCGCAGTTCAGCGAGAACGTCACCGGCTTCACCGCGGGCGACGTGAGTGTCAGCGGCGCCACGCTGGGCAACTTCGTGGCGGTCGACGGTGACACCTACACGTTCAACCTGACCCCGGCCGGCCAGGGCACCGTCACCGCGGACATCGCGGCGGGTGCCGCGGTCGACGCGGCCGGCAACGACAGCCTGGCAGCGGCGCCGTTCAGCCGGGTCTACGACTCCGTGGCGCCGACGATCGAGCTGTCCACCGGCAGCACCAGCCCGACCAACCTCGCGCCGATCCCGGTGACCGCGACGGTGTCGGAGGACGTGGCGAGCTTCGACGCGTCGAAGGTGTCGGTCACTGGCGGCACGGCCGGCAACTTCGCCGCGCTCGACGCGCACACCTACACGTTCGACGTCACGCCGTCGGGCGACGGCACGGTGACGGTGCAGGTGCTGGCCGGGGCGGTGAGCGACGGCGCGGGCAACGCCAGCGCGGCGAGCAACACGCTCTCCATCGAGTACGACGCCACCGCACCCATCGTGACGATCGACCAGGCTGCCGGCCAGGCCGACCCGACCGGGGCGTCGCCGATCGTCTTCGACGTGGTGTTCTCCGAGCCGGTGACCGGGTTCGGCGACGCCGACGTGACGCTGGGCGGCACGGCCGGTGCCACCACCGCGACGGTCAGCGGCACGGGACCGTCGTACACGGTCAGCGTCAGCGGCATGACGGCCAACGGCACCGTGATCGCCTCCATCGGGGCGGGCGCCGCGGTCGACGGCGCGGGCAACCCGAGCGCGGCCTCGACGAGCACGGACAACACCGTGACCTTCGTCGAGAACGCCGCCCCGACGGTGGCCGTGGCGCCGATCGGGACCTGCTTCGGGTCGCCGGTGTCCGGCCGGGTCAACCTGGTGATCACCGACCCGGACGGTGATCCGCTGACAGTCACGAAGTCGACCAGCAACGCGGCCGTCGTACCCCTGTCCGGGATCGTGCTGGCGCCCGACAAACAGAGCGTCACGATCACCCCGAAGCTGGTCAAGAAGGGCGGCGTCGCGGTGGTCACCGTCACCGCCAGCGACGGCTCGCTGTCCGCGAGTACGACGATCCGCGTGGTCGTGGGCACCGACAGGGGTGACTCGATCACCGGCACCGCCGGCACCGACCTCGTGTTCGGGCTCAACGGCAACGACAGCATCTCCACTCTTGGCGCGATCGACGTGGTCTGCGGCGGCAACGGCGGTGGCGTGATCCGCGGCGGCGAGGGCGCCGACACCCTCGACGGCGGCAACGGCGACGACGACCTGCGTGGCGAGGCCGGCGACGACACCCTGCGCGGGGGGTCGGGCACCGACCTGCTCACCGGCGGCACGGGTGCCGACAGCTTCAGTGGTGGCAGCGGCATCGACACGTTCGTCGACTTCAACGCGGGTGAGGGGGACACCACCGACGGGTCGTAGGCGGCCGGCCCTTGTAACGCGCTGTTATCGCGCCTAACCACCCGCTGCAACGGTGCGGTAGGCGGGATATCAGCGCGTTACAAGGGGCGCGGCGCGGTCGGGCCGATAACGGCCGAACCCGCCCCAGCACCTAGAATGCGGTCGTGCCAGAGACCCAGCCCGAGGCCCACGCCCACCTCGACACCGTCGCCGTCGCCGCCGAAGATCCCACTCGCGAGCAGCCTTGGGCCGAGCTCGGCCTGAAGGCCGACGAGTACGCCAAGATCCGCGAGATCCTCGGCCGCCGCCCGACGAGCAGCGAGCTGGCGATGTACTCCGTGATGTGGAGCGAGCACTGCTCCTACAAGTCCTCCAAGGTGCACCTGCGCCAGTTCGGCGAGAAGGTCACGCCGGAGATGAAGCAGCACCTCATGGTCGGCATCGGCGAGAACGCCGGTGTCGTCGACATCGGCGACGGGTACGCCGTGACGTTCAAGGTCGAGTCGCACAACCACCCGTCGTACGTCGAGCCCTACCAGGGCGCCGCGACCGGCATCGGTGGCATCGTCCGC
>DASXRJ010000253.1:0-1812 GCA_036506675.1 Nocardioides sp. | reverse complement strand
CGCGAGCGCCGGCCGGATCACGGCGTCGGTGAAGAGCCCGCGCGCGTGCTCGAGGGTCTGCAGTTGGAGCTGTTCCTTGGACTTGAAGTGCGCGAAGAGGCCGCTCTTGCTCATCCCGGTCTCCTCGGCGAGCTGGCCGATGGTGAGTCCGGTGAAGCCGAGTCTCGATGCGACCTGGACCGCGGCGTCGAGGATCGACTCCTTGGTCTCGCGTCCCTTGCTCATGTGGTCGACAGTAGCACGATCGTGCTATTCCGTCAGTGGGTTATTTGGTGAGCGCGTCCTCGAGGGTGCGCGGGGCGTGGCCGGTCAGCCGGCGTACGTCGTCGGAGACTTGGGCCAGCGCGCCGTCGCGGATCGCGGTGTAGGTGCTGACCCAGGCGTCGAGCTGCCACTGTGCGGCGCCGTACTGCTCGCGTCGCCAGCGGTAGGCCTCGTCCTCGGTCTCGTCCTCGAAGCGCAGCGCCCGTCCGAGTACGGCGCCCGCCCGCTCGGCGATCTCGGCGAAGGTGAGCGCCTCCGGCCCGGTCATCTCGTACGTCGCTCCGGCGTGCGCGGCCGGGTCCCTCAGCACCGCCGCGGCCGCGTCGGCCACGTCCGCGCGGGCGACGGCCGCGACCCGGCCCTCGCCGGCGGGGCCACGGATCACGCCGGACGCGTCGGCGTAGAACGGGAGCACGTCTGCGTAGAAGTTGTCGCGCAGGAAGGTGTGGGCCATCCCCGACTCGCGGACCGCCTGCTCGGCGTCGTGATGGTCGCGGCCGAGCGTGAACGTCGCGTCGGCCGCCGCCCCCACGAAGGAGGTGTAGACGACGTGCCGTACGCCGGCCTCGGCCGCCGCGGCGATGGCCGTCCGGTGCTGCTGGCGCCGGTCGGCCGACTCCGACGCCGACACCAGCAGCAGGGTGTCGACGCGCTCGAAGGCCGCCCGGCAGGCCGACCCGTCGGCGTACGTCGCCTGCCGCACCTCGCAGCCGAGCTCCGGCGCCTTGGCCGGGTCGCGGACCACGAGAACCGGATGCAGGTCGACCAGCGCCCGGGCCACCTGCCCGCCGAGCCGTCCGGTGGCGCCGGTGATCGCGATCGTCATGCGTTCACGGTAGCCAGGGCGGCCTCAGGACCGCCGTACCATCCGCACGTGCCGCCCCTCGGCCTCGTCGTGGGTCTGCCCGTCGGCAGCGAAGCCGTGTCGCTCGTAGAACCCGATCGCCCGGTCGTTGCCGGCGAGCACCCACAGGTAGCAGTCGCGGTCGCCGATCGCCTGGGCGAGCAGGGCGTGACCGAGCCCGGTGCCCCAGTACGCCGCCCGCACGTAGATCGCCCGCAGCTCGAGGTCGGGATCGTCGGCGCGGTCGGGCCTCACTTCGGGCCCTGCTTCGGGCTTCGGGTCGCGGCCCGGGCCGGCGTTGGCGAACCCCACCAGCTCCCCGTCGGCGACCGCCACCAGGAACTGACCGGTCCCCGAGACCAGCCACTCCCTTCGCCGCTCGATCTGCGCCGGAATGTCGGCCCGCCTGGCGTCCAGGATCTCCTGCGGAATCAGCCCGGTGTACGCGTCGTCCCAGCAGTCGAGGTGCAGGTGCGTGAACGCCTCCGCGTCGTCGGGAACCCCAGGCCTGATGATGACGCTCATCGGACCAGCATGGTTGCTCGACCCGGCTACCTGCCACCTGATTAGGTGGGGTCATGCGGATCACGAAGTTCGGCCATTCCTGCGTCCGGATCGAGTACGACGGTCGCGCGCTGGTCATCGACCCGGGCATGTTCACCGACCCCGGCGCCGTCGAGGGGGCCGAGGCGATCCTGATCACC
>DASXRJ010000252.1:0-19106 GCA_036506675.1 Nocardioides sp. | reverse complement strand
TGGCGCAATTGGTAGCGCACCTGCTTTGCAAGCAGGGGGTTAGGGGTTCGAGTCCCCTAGGCTCCACCACCATCTACAGCGTCGACAGGGTTCCGCTGAGCCTTGGACCGATAGTGCCGTTGATCGGTTGAAGTCAGTTCAACGGATCACCCGCGTTGCCCTTCTCGCGCAGGGCGGCTAGACCACATCCACGCGTACGACGCCCGCGGTCCGACTCCGGCGCGCGCGGCTGGGGCGGGGAACTGGTATGAAGAGATCACGGCTCAAGTTCTGTGAGCTGCATCAAACTGAACCCAAGGGGAACCCCATGAAGAAGCTCCTGTTGGTCCTACTCGCCGCCGCCGGCGCCGTGTTCGCCAAGAAGAAGCTCGACCAGTCGCGCTGAGGCGCCCTCCGGTGCCGGGGTGAGGCACCAAATCGCGCGCGTCCTGCCAGTCCACCCGACTGGACCGGGCGCGCGTCGCGTTTTGCCGGGCGGGTCAGGGCGAGGACCCTGGACGCATGGCGGCACCCGATGACCTCGACAATCGTGAGAACTGGACCGGCGGGTACTACGAGCTGGCGATCCGGGTCGGCGCGCGCGACGACGTACGGCTGGAGATGACGCTCGAGAGCGTGTGGCGCAACGCCAAGATCGAGGGTTGCTTTGCGCGGGTGGCGTTCCGGCACTATCCGGCGCCCCTGAGTCTCCCGTCTCTGGAGCGGCACGGGCACCTGACCGGGGTGGTCGAGCTGCCGGGCGGCGTACGGGTGGTGTGTGGGGTGGTCGCGGTCCGGGAGGAGCGCGGGGCCGACTGGCTCGACTTCTATCTCCCGCTCGGCGCGCTGAGTACGGCGGACTCGCGGGTCGGTGGCTTCCCCTTCGGTGAGGACGGCGGTCGCCGGTCGCGCGGCTGGCGGGAGCCGATCGAGGACTGGCTGGGCTGGATCGGCGAGGACGTCTTCGCGGACGTGCCGTTCGACTACGCGCTCTCCGGCTTCGAGGCGTCCGGGCGCAAGCCGGAGGACGCCCGGGACCACAAGGGCAGCTACTACGGGCTGCTGATCGCCCGGGACGGCGAGCTGGTGCACGAGCCGGTCAGCTGCTGGGACTTCGCGGGGCCGGCCTGACCGTCTCGTGAAGAATGCGGGGGTGGTCTCGCGGACGCTGCCGGCTCTCGTGGTGCTGCTGGGCACCGCTCTGGGCCTGGCCGGCTGCGGCGGCGAGGACCCGGTCATCACGAGTACGACGCCCTCACCGACCGCCACGCCGGTGCTGCCCAGGAGTGGACCGCTATCCGCGCTGGCGCTGGTGCCCGAAAGCGCGACCACGCTGACGCTGACCGACTGGGACGCGATCCGGACGCGGTTCGGCGTACCGGAGCTGACGAGTGACGACCCGATGAGCGACCGGACGGCGTTCTGGGAGCGGGTGGACGCCGAGGCGGTGGTGCTGGCCGAGGGGCAGCTGCGCGAGGACACCTCGACGTACGAGCTCGACTACGGCATCACCCAGGACGACGTCGACTGGGAGGCGCACTTCACCGGGCCGGCCGGCGCGGGGTGGGTGTTGAGCCTGCGGCCGGATCTGCCGCTCGACGGCGTACGGGATGCGATCGC
Organism: Nocardioides sp.; assembly: GCA_036506675.1. Lineage (GTDB taxonomy): Bacteria > Actinomycetota > Actinomycetes > Propionibacteriales > Nocardioidaceae > Nocardioides. The sequence continues at coordinate 17,507 of DASXRJ010000252.1, read as the reverse complement.
GCACGGACCGCTGCGCGGGTCGGAGCTGGAGGGACATCTGGTGGTTTCGGGCGCGGCGGCTGCCGGAGAGGAGACGTGGGCGAGCGACCCGGCGTGGACCGGGCTGACCGACCCGGCCGCGGAGACGGCGTACTTCAGCCGGGGGTGTGTCGACCTGGCCGACGCGCTGGGTCCGGAGGCGAGCGTCGAGGACCAGGACGCCGTACAGGAGAAGCATCACGTCGAGAACCTCGGCGACCTGGCCGCCTGGACCATCGCGTACGCCGACGGGCTGGCCACCGCGCGGATCGGCCGCGACCGTGACGACCTGATCGAGCGGGCGCACCTGGGTGACGACTGGCCGGCGGCGGGGTCGATCGGGTTCGCGGACGGGTTCACCAACATGGTCGACGACCCGTTGAGCGGGCGGATCGGGTACAACGTCGTACACCCTCACGCGGCGGCGGCGCTGACGCTGGCGGAGGAGCTGCCGTTCGCGGTGTGCAACGACTACGCGCCGCTCGACGAGCCGACCGGGCTGTGACCGGGGGGCCGCGGGGCCCCCGCCGGCGCCGAACGTAGGCTGGCCCGGTGCCACTGCCCCGCGTCCTGAAGCCGAGGTACTGGGGCTTCCACCTGCTGGCGCTCGTCCTGCTGGCCGCGGCGCTCGCCCTCGGCGTCTGGCAGTACGGCGCGTGGTCGGCCAACCGCGCGGCCGAGGCCCGCGACCTGACCCGGCTGGCGCCGATCGAGCTGACGACCGCGATGGGCCCCGACGACCCGTTCCCGGGCGACCGGATCGGCCAGCCGGTGATCGTGCGCGGCACCTGGGTGCCGGGCGGCACGGTCTACGTGGGCGGGCGCGAGCACGAGGGTCGCGAGGGCTACTGGGTGGTCACGCCGCTGGCGGTCGGTGGCGCCGACGGCCCGGCGCTGGAGATCGTGCGCGGCTGGACGGCGTCGGTGGAGGGAGTGCCCGCTCCCCCGACGGGTCCGGCCGAGCTGGTGGCCTGGCTGCAGCCGCCCGAGGGTGGTGGCGCGCGCGACGACGACCCGAGCGCCGCCGTACTCCCGGAGCTGCGGATCGCCGACCTCATCCAGCATGTCGACCAGGACCTCTACGGCGCGTACGGCGTGGTCGCGGACCGCGTCGCACCCGGGGACTGGCCGGTCGGCGACCACGCCACCAACGCCGGCACCGACGGGCTGGTCGCGGCCGATCTGGAGCAGCTGCCGGAGGCGGGTCGGTTCACGGCGATCCGGAACCTGTTGTACGCCGTGGAGTGGTGGTTCTTCGGCGGCTTCGTCGTACTCATGTGGTGGCGGTGGGTGCAGGAGGAGGTCCTCGGCCGGCGTCCCGAGGATGTCACGGACTCCGCTGAGGACGGCGAGTCCGCCGACTCCGTCGACGATGGCGACGCGGACGCCGAGCCCATCGGGTGAGGGGACTTCTTCGCCACCTGGAAGGGCAATTCGCGCCTCTTGGAAGGGCCGAACTTGCCACTTCGCGGGGCCATTGCTGCCGCTTCGGGGGGCGGGGTTAGGTTGGGCGGCGTGCTGAACCTGTTTCGGGCCTATCGGGTCCTGGCTCTGACCGTCGGCGTACTCCTCACCATCCTGGTCTTCGTCGGCCTGCCGCTGGAGTACCTCTCGAGCGACGGGTCGGGCGCGGAGGACGCCGGCAAGGCGATCACCATGTACGTCGGCATCGCGCACGGCTGGCTCTACATGGCCTACCTGGTCGTGGCGTTCTTCCTCTCGCGCAAGGCCCGCTGGGCGCTCGGGTTCACGGTGCTGACGCTGCTGGCGGGCGTCATCCCGATCCTGATCTTCTGGGTCGAGCACCGGGTCGTGCAGAAGATCCGCACCGAGACCCCCGAGCTCGTCTGACCCACCCGGGCATCGCGCGATGAGAGCATGGCCAGCGTGAAGACCGCGTTCGTGCTCGGGGGTGGCGGCGTACTCGGCGCCGTCGAGGTGGGCATGCTCAAGGCCCTCTTCGAGTACGACGTCGCGCCCGACCTCATCCTCGGCACCAGCGTCGGCGCCCTCAACGGCGCCCTGGTCGCCCGCGACCCCAGCCCGACGGTGATCGACCGGCTGACCCAGCTGTGGACCAACGTCGGCACCGCGCGCCGGGTCTACCCGACCCAGCCGCTCAAGACCGTGCGACGGGCGGTCACCAGCGGCACCCACGTCTTCTCCGACCGGCCGATGCGGCAGCGGCTGGAGGAGGAGTTCGGCGACCTGACCTTCGAGGAGCTGGCCGTCGAGCTCCAGGTCTGCGCGGCGTCGATCGAGCGCTCGGCGGAGCACTGGTTCACCAGCGGCCCGCTGGTGCCCGCGGTGGTCGCGAGCGCCGCCGTACCCGGTCTGCTGCCGCCGGCCAAGGTCGGTGACGAGCACTTCCTCGACGGCGGCATCGTCAACAGCATCCCGATCGGCCGCGCGGTCCGGCTCGGCGCGGAGCGGATCTTCGTGCTCCAGGTCGGCCGCTTCGACCGCCCGCTGACCGTGCCGCGGCGGCCGTGGGAGGTGGCCAGGGTTTCGTTCGAGATCGCCCGCCGGCACCGGTTCATCCGCGAGCTCGAGGAGCTGCCCGACGACGTCGAGGCGCACGTGCTGCCCGCGGCCGGTACGTCGAGCCGCGACGACTCGGTCTTCGCGTTCCGCGACTTCTCGGTGGTCGAGCACAAGATCACCGCAACGCATGACGCAACCATGGCCTACCTCGCGGACCACCTGTGAAGGCGGCCAAGTGAGATGGGTCGTCCGGCGGCTGGTGCTGGCGCCGCTGGTGATCGGGCTGACCGTGCTGGTGTGGGTGACGATCCCGTTCTGGCTGATCGGCGCGGCCGCGCTGTCGCCGCTGGTGCCGGGCCGGCTGCGGCCGCTGCGGCTGCTGTGGATCTTCATCCTCTACCTGAGCTGCGAGACGTTGCTGCTGCTGGTGATGTTCGTGCTGTGGCTGAGCTCGGGGTTCGGCCGGCGGATGCGGACGCCGTACTTCGAGGGCGTGCACTACGACCTGGTGCAGCTGACGATGTGGTTCTTCTTCCGCGAGGCGAGGCGGGTGCTCCGGCTGAAGATCGAGACCCAGGGGCCGGCGCCGGACGCGCATCCGGGCAAGCCGATCCTGGTGTGCTGCCGGCATGCGGGGCCGGGCGACTCGTTCACGCTGATCCACACGCTGATGCAGTGGTACGGCCGCGAGCCACGCGTCGTACTCAAGGACACCCTGGCGTGGGACCCCGCCGTCGACGTACTCCTGCGGCGGATCCCGGCCCGGTTCATCTCCCCCAACCCGGCGGCCGGCGAGAACCTCGAGGGGCAGATCGCGGCGCTGGCGACAGGACTCGACGAGAACGACGCGTTCGTGATCTTTCCGGAGGGTGGCAACTTCACGCCGCAGCGCCGGCAGCGGGCGATCGACCGGCTGCGCCGGCTCGGGATGGAGAAGATGGCGGTCCGGGCCGAGCGGATGATCCACGTCCTGGCGCCCCGGCCGGGCGGGCTGCTGGCCGCGCTGGACGCGGCACCGGAGGCGGACGTCGTGTTGGTCGCGCACACCGGGCTCGACCACCTGCTCACCGCCGGCGACCTGTGGCGCGAGCTGCCCACCGACAAGGTGATCGTGATGCGGTGGTGGCAGGTGGCCGGCGAGGACATCCCGGCCGGACGTGAGGAGCGGATCGACTGGCTCTTCGAGTGGTGGGCGCGGATCGACGAGTGGATCGCCGAACACCGGCCGCAGGAGCTGCCCCGCGGCCGGCGTACGGCGTCCTAGCTCTCCCTGTGAGGTCGGTCGGTCGGCCGCCCGAACTGCCCGCCGTCCGGTACGACGCGTCGGCAGCCCGGCCCTCCACTGCTCCGCCCACTGGGTTCCGAAGGGTCCGGCGGCCAACCCGAGCTCCTAGCCGTCACTCCCGGAGGTTGGTCGCGGGGGTAGGGCCCCGTGCCGGCCCTTCGGCCGGGGTCCTACTCGCCGCCGGAGCATCGGCTCACTAGTCCTTCGGCGCGCGCCAGTGCCGGAAGCCCGCGGCCTCGGCGGCCCGCTCGTCGGTGAACCACACCTCGGCGATCGTGCGGTTGAACCACGGCGACTCGGTCGTGTGGAAGAGCATCGAGTCGGCGTTGCCCTTGATCGTGTACGCCGGGTCCGGCGACGCGCCGCCGGCCAGCGGGAGGGCGGACCCAGCGCCGTACGGGCTCCGGGCGGCGGCCTCCTCGGCGCTCTCCACCGGAGCGTCAGACTCAGCCTCCGCCGGGGTGTCGGTCAGCGCCACCACCTCGGCAGGATGGTCCGGGTCGGTCGCCGCATGCGGACCCGAGGCCGCGTCGGCCAGCGCCTCGTCGGGCGACGCGGCCGCCGCGTCGTCGGGCTCCTCGGGGATGACGGCCTCGACGGTCGGCGCCGCAGGCGCGCTCGCGGCCGGGGAGGGCTTGTTCGAGGGCGGCGTCGGCGGTGCCGGCGGCGGCTCCGGAGCGTACGACGACTGCCAGCCGTCGTTGGTCTTCACCTTCTTGTAGGCGAGCGCGCCGAGTCCGGCGACCGCGCCGACCAGCATCAGCTTGCGCAGCCGGTGGGTCTTCCGCTTCGGTTCCTCGGCGTTGATCTCGGCCAGGTGCGCCGCGGCCAGGTCGCGACCCGCGGCGGCCCGCTCGGCGGCTACCGCGGCGGCCGCGGCAGCCTTCTCGGCGGCGATCGAGCGCCCCTGGGCGATCAGCGGCGCGGCGCTCTCCCGAGCCTCGTGGATGAGCGGGACGGCCCGGTCGCGGGCGTCCTGGATCATGGGCCCCGCCTTCTCGCGGGCGGTCTCGACCGCCGACTCGATCGTGGGCAGCAGGGACTCGGCGAAATCGGTCGCCTGGTCCATGAAGGTCTTCTTCTTGCGAAGGCGCATGACGCGTTCCTCTCGCTCGCCAGTTTGTTCCATCCCACCATGTCCGCTCACCGAACCCAAGCGCCCTCGCGGCGGGGCGTTTGATTCCCTGGCCCGGCCTGCGAAGATCACCGGAGCACATCAATCGGAATCGAAAGGCAGTCATGGCTGACCTGCAGGCCGTCCTGAAGACCAACCGGGGCGACATCACCATCAACCTGTTCCCCAACCACGCCCCCGAGACCGTCGACAACTTCGTCGGACTGGCCGAGGGCACCAAGCCCTACAAGGCCGAAGGCGGCAAGGACAGCGGCCCCTTCTACGACGGTCTCGGCTTCCACCGCGTGATCAGCGGGTTCATGATCCAGGGTGGCTGTCCGCTGGGCACCGGCACCGGCGGCCCGGGCTACACGTTCAAGGACGAGCCCCACCCCGAGCTGGTCTTCGACAAGCCCTACCTGCTCGCGATGGCGAACGCCGGCCCGGGCACCAACGGCTCGCAGTTCTTCGTCACCGTGGGCGCGACCCCGTGGCTGAACTTCAAGCACACGATCTTCGGCGAGGTCGCCGACCAGGCCTCGCGCGACGTCGTCGACGCGATCGCCGCCACCCCCACCGGTCGCGGTGACCGACCGGTCGACCCGGTCGTCATCGACAAGGTCGAGGTCATCCGCTCCTGAGTACGACGCCGACTCCCGAGACCGGGGTGCCCACCTGTTACCGGCACCCCGGCCGCGAGACCTACATCCGCTGTCAGCGCTGCGACCGGCCGATCTGTCCGGACTGCATGCGCAGCGCCGCCGTGGGGTTCCAGTGCCCGCACTGCGTCGCGGAAGGCGCCAGGTCGACCCGCTCCGGCCGCACGGCGTACGGCGGTCCGCGGCCGACCAACCCCCAGCTCACCTCCGCGGTGCTGGTGGCCGTCAACGCCGTCGTCTGGGTGCTCATCGCGGCGACCGGCGGCGAGAAGAGCAGCTGGCTCGACCGGCTCGCGCTGCTGGTCAGGGGTCGGTGCGACCCGGTCGAGCAGGCCGGCTACTACCCGGGGGTCGGCGAGGCGCGGTGCCAGGCCGGCGGCTCGGCGGTGCACTGGGTCAACGGCGTTGCCGACGGGGCGTGGTGGCAGCTGGCCACCAGTGCGTTCACCCACGTCGAGATCTGGCACATCGCGGTCAACATGCTCGCGCTGTGGATCCTGGGTCCGCAGCTCGAGGCGTTCATCGGCCGGGCGCGCTACCTCGCGCTCTACCTGCTGTCCGGACTCGGCGGCTCGGCGTGCGTCTACTGGCTCGCCGACCAACACCTGCAGACGGTGGGCGCCTCCGGTGCGCTGTTCGGGCTGATGGGTGCGCTGCTGATGGTGGCCATCAAGGTCCGCGGCAACGTCCAGGGCATCTTGATGTGGATCGGCATCAACGCGGTGATCACCGTGGTCGGGCGCGGCTTCATCTCCTGGCAGGGCCACCTCGGCGGCCTGGTCACCGGGCTGATCGTCGGTGCGATCCTGATCTTCGCTCCGAAGCCCAACCGGGCCACCTGGCAGGTGCTCGGGATCGCCGCGGTGAGCGTCGCACTCCTCGGGCTGCTGGTCGGCCGCACCCTGATCCTCGCCTGACCGGATCCGGGCCCGCCTGCGCGGAGCCGGACGTACCGAACGGAGCTCGCTCGCCGGGCCCACGCCTGGCCCGTGCGCCCACTCGTCCCCTTTGGTACGTCCAGCTACGGGTGTCATAGCACCGGCCCCGGCCAGGAGGGCTGTTTGCACAGGTGTGGAACAGCCTGTGGAGAACTACAGCCATGTTATTCACCGCTGAGTGCACAGGTGTGGAGACGCGAACCGGCCCGCTACCCCAGAGGGGCGGCGGGCCGGTCCGCGTACGGGTGGGAGGGGCCGTCACTCCCAGCGGGTCGCGAAGGTGAAGCCGACCGCCATGAAGCCGATGCCGACCAGCAGGTTGAACTGGTCGAGGTCGTTCATCACCCAGATCTTGCTGGGGTCGTTGCTGAAGACGTAGAAGGTGCAGATCCAGATCAGGCCGATCAGGAAGCAGCCGAGCATGCCGACCACGACGCCGCGGCCCCGGCCGAGCGGGGTGGCCGGGTGAGCGGAGACGCCGAGGCCGATGAAGAGCAGCGCGAAGCCGATCAGGTAGTTCCAGTCCTTCAGGTCCGCCATGAACTTGGGGCTGCCGGCCTTCGGCACCGGGAACGCGTTCGGGTCGACCCGCACCTGCACGTAGTAGTAGGCGATCCAGGCGATGCCGGCCACCACGAGCCCGAGTGCGATCAGGAAGCGGACGGAGAAGATCGGCCCGGACACGGGGTCGATCAGGAACTCCTGCTTGGCCTTGGGCTTGGACACCAGATTCTCCTTCAGTCGTGCGCGTCGCACGATCGTCGTGCAAGTCACCGCTCAATGTCACCGTGCAATATCACCGGGCGACCGTGAATTGTGCGGCGCCGCGGGTTAGCGTAGTCGCCATGCCCGATCAGCTGCCGCCGGACTCCCATCACAATCGGGTACGCCGCGTCTGGACCGTCGGCACCCCCGTGGTCTTCTTGCTCAGTGGGGCGCTCTTCGTGACCAGTGCGCAGAGCAGTGACGGCACCGATCTCCGGCCCGAACGCTACACCGACCTGTCCTCCCTGGTCTCCAACGAGGCGCATCAGGTCGAGGACCTGCGGACCCAGGCATCCGACCTGAACGCCGAGGTCAAGGCGCTCACCGAGGCGGTCGGCGACAAGAAGGTCAACCGGATCGGCGACCAGATCAAGAAGATCGACGGGCCGGCGGGCTTCGAGGCCGTCTCCGGGCAGGGCGTCACGGTCACGCTGTCCGACGCGCCGGCCGCCGTACAGAACAGCTCCGACCAGCCGATCAACTACCTCGTCGTACACCAGCAGGACATCCAGGCGGTGGTCAACGCGATGTGGCTCGGTGGCGCGAAGGCGGTGACGGTCCAGGGCCAGCGGCTGATCACCACGACGGGCATCAAGTGCTCCGGCAACGCCGTCCGGCTGCACGGCATCCCCTACGCCCAGCCCTATGTCATCTCCGCGGTCGGCGACACCGACGCGCTCTATGCGGCGATCATGAACAGCCGCTACCTGCAGTACTACCGCGACCAGGCCGCCCAGCCCGACATCCAGGTCGGTTGGAGCATGGACTTCGAGTTCGTGAAGGCTCCGGCGTACGACGGCCCCATGGACCTCACCTACGCGCAGCCCGTCGAGGCGGGCTGACCCACCAACGCCGAACGGGTGGTCACCGGGGCTCGAGGCCCGGGTGACCACCCGTTCGCGGTGCTGCGCTCAGGACGGGCCCGTTACGGGGACCCGGTCGGGGTCGGGAGGGTCGTCGGCGAACCCGTGTCCGTGGGCGTCGGCGACGTGGTGTCGGAGGGCGATTCGGTCGGCTGCTCGTGGCTGGAGACCACGATCGTGACCGTTGTTCCCTGCGGCTGGGGATCGTCATCGTGGCCAGGCGTCTGGCTGATGACCAAGCCCTTCTCCACCGACGGGTCGTCGCTGAGCACCACGACAGGAACGAAGCCGGCCTCGCGGAGGATCTCCTCGGCCTGGTCCTGGGGCATGCCGACGACGTCCGGAACCTTCTCCGGGCCGTCGGAGTAGGAGAGCAGCACCTCGGAGCCCTTCTCCTGGTCGGTGTCGCCCTTGGGGCTCATCTCGACCACGTTGCCCTTGGGCTCGTCGGACTCGACCATCGTGACCTTGACGTCGAACTCGAGCGCCACGAGCTCGGCCTTGGCGTCCTTGACGTTCTCGCCCACCACGTCGGGGAGGGAGACGACCGGGACTCCGCTGGAGATGACGATCGTGACCTCGGAGCCGGGGTCGACGTACTGGTAGGCGTTGGGGTCCTGCTCGATGACGTGGTTCTTCGTCACGGTCTCGTCGACGCGGAACTCCTCCTTGACCGTGAGGCCCTTGTCCTCGAGTGCCTTCTCGGCGTCGGCCTTCTTCATGTCGACCAGGTTGGGCACCTGGACCTGGTCGGGCGGCGACTCCATCAGCTTCGGCAGGAAGTACGCCGCCGCGGCGATCAGCGCCACCAGCAGCACCCCGAGGAAGATCACCAGGCCGGTGCGCGAGCCGCCTTCCTCGTCGTCGTCGTACTCGGTCAGCGGGAGCGCGGACGGCTCCGGCGTGGGCGTGATGTACGCCGTCTCCTGCACCTCAACCGGCGGCGCCTGCACCGGCCGGCCGGCCAGGTAGCGCTCGATGTCGCTGCGCATCGACGCCGCCGACTGGTAGCGGTCCTCGACCCGCTTGGCCAGCGACTTCATCACGATCGCGTCGACCTCGGCGGGCAGCGCGGTGTCGTGATGCGACGGGGGTACGGCGGGCTCACGCACGTGCTGGTAGGCGACCGCCACCGGCGAGTCACCCACGAACGGCGGGCGCCCGGTCAGCAGCTCGTAGAGCAGGCAGCCGGTCGAGTAGACGTCGGAGCGCGAGTCCACGGTCTCGCCGCGGGCCTGCTCCGGAGAGAGGTACTGGGCGGTGCCGACCACGGCCGCGGTCTGGGTCATCGTCGACGAGGCGTCGGAGACGGCCCGGGCGATGCCGAAGTCCATCACCTTCACGTCGCCCGACGGCGTGAGCATCACGTTGCCGGGCTTGATGTCGCGGTGGATGATGCCGGCCCGGTGGCTGTAGTCGAGCGCGGAGAGTACGCCGCTGGTGATCTCCATGGCCCGCTCGGGAAGGATCTTGCGACCCTCGCGCAGGATGTCGCGCAGAGTCCGCCCGGCGACGTACTCCATGACGATGTAGGGCTGGGCGACGCCCTCGTCGGTCATCTCCTCGCCGGTGTCGTAGACCGACACGATCGAGGGGTGGTTGAGCGAGGCCGACGACTGCGCCTCACGCCGGAACCGGGCCTGGAAGGTCGCGTCGCTGGCCAGGTCGGTGCGCAGCCGCTTGACCGCCACCACCCGGCCCAGCCGGGTGTCGGTGCCCTTGCGCACCTCGGCCATGCCGCCGCGTCCGAGCAGCTCGCCCAGCTCATAGCGACCGCCGACGATCGTCGGCTCCTGGTTCATCATCGGTGGTGGCCCTTCCCCTTGCCCTTCGTGGGCTGTTGCGTAGGCGATTCTGTCGGTGACGTCGACTCCGCGTCTTTGCGGGGGTCGCCCCAGAACGAGACGGTGATGAAGTCGCCCCTCTGGAAGGTGCCCTGTGGCGAGATGCCCGACACGGTGTCCTTGGGCCGGTCGCCGGGGTTGTCGACCTTCTTGAGGTAGACGTGGAGGTCGTACTCCTTCTCCAGCTCCTCTTTGACCTCCTTGGCGTCGCGACCGAGGTAGTCGCTCTCGACGATCCGGATGCCACCACGCGGGGTGGTCGAGGACGACGGCGGAGAGGCCGACCGGCTCGGGGTGGTGCCGGTGTCGGAGGGCGTGTCGGGCGAGCCGGAGTTCAGCCCGATCAGCAGCACCAGGGCGACCACCGCCCACAGCCAGCTGGATCGCCGGCGCGGAGGCTCGTCGTACTCGGGAGTGGGCGCGACGGCGGCCGGGTCGCCGGCGAAGACCTGGGTGTGGGCGAGGTCGGCGTCCGTGGGCTCGAGGACCATCGGCACCGGCGAGGGGATGCCGAGCGGTGCCCGCAGCGCGGCGGCCAGCTCAGCACCGGTGGCGAAGCGCTGCGCCGGGTCCTTCGCCAGCGCCTGGTGTACGACGCGGGCCAGGTCCTCGGGCACGGAGGGCGGGAGGGGCGGGACCGGTTCGCGCACGTGGGCCATCGCGATGGTGACCGGGTTGTCGCCCCCGAACGGGCGCACCCCGACCAGCAGCTCGTAGAGCAGCACGCCGAGCGCGTACACGTCGGACGCCGCGGTCGCCGAGCTGCCGTTGGCCTGCTCCGGAGAGATGTACGCCGGCGTACCGACCACCTGGCCGGTCATCGTCAGCGCCATCCCCTGCGCGGCTCGGGCGATGCCGAAGTCGGTCACCTTGACCCGGCCCGACGGCGTGACCAGCAGGTTGCCGGGCTTGACGTCGCGGTGCACGATGCCGGCCGCGTGCGCGGCGCCGAGCGCGTCGGCGGCCTGGATGACCAGGTCGCGGGCGTCCTCGGAGTAGACCGGCTCGCCCGGCCGGAGCAGGTCGGACAGCGGCCGGCCATCGACCAGCTCCATCACCAGGAACGGCCGCGGCGAGCCGCCGTCGACCGACGGGCCCTCGCCGAAGTCGTAGACCGCGGCCACGCCCGGATGGTGCAGCGAGCCGGCGCTGCGCGCCTCGGCCTCGAGCCGGGAGCGGAACGTCGAGTCGTCGGCGTACTCGGGCTTGAGCACCTTGATCGCCACCGGCCGGTCGAGGACCGTGTCGGTGGCGCTCCACACCTCGCCCATCCCCCCGGTCGCGAGCCGGGAGTCGAGGCGGTAGCGCCTCCGGGCGTCCACGAAGCTGGCCCTCATGGGTTGATCACCGCCTCCATCACGGCCTTCGCGATCGGCGCGCACAGCCGACCGCCGGCGATCTCGGAACGTTCCGTCGAGCTGGACTCCACCAACACCGCGACCGCGACCTCCGGGTTGTCGGCCGGTGCGAACGACACGAACCAGGCGTACGGCGGCCGGTCGGCGGTGCTCTGCGCGGTGCCCGTCTTGCCGGCGACCTGGACGCCGGGGATCTGGGCGTTGACGCCGGTGCCGTTGTCGACCACGGCCAGCATCATCTTGGTCAGCTCGCTGGCGGTGCGGGAGGAGACCGCCTGCGACAGGGCCTTCGGGTCGGTCTTGTCGAGCACGTCGACGGAGGGCGAGCGCAGCTCGTCGACCAGGTACGGCGTCATCACCTCGCCGCCGTTGGCGATCCCGGCTGCCACCATCGCCATCTGCAGCGGGGTGGCGGCGACGTCGTACTGGCCGATGGCGGAGTAGGCCCGCAGCGGGTCGTCGAGCTCCTCGGGGAACCGGCTCAGCGCCTGCGGGGAGAGATCGTCGAGGTAGTGCTGGCCGAAGCCGAACTTCTCGGCCTGGGTGCGCAGCTCCTCGTTGGAGAGCTGCAGCCCGAGCCAGCCGAAGGAGACGTTGCAGGACACCTCGAGCGCCTGGGTCATGGTGATCTTGTCGCCGCCACAGCTGGAGCCGTTCTCGTTGTGGATGTCCTTGTCGGTCTGCGGAAGGTCGAGGGAGGAGCCTCCGGGTACCAGCGAGCCGGCGTCGTACCCCTTGTTCTCGATGGCCGCCGCGGCGGTGACCAGCTTGAACGTCGAGCCCGGCGGCAGCGTGGTCTGGATGGCGCGGTTGAGCAGCGGCTGGGACTTGTCCTTCAGCAGCCGGTTGTAGCCCTTGGTGACCTTCTCGAGGTCGTGGGAGGCCAGCAGGTTGGGGTCGTACGTCGGCAGCGAGGCCATCGCCAGGATCTTGCCGGTGCTGGGCTCGAGGGCCACGACCGCCCCCTCGGTGCCCTCGCCGAGCGCCTTGAGACCGTCGTACGCCGCGTCCTGGGCCTTGCGGTCGAGGGTGAGGTCGACGCTGCCGCCCTTGGGCTCCTTCTGGCTCAGCATGTCGAGCAGCCGGGTCACGAAGAGCCGGGAGTCGTCCCCGGAGAGCACCGGGTTCTCGGTCTGCTCGATGCCGGTCTGGGAGTAGTAGGAGAAGTAGCCGGTGACGGGGGCGTACTCGAACGGCTGGTCGTACTTGCGCTGGAACAGGTAGTCGTCGCCGCTCGCCACGCTCTCGGCCACCGGGTCCTTGCCGACGATGATCGCCCCGCGCTCGCGCGAGAACGCCGCCTGGATCACCCGGCGGTTGCGGGGGTCGCTGTTGAGGGAGTCGGCCCGCAGGTACTGCAGGTACGTCGCGTTGAGCATCAGGGCCACGAACAGGAACATGCAGAAGATCGACATGGTGCGGATCGGCTTGTTCACAGCAGCTTCACCACCTGGGTCGCGTCGGAGTCGGAGTCGTCGGGCACCGAGAGGTCCGGCACCGGCCGGCGGGCCTGGTCGGAGACCCGGAGCAGGAGCGCGACGATCACCCAGTTGGCGACCAGCGAGGAGCCGCCGTACGAGAGGAAGGGCGTGGTGAGACCGGTCAGCGGGATCAGCCGGGTCACACCGCCGATGACCACGAAGACCTGGAGCGCGAACGTGCAGGCCAGGCCGGTCGCCATCAGCTTGCCGAAGCCGTCGCGGCAGATCAGGGCGGTGCGCAGGCCGCGCTCCACGATCAGGCCGTAGCAGACGATGATCGCCATCAGCGCGGTCAGGCCGAGCTCCTCGCCGATGGCGCCGACGATGAAGTCGGACTCGGCGTAGGAGATCCGGTAGGGGCTGCCGCTGCCGAAGCCGCGGCCGAGCAGCCCGCCCCAGGCCATGCCGAACATCGACTCGACCAGCTGGTCGGAATGCGGCCCGGACGCCTGCTGGTAGTAGTCGAACGGGTGCAGCCAGATGTCGACGCGCTCGGCGACGTGGCCGATCATCTGGTACGCCGCCAGCGCGCCGAAGGTGAACAGGGCGCCGCCCACGACCAGCCAGCCGGGCCGCTCGGTGGCGACGTACAGCATGGTCAGGAAGAGGCCGAAGAACAGCAGGCTGGAGCCGAGGTCGCTCTGGAAGACCAGGATGCCGAGGCTGATCAGCCACATCGCCAGGATCGGGCCGAGGTCGCGGCCGCGGGGCAGGTCGACGAAGAGCACCCGGCGGCCCGCCAGCGCGAGCGCGTCACGGTGGAGGACGAGGTAGCCGGCGAACGCGATCACCAGGAGCACCTTCGCGACCTCGCCCGGCTGGAAGCTCATCGGGCCGAGGTGGATCCAGATCCGGGCTCCGTTGATCTCCTTGCCGATCACCGGGAGCATCGGCAGGAGCAGCAGCACGATCGCCACCAGGCCCGAGGTGTAGGTGAACCGCTGCAGGATCCGGTGGTCGCGCAGCAGCACCAGGGTGAGGGCGAACAGGATGACGCCGAGCGTCATCCAGATCAGCTGCTGGCGGGCGTAGGTGTCGGCGTCGGTGAGTCCCTTGGCCAGGTCGAGCCGGTGGATCACGGCCAGGCCGAGTCCGTTGAGCGCGGCCACGACCGGGAGCAGCACGGGATCGGCGTACGGCGCGGCCATCCGGACCACGATGTGCGCGGCGATGATGAGCGCGGCCAGCCCGCCGCCGTACCCGACGATGTCTGGCGGGACCTTGCCCTGGACGCCGACGCCGACGGCGGCGTACCCGCCCACGCCGACGACCAGGGCGAGCACGAGAAGGAAGAGCTCCGCGCCCCGGCGGCGCCGGTGCACGAATCCCATGAGGCTTCCGGGTTGGGTCATCGCTGTCAGCAGGGGGACTCGGTCGGGGACGTGGTCGTGGTGGGGGCGCTCGTGGACGCGGTCTCCGGGGTGCCGGTCGCCTGTCCGGTCGACTCGCCGCCGGGCTTCGGTGAGGGCGACGTCGTCGAGCTGACCGTGTCGCGCTGGGTCGTGCTGGTCGGCGAGCCGGAGAAGCCCTGGTCGGGCGACCCGCTCGGGGACACGGTCAGCGGCGTCGAGGGGCTGGTCTGCGTTGTCGGCGGCGTTGTCGGCGGCGTGGTGGCCGGCGTACCGGTGTCGTCGCTGCAGTCCTGCCGGGAGGCCAGGTTGTCGACGGTGTGCTTGGCCTCGCTGAGCGTGTCGGCGTCGATGCCCTCGCGGACCAGGCTGGCGTCGTACGAGGAGAGGCGGTCGAGGTGCACGTCGCTGCTGAGGTAGGGCCGGCTGAGGTCGAGGCCGGGGAACGAGCTGTTGATGCCGCGGAAGATGGTGACCACGCCGTCCTCGTCGGCGACGTAGTACTGCTTCTGGGTCCACGACCAGGCGCCGGCGGCCGCGATCCACACCAGCCCGAGTACGGCGGCCAGCGCCATCAGCACCTTGAGCCAGCCCAGCCGGCCGGGCGGCCGCGGCGCGTAGCGGGCGTGCTCGGCGTCGAGCGGGTCGTTGGGGATCGCGTGCGGGACCTCGCTGGGGATCGGCTCGAGCTCGCCGGTGTCGCCGGAGCGGTGGCCGCGAAAGCGGGTGCCGGTCGGGAACGGGCTCGGCGTCTTCTTGCGCGGCATCTCGGCGGCGGCGCCGACGGTCATCGGGGTCAGGTCGACGGGCGGCTCGGTGTCGATGACGTCGGCCACCACGCAGGTGACGTTGTCGGAGCTGCCGGCCTCGAGGCTGGCCCGGACCAGCTCGACGACGGCGTACTCGGGGGTGCCGGTGGACAGGATGTCGGCCATCCGGCCGTCGTCGAGTACGCCGCACGCACCGTCACTGCACAGCAGCAGCCGGTCGCCGACCGCGAGGTCGATGGTGAAGAGGTCCGGCTCCGCCTCGTGTACGCCGTCGACCGCCTTGAGGATCAGGTTGCGATGGGGGTGGACCCGGGACTCCTCCTCGGTGATCCGGCCCTCGTCGATCAGGCTCTGGACGAAGGTGTGGTCCTTGGTGAGCTGGGTGATCTCGCCGCTGCGGTAGATGTAGGCACGGCTGTCGCCGACGTGGCCGATGCCGAGCCGCTGGCCGTCGAAGAGCGCGACGGTGACGGTGGTGCTGGTGCCGTTGATCGAGGGGTCCTCGTCGACGAGCTCGCCGATCCGGTCGTGCGCGCGGTGGACGGCGCCGGCGACCGCGCCGAGCAGGTCGTCGCCGGGCTTGTTGTCGAGCCGGGAGAGCTGGGAGACCGCCGTACTGCTCGCGATGTCGCCTCGGGCGGCACCGCCGACGCCGTCGCAGACGGTCAGCACCCAGGGGCCGGCGTACCCGGAGTCCTGGTTGTCCTTCCGGACGCGGCCGACGTCGGACAGGGCGGCGTAGTGAAGGTGAAAAGCCATGTCACTTCCTCAGCTCGAGGATGGTCTTGCCGATCCGGATCTGGCTGCCGAGGCCGACGGTGGTGGGCTGGGTGATGCGGACGCTACCGACATACGTTCCGTTGGTTGACCCCAGGTCCTCCACGAACAGCTGGTCGGCGCTCACGGCGATGCGCGCATGCCGGGTCGAGACGTAGTCGTCGTCGAGCCTGATGGCCGCGTCGATGCCGCGGCCGATGAGGATGGGGGCGTCGGCCAGCTCGGCTCGGGCACCGACGTTCGACCCCTGTACGACGGCCACGTGGGTCGGCGATCCACGCCGGCGGGTGGGCGCCTTGGTGGGCTTGCGGCCCGGTGTCGCGCGCTCGACGCGGGCACCCTCCGGGACTCGAGCCCCGAACATGTCGGACCGGATGACCGAGATCGCCGACAGAACGAAGATCCACAGGATCGCGAGATAGGCGAAGCGGATCAGGAACAGGGTCAGCTCAGACATCGGCTCCCTTAGCGTCGTCGTCCTCGGACACGACGGTGACGGTCATGGAGGTGTTGCCGATCTTGACGATCGAACCGTTGTACAGGTTGGCCTGGAGGACCTTGGTGCCGTCGACCAGCATGCCGTTGGTCGAGCCGAGATCGCGTACGGCGAGCCGCACCTGCCCGCCGTCGTACCCGACTCCGAACTCGATGTGGCGGCGGCTGATGCCCGGGTCGTTGATGCGCAGGTCGGCGTCGGTGCCGCGGCCCACGACCAGTCCGGGCGGGTCGAGCGGGTGCCGGGTGCCGTTGACGACGAGGTGCGCGCGGGCGCGCGTGACCTGGGTATCGGTCGCGTTGTGGGTCACCTTGGCGACCGCCTTGCTGCGCACCCGGAACCGCCCGGTGGTGAGGTCCTCGGCCGGGTCGAAGTCGATCGTCACCGGGCCGGGGAAGACGTAGCTCTGCTGGTCGGCGTGGTCGCGGAGTGCGTTGGTGAGCTCCTCCGCCATCGCCGAGTCGTAGGGGCTCAGCCGCTCGAGGTCACCCTGGCTCAGCTCGACGTGGAACGCATTGGGCACCAGCCGCCGGTCGCGGCTGAGGATCTGCGCGTTGTTGTCGACCTCGCGCTGCAGCGCCGCGGAGATCTCCACCGGCTGCACCGCGCTTCGGAACGCTCGGGCGAAGACACCGGAGATGAGCTGCTCGAGTCGGTTCTCGAAGCCCTGCAACCCGCCCATGGCGCCTCCCTTCCTGGTCTCGTCCGCGAGGTACGCCGCGTAACCCGGCCGGGGTGCCGGGCTGCGATGATCGTAACGGTGGCTCCCAGTTTGGGATCTTCAGCCGCGCTGGGATAGCCTTGCGGCGCTTCAAGCGCGAGTGGCGGAATAGGCAGACGCGCACGGTTCAGGTCCGTGTGTCCGAAAGGACGTGGGGGTTCAACTCCCCCCTCGCGCACGTGTGACTGGCCCCGGGTCTACGATCCGGGGCTTCGTCCATATTCACGCCAGTTCCGTCGAGCGGTGGCCTGCCAGCGCGCCTCGCCGTGTTCGGTTGTCGCCGTTGCGTGGTCCTCCTTGGCTGACGCATTCGCTCTTGTCTCAGTCACCTAAGTCGAGCACTGCGCATCCGGCGATCACTGGTCGCGGACGAGTTTCCACTAGGAGGAGCCTCGAGCGCCTGGCGATCAGTTCGCCGACGAGTGCAAGGCGTGCCGCACGTTCTTCCGCTTTCATACAGCTTCACGACGAAGCGTGGGCCGGTCGGCCCCCGCCGCGCGGGCGTATCTCGTCGACAGCGACCACGAGCTCGTCACGCCCCGGTTCGGCGGCACGCTGCTGTCCTTGGTGACTCGGGCCCGGGTC
>DASXRJ010000251.1:0-16708 GCA_036506675.1 Nocardioides sp. | reverse complement strand
GTGGCCCGCGGGAGGCTGTCCCACTTCGGGTCGCGGAACTCGCCGCCCCGCACCGGCGTCCGGGCGCGGGTCCCGCCGGCCGGGGTGGCGGGAGAGGCTCGGGTGGCCGTCGGCGCGTAGGCGAGGTCGACCCCGAGCACCGGCCGGATCCCCGCCTGCAGGCACGCCTTGGCGAACTTGACCGCACCGTAGGTGCCGTCGCGGTCGGTCAGGGCGAGCGTGTCCATCTCCTGCTCGGCCGCCCGCTCGACGAGCACATGGGGATGAGAGGCGCCGTACTGGAGCGAGTAGCCCGACGCCACGTGGAGGTGGACGAAGGGATCAGGCACTCCAGACCCCGCCCGCCCGCCAGACCCCAGCGGCCGAGAACATCTCCGGCTCGAAGGGCACATGGGGAGCCATCCCCAGCGCGGTCTCGATCACGCCGAGGAACCGGTCCGCGTCGCGGATCAGGTCGTCGGCCTCCCGAGCGGTGACCGCCCGGCGCGACCCGGCCTCGGCCGCCGCGCGCTTGCCGGCGCCGGCCGCGAAGAACGCCGCCCACTCCGAGAGCTCGGGCGCGACCTCGGCGAGCAGCACCCAGGCGTTCTTCTGGGCCTTGCGCCGGGCCGGGCTCGGATGGGCCCGCGCGGCCAGCAGGGCGGCCGTGGCCCGGAGCGCGGACACGTGGGCACAGGCGTAGCGGGTCGCGACGTCGGTCGTGGTCATCGCCTCGCGCAGCGACTCGGCCGCGCGGGCGAGGTAGGAGTGGGTGGTGGCGGGGAGAACGTGAGGGTTCATCACGGTGGTTTCCTTCCTTCAGTCGTGGCAGGCGACGAGCTGCCAGTTGCCGTCGGCCCAGTCGAAGGAGAGGTCGAAGACGCCCGAGGGGTTGCCGGCGATCGCCGGGCCGACCCCGGCCTCGACCCGCCAGACCTCGCGCTCCGTGAGCAGGTCACCGCGCGCGGCCGTACCCGCCTCGGTGGACCCGTCGTCCGAGCCGAGCACGGCCCGCACTCCCCCGGACTGCCACCAGGCCCCGGTCTCCACCCAGTGCGCGAGCACGTCGCGCACCTTCCACAGCCGTCCGTGCCAGAGGAACTGTTCGGGTCCCTCGACCGGATCGGCATCGGGACCGACCAGGTCGGCCACCATTCCCTTGCGCACTTCCACGGGATCGTCGTACCGCCGCACTGCAGCTCCTTCCCCAGAGCTTCGACTTCGACCCCTACGTCCGACCCCTGCTTCTGTCTGTGCACCGTCTGTCCGTGCACCGTGCGATGCTGTGTTGCGAGGTGCAGGCCCCGGCGGAAGCGGGGGTCGAGGTCGCCTCCGCCAGGGCCAATCGTTCGAACATCTGTTCGAACACCTCCAAGGTACACCCCACCTCCGACAACCCGTCAATCCCCTGGTGACAGCCGTCTCAGATCGGTCTGGAGCGGTGTCCTAAGGTCGGCGACATGGACGAACACCCCTCGATCGCGAGCTTCCGCGCCGAGCTGGCCCGCCGCGGCGGGTCCGGCGAGATCGTCGTACTGCCCGACTCCGTGCACACCGCCGCGCTGGCCGCGGAGGCGCTCGGCTGCGAGGTCGGCGCGATCGCGAACAGCCTGCTCTTCGACGCTTCCGGCTCCCCCGTGCTGATCCTCACCTCGGGCGCGCACCGGGTCGACACCGAC
This sequence comes from Nocardioides sp., assembly GCA_036506675.1. Lineage (GTDB taxonomy): Bacteria > Actinomycetota > Actinomycetes > Propionibacteriales > Nocardioidaceae > Nocardioides. The sequence continues at coordinate 15,050 of DASXRJ010000251.1, read as the reverse complement.
AAGGTCGCCGCGGTGACCGGACCGCTCAAGCGCGCCGAGCCCGACTTCGTACGCCGCCACACCGGCCAGGTCATCGGCGGCGTCTCCCCCATCGCCCACCCGGCACCCGTGCCGACCTGGCTCGACACCACCCTCCAGAAGTACGACGTGGTCTGGGCCGCCGCCGGCCACCCTGCCGCCGTCTTCTCCACCACGTACGACGAGCTCCTCGCCCTCACCGGCGCGACCGAGCTGGAGGTCAACTGATGGAGATCTGGGTCAACCCCGCGTGCTCGAAGTGCCGGACCGCGGTCGGGGCGCTGGACGAGGCCGGAGCGGCGTACACGACCCGGCGCTACCTCGACGAGCCGCCGACCACGGCCGAGCTGCAGGGCGTGCTCGCGCGGCTCGACCTCGAGCCGTGGGACATCGCCAGGATGGGCGAGCCGGTCGCCAAGGAGCTGCGGCTCAAGGAGCTGCCCCGCGACGAGGCGCACCGCGCCGACTGGGTGGCCGCGCTGGCCGAGCACCCGAAGCTGATCCAGCGGCCGATCATCACCCTGGACGACGGCACCGCCGTGGTCGCACGCGACCAGGAGACGCTCGACCGGATCCTGCGCTAGCTGCCGAGCACTGGACCGGCCGGCCCGGATCTCACCCCCGCGAAGCCCCGGGCCGGCCGGCGACCTCATCCTGCCGGGCCCCACCGACAACGCGGATGCGTACGGGTACTCAAACCCGTCCCTATGCTGTCGGCCGTGGACTCACTTTCGATGGCGTTCTCCACCGGGTGGGCGAGCGGGGTCAACAGCTATCTGGTCGTGCTGGTGCTGGGAATCGCCGACCGGCTGGGCTCGTTCAGCCAGATCCCCGACGTGCTGGGCGACTGGCCGGTGCTGGCGGTCGCGGGCTTCCTCTACGCGATGGAGTTCGTGGCCGACAAGATCCCCTACATCGACTCGACGTGGGACGCGATCTCGACGGCGATCCGGCCCACGGTCGGCGCGGTGATCGGCGTACTGCTGGCCGGCGACGCGGACTCTCTCGACCAGGCCGTCTCCGGCGTCGTCGGCGGCGGTACGGCGCTCGCCTCGCACCTGGTCAAGATGGGCGGCCGGCTGGCCATCAACACCTCTCCCGAGCCGGTCACCAACATCGGCGCCAGCCTCGCGGAGGACGCGATCGTGCTGGCCGTGGTCTGGTTCGCCATCGAGCACCCGGTCGCGGCCGCGGTGATCGCCGCCATCCTGCTGGTGGGCGGCCTGGTCGCGCTGTTCTACATCGCCAAGTTCGTACGCCGCGGCTGGCGGCGCTGGAAGGGCCGCGGCCGACCCGCGACACTCACCGGCTGACCGGGACGCCCGCCCACTAGGGTGACCGGCATGCGGGTGGTGGTGATCGGGGGAGGCTTCGGCGGCCTCGCGTCCGCCGCCCGGCTGGCCAAGCTCGGACACCAGGTCGACCTGGTCGAGCGGTCCGACTCGCTGGGCGGCGCGCTGGCCCCGGTCGAGGCCGACGGCTACGCCTGGGACGGCTCCGCGTCGTACACCCTGTTGCCGGCGGTGATCCGCGACCTGTTCCGCAAGTCCGGCCGACCACTGGAGAAGGAGGTCGAGCTGGTCAACCGGCCGGTGATCCGCGAGCACCGGTTCGAGGACGACACCGCGCTGGCCCTGCCCGGCAACTCCCGGGTCGCTCAGCTGGAGGCCTTCGACGCGCTCGCGCCGGGGCTCGGCGAGCAGTGGTGCGACTGGGTCTCCTCCTGGGCGGACGACTGGGACGTCATCCGTCGCGGCTACCTCGAACGCCCGTGGTCGCCCGAGGTCGCCGGCCGCGACCTGACCCGCCGGCTGCTGACCCGCGAGACGCTCGGCCACCGGCTGCGCAAGACCTTCAAGGACGAGCGGCTGCGGCTGGTCGCGGGCTTCCCCTACGAGTTCGAGGGCCACCACCTGCGCAACGTGCCGGCCTGGCTCGGCTGCGTTTCCTATCTCGAGCAGACCTTCGGCGCGTGGACGATCCCCGGCGGCATGAGCGGGCTCGCGGACGCGCTGACCGCCCGGCTGGCGACCCGCGGGGTCGAGGTGCACACCCGGACCACGGCGACCGACCTGGTCGTGCGCGACGGCCGGGTGGCTGCGGTCGCGACCGACCACGCGGAGCTCGACGCCGACGCAGTGGTCGTCGCCGTCGACCCCCGCCGGCTGCCCGCGCTGCACCCGTACATGCAGAAGAGCATGCCGGCGATCCCGCCGATGACCATGTACGTCGGCCTGTCCGGCGACGTGCCCGATCTCGCGGCGGAGACGGTCTTCCACGGCGACCCGACCATCGTCGTACGCACTGGGGGGCGGGCGCCCGAGGGCGGGGCCGCCTGGACCCTGCACGGCCGCGGCAAGGTCGCCGAGGACCTGGTGACGACCCTGGTGCGCTACGGCGTCGACGTACGCGACCAGGTGCGGGTCAAGCTCGCCCGCTCGCCGCGCGACCTGGTCGAGAAGTGGGGTGGCTCGCCCGAGGGCGTCCTGTGGCAGGGCCGCGCGACGATCCGCGACCGGCTCGGCCCCCGCACCCCCATCCCCGGCGTGTACGCCGCCGGCGCGCACGCCACTCCCGGGGCCGGCCTGCCCTTCGTCGGCCTCTCCGCGGCCCTGGTCGCACAGGTCATCGGCCCGGCCTGAGCGTGCTGCAGGATTGGCCCAGCCGAAAAGTCAGGCCAGCAGCCAGGTCACGGTCACGGCGGAGCTGATCGTCGACTCCCCGGGCTCGAAGGAGACGTCTGGGGCGGCGGCCATCGGGCGGAAGTCGGCCATCAGCGGCGTCGCTCCCCCGCCCTCGACCACCGCGACGACCTCGCCGAGGGTCGCGCCGCTCAGTCCGGCCAGGTGCTCGGCCCGAGCGGTGGCATCGGCGTACGCCGCCTCCCGCGCGGCCGTTTGCGCCGCCGACGGGTCGGACACCTCCAGCGAGACCCCTTCGATCTGCAGCCGGTCGCCGACCTCGGCGGCCAGGGCGGCGACCAGCTTGCCGGCGACGTCGAGGTCGTCGCAGGCGATGGCGAGCTGGTGCCGGGCTTCGAAGCCGACCTGGCGGCCCTCCTGGTCGTGTGCCGGCCACAGGTTCAACCCCTGGGAGCCGATCCGGCCCGGCGTCGTGAACCGGCGCGCGACCTCGCCCGCGAGCCGGACGCCGGAGTCCACCCCGGCGACCGCGTCGGCCACGCCGGGTGCGCGGTGCGCGATCCCGATCCGGAGTACGGCGCGGTCCGGCACCGCTCGGCTCTGACCCTGACCGGTGACGGTGAGTGTGCGCTCCATGGAGCCGACCCTAGCCCCGGCCCTCGATCCGGGCTGTCGCTTCGGCGGGCCGGAGGCGGAACTTGTAACGCGGGGTTATCCCGTCTAACCACCCGCTGCAACGGCGCAGTAGACGGGATAACAGCGCGTTACATGAGCGGGCCGGATCGCCGCGGCCCCGCACACCCGCGCTACACAGTGATCTGGAGCGCCTGGAAGATCTCGCGCGTCGCCTTCGAGAAGTTCAGCGTGTAGAAGTGCAGGCCCGGCGCACCGCCGGCCAGCAGCTCCTCGCAGAGCTCGGCGGCCAGCCGGATGCCGTTGGCCCGGATCTCGTCGCGCTCGGTGAGCCCGGCGAAGCTGTCGGTCACCTCGTCGGGTACGGCGGCTCCGATCAGCTCGCCCTGACGGGTGATCGCGTTGAGGTTCAGGATCGGCATGATGCCAGGCAGGATCGGGATGTCGACCCCGCGCGCCCGCACCCGCTCGACCAGGTCGAAGTAGTCGGAGGCCCGGAAGAACATCTGCGTGACCGCGAACTCCGCGCCCGCCTCCGCCTTCGCCACGAGCACGTCGGCGTCCCGCTCGATCGACTCCGCCGACGGGTGGCCCTCCGGGAAGGCCGCGACGCCGACGCTGAAGCCGTGCCGCTGCACGGCGAGCTCCACCAGCTCCCGGGCGTAGGTGAACCCGCCCTCGGTGGGCGTCCAGGCCGCGCGCGGACCCTCCGGCGGGTCGCCGCGCAGCGCCATCACATGACGTACGCCGGCCGCGGCGTACTCGTCGAGGATCGACTCGAGCTCCTCGCGGGTGTGACCGACGCACGTCAGGTGCGCCATCGGCAGCAGCGAGGTCTCCTTGGCGATCCGGCCGGTGACCCGCACGGTCGTGTCGCGCGAGGACCCGCCCGCGCCGTACGTCACGGAGACGAAGGTCGGCTGAAAGGGCTCCAGGTCACGGATCGCCCGCCACAGCTGCTCCTCGCCGGACTCGTCCTTCGGCGGCATGAACTCGAAGGAGAACGATCGCTCGCCCTCCCGGATCAGCTGGCCGATCGTGCGGCCGGTCCCCACAGTCATGGCGCCAGTCTAGGAACCCGGCCCCGACGGCCGACGGCGGTTCCACATGGGAATACTCTCCCCGTGTGAGCTCCTCCTCCGATCACGCCGAATTCGCCGCCCGGATCCAGGAGGTTCTCGACGAGTTCCTCGACGAGCAGGCCGCGCGCCTCGCGCCCCTCGGTCCCGACGCCGCCGCCCTCGTCGACGAGGCCCGGGCCTCCGTGTCCGGCGGCAAGCGGTTCCGTGCCGCCTTCTGCTACTGGGGCTTCCGGGCGGTCTCGCCCGACGTCCCCGACGAGAAGGCGCTGCTGCGCGCCTGTGCAGCGCTCGAGCTGCTGCACGCCAGCGCCCTGGTCCACGACGACTTCATGGACGCCTCCGCGACCCGGCGCGGCCGGCCCGCGACCCACGTCTCCTTCGACACCGCCCACCGCGAGGCCGGCTGGACCGGCAGCCCCAGCCAGTACGGCGCGGCCGCGGCGATCCTCCTCGGCGACCTGCTGCTCAGCTGGGCCGACGAGCTGCTCCGTCGCTGCGGGTTCCCGCTGGAGCGGGTCGGGGCCGCGCTCGACGTGTTCGACCTGTGCCGCTCGGAGGTGATCGCCGGGCAGTTCCTCGACGTGTCGGTGCAGGCGCGGGGGCGAGCCGACGTCGACACCGCGATGACGGTGCTGCGCTACAAGTCGGCGAAGTACTCCATCGAGCGCCCGCTCCATGTCGGTGCGGCGCTGGCCGGCGGCGATGACGTCGTACTCGAGCAGCTGTCGGCGTTCGGGCTGCCGCTGGGCGAGGCCTTCCAGCTCCGCGACGACCAGCTGGGGGTGTTCGGCGACCCGGCGACCACCGGCAAGCCCGCCGGCGACGACCTGGTCGAGGGCAAGCGCACCGTGCTGGTCGCGCTCGCCCTGGACGGCGCGCCGGCGGCCGAGGGCGCCCACCTCGACGGAGCCCTCGGCAGCGCGCTCGACACCGACGAGGTGGAGCGGCTGCGGCGGATCATCGTGGAGTCGGGCGCGCACGGTCAGGTCGAGGCGGTCATCGACGAGCTGACCCGGCTGGCCCTGGCCGCCCTCGACAAGGCGCCCGTGAGCGAACCGGCTCGGGCCGCCCTGCGCGACCTCGCGGCGGCCGCGACCGACCGGCACCTCTGAGGTCTCAGTCGAGGCTGGGTACGTCGCTCAGGTCGGGCCCCTCGCCGCGCAGCAGCACGCTGAACTTCCCGGCCTCGCGCTCGTCGACCCGCTGCCCCAGGACGCTCAGCGCCATGGAGAAGGCCCGCTCGTCGGCCCGGGCGAAGGTGCCCCAGCCGTCCCACAGCAGCACCGTGCCGCCCTCGCTGTCGGGGTTGTCGGGATAGCTGCCCACGTCGCGCAGGCAGTCGAGCAGCGCGTCGAAGTTGCGGCCGTAGTAGTCGGGGAAACCGAAGGCCTCCCCGATCGCGGTCAGGAACTCGTCCTTCGACTGCGACTTCCAGCCGTCGAGGTAGGCGAACCGGCCGCCCGCATGCTCGACCGAGTGCTGTACGTCGGCCACGCCGAACGCCGCGTGCCACCGGTAGATACCGGGCACGCGACGTCCGGCCATCAGCGCTGCCAATCCCGTCATCGCGCAATCCTCCTGAATGACCGGTAGTGGTCGTCGGTGTAGTAGAACTCGCCGCCCGAGCCAGCGACGATTCGTCGGGCCCCACGGTCCGGCGAGCCCGGCGTCTCGACGGTGTACTCCTTGTAGTAACCCTCACCCTGGGCCGGCAGCAAGCCCTCGATGTTGGTGAATGTGGTGTTGTCCTTCCCCGGGTAGGGATATGGACCGCCGGCGTCGATCAGCTCGAGCGTGTGCTGGCCCTCCGGAGGCAGCTCGCTCTCCTGGGTCCAGGGCAGTCCGCTCTCCGGGTCGACGTCGTTTGCGGGAGGGGGACATCGGGACTCCTTGGGAGGGTGATCAGAACCCGAGCGTCTGCGCGCGTCGCTTGGCCTCGGCCCCGCGGTTCTCCCGCATTGCGTCGATCGGCCGGCCGGGCAGGTCCGCGTCGGTGAACATCCAGGCGATGGCCTCGCGGTCGTCGTACCCGGCGTCGTGCAGCACCGTCAACAGGCCCGGCACGCCCTTGACGATCTCGCCGTCCATGATCAGCGCGGCGGGAATCTGCTGCCCCGCCCCCGGGGTGGGTACGGCGGCCGCGAGCTGGTGCTCGCGGATCATCGTGCGTACCTGGTTGACGCTCGAGCCGAGGGCCTTCGCGGCCGCGGCCCAGTCGAACCACTCCTCGACCAGCGCAGCGAGGTCGACGGTTTGATCGCTCATTCCTGACACTTTTCCACGACTGTGCGACGCGGCGAAATCACCGCCGTACCACCGGTGAGGTGCCGAACCCCGCCTGAAGCCGGCCTCCGGCACGGGGTTTGAACGGCACGCACCCGGGGATCACAGCGATGCCCGGGGACCGTACCGCCTGCCCGCCACGCCGCTCCGGCAGGGCGAGGACGCCGGTTCACCGGGTCGACCGTACGATGGGGTGTCGGATTTCTTCCCCGTCCGGCCCAACGGAGGATCACCAGCGTGGATGTCGAGACCCAGAGCCAGGGGGTGCCTGACCCGTCGAGGGACAGGACCGACCCCTTGATCGGGCGACTCCTCGATGGCCGCTACCACATCGCCAGCCGGATCGCCCGGGGCGGAATGGCCAGCGTCTACGAGGCCGTCGACACCCGGCTCGACCGGATCGTCGCGGTCAAGATCATGCACGCAGGTCTGGGCGACGACGACGACTTCGCCGCGCGCTTCGTGCGCGAGGCCCGGGCCGCGGCCAGGCTCTCCCACCCCCACGTGGTCAGCGTCTTCGACCAGGGCGACGACCACGGCGTGGTGTTCCTGGTCATGGAGCTGGTGCCCGGACACACCCTGCGCGACGTCATCCGCAAGGAGGCGCCGCTCGCGCCCGCCAAGGCGCTGGCGCTCATCGACCCGGTGCTGTCGGCGCTCGCGGCCGCTCACCGGGCCGGCCTGATCCACCGCGACATCAAGCCCGAGAACGTGCTGCTCGCCGACGAGGCCAACGGCGGCCAGCTCAAGGTCGCCGACTTCGGGCTGGCCAAGGCGATCAGCTCCGACACGCAGCACACCGCGACCGGCGGCGTACTCATCGGGACGGTCTCCTACCTCGCGCCCGAGCTCGTCGTCGACGGCAAGGCCGACGCCCGCGCCGACGTGTACGCCGCCGGCGTGGTCCTCTACGAGCTGCTCACCGGCAGCAAGCCGCACGAAGGCGAGTCGCCGATCCAGGTCGCCTACAAGCACGTGCACGAGGACGTGCCGCCGCCGTCGGCCGGCGTACCCGGAATCCCGCCGTACGTCGACGCGCTGGTCGCCCGCGCCACCTCTCGCGATCGCAACAACCGGCCGGCCGACGCGAGCGTGCTGCTCCACCAGGTGCACCGGGTCCGCCAGGCGCTGCTCGAGGGTCTCGCCGACGACCCCGACCTGACCGCCGACCTCGCCCCGTCGGGCGCGGGCCGGCGCTCGCGCGCCTTAGGCTACGTCTCCCCCGAGCCCGGCGACACCGTCGAGCGTGCCGAACGCCCCGAGCCGGCCGAGACCGTCGCCGACCTGCCGGAGTTCGAGGACGAGCACCCCCGCGAGCAGACCCGCGACCGGATGCCCCCGATCCTCGACGACGTCGTCACCGAGCACACGGCCACCCTGCGTCCCGGCGACTCGATCCGCGACTTCCCGCCGCCCGAGCCGGCCCCGGTGTCGGGCGGGCTGCCGCCGGTCCGCCCGGCCGCGGTCGCCAGCGGTGGACGCCGGCCCTCGCGCCGCGGGCTGATCATCTTCCTGCTCTCACTGCTGCTCGTGATCGGCGCCGGGGCGGGCGTCTGGTGGTTCGGCGCGGGCCGCTACACCACCACGCCCGGAGTGCTCGGGATGGTCGAGACCGAGGCCGTCCAGAAGCTGGAGTCCGAGGGGCTCAAGGCGCAGCTGGGCGATCCGGCGTACTCGGAGACGGTGCCGAAGGGCCACGTCCTGGCCACCGACCCCGAGCCCGGGTCCCGGGTCCTCAACGGCGGCACGGTCACCCTGGTCGTCTCGCGCGGCAAGGAGCGGTACGCCGTCCCCAAGCTCAAGGGGATGAACGTCGACGACGCCCAGGACGCCATCCGCGAGGCACACCTCAGCTTCGGCCGCAGCATCTACCGCTACAGCGACAAGGTGGCGTCGGGCACCGTGCTCGGCTCCGACCCCAAGCCCGACACCATGGTCCGCCCGGACTTCACGGTCGACATCTTCGTGTCGCAGGGTCCGAAGCCGGTGGAGATCACCGACTGGACCGGCAAGAACGCCGACAAGGCCCAGCGAGCGCTGGAGGAGAGCGGGCTCGTGGTCGACCGCACGACCGAGTACAGCGACACCGTGCCGGTCGGTCGCGTCATCTCCCAGGACCCGACCTCGGGGACCCTGCACACAGGCGACACCGTGCACCTGGTGGTCTCCGACGGTTCGCAGATGGTGCCGGTACCCGACGTACTCCGGATGGGGATCGACGACGCGGTCAAGGTCCTCGAGGAGGCCGGCTTCGTGCCCGACGTACAGGGTGACAACGAGGGGGCCTGGGGCTACGTCTACCAGACCGATCCCCCAGGGGGCACGGAGCTGCAGCGCGGCTCGACGGTCGTCGTCTACGTGATCTGAGCCGTGACCTGAGCCGTGATCTGGGCGCCGGCTACTGCGTCTCGAAGGTGATCTCGCTCCACAGGTCGCCGTCGAAGGTCACCACTCCCGGCACCTCCTGCTGCTCGTCGATCCGCACGACCGTGTGCGCGTGCTCGTGCAGGGCAGCGAGCAGCTCCTTCTTCGGGATCGTGTCGGCCCAGCGCTTGACCAGCCCCCACGGGAGCATCGCGTAGTTGCCGTCGCGCCACACCGACTCAACGAACGCCCGCGGGGTCGCGTTGTGCGAGCCGTGGTGGGCGATCTTGTAGAAGACGCAGTCGGTCAGCAGATCGCGGTTGTCGTCGTCGCCCAGCACGTGCTCCCAGGCGCCCTGCTGGGCGTCACCCGGGAACAGCAGCCGCGTCCCCTCCACGTCGAGCACCAGGAACACGCTGGTGTTGTTGACCGCGTGGTCGAGGATCGCCGCGGCCTGGAGGAGCCCGGCGTCGTTGGTCAGCTTGTGCAGCTGCAGCGAGTGCCGCGCCTGCTCCAGCCCGGGCGGCAGGCTCGCCTCGTCGGCGAGGAAGATCGGCGGGAACAGCTCGTCGATCTCGAGGTAGGCGTCGGCGTCCGCCGCGAGCTGGAGCCAGCCGGCGTTGGCCGGCGGGTCCATCCGCTTGAGCTGCTCCGGGTCGCGCGAGGGACCGAGCACGTGAACCGAGATGCCGGGCGGGCCGGCGACCACGTTGGCCGCCGCGTCGGTGCTCGGCAGGTAACGCACCTTGTGGGCCTTGGCGAAGCCCTGACCGTTAAGGCCGAGCAGCCGGTCCATCGAGTCCTGGTTGCTCAGGGAGTTGGCCGCGAGTGCCCGAGCGGCCGACAGCTTGGGCGGCCAGCCGCCCGCCGCCAGGTTCTCGGTACGCCGCTCCACCAGCCCGTCGAGCAGAGCGGCCGCTGTCGCGTGGGCCGTCCTGATCTTGATGCCGTCGGGGTCGTCCGGGTCCTCCACGAACGGGACCCACACCTCCCCCACCTCGACGTCGTCCCATTCGTCGAGCGCGAAGCCGGAGATGTGGTCGGCATGGCGGTGGGTCGCGACGACGACGTCGATCCGCGGCGTACTCCCGGGCTCGTCGGTGCACGCCTCGACGATCGCCTCGACGACGTCACGGATCGGGCGGGCTCGGCCCTGGTTGTGTACGCCGCAGTCGACCAGCATCCGCCACACCACGCCCAGCCGTCGTACCGTCACCAGGAACGCGTCGCCGAAGCCGACGTTGAACATCCGCACCGACACGGTGCCGTTGGTGGTCATCGCGGCCTCCTCTGGTCGCGGCCGGCGTCCTGACCCAGGTGATGGCCCGGCTCGGGCTCGGGTTCCACCCCCGCGTCCTGGCTGGCGTGCAGGGTGGCGAAGTCGAGGCGCAGCATCGCCGGCTCGTCGGTCCAGGCGGTGAGCGCGTCCTCGGCGTCCAGCTCGGAGATCCAGGCGCTCAGCCGCTCGAAGCGGTCCGCGGCGAACTTCTGGACCGGGTCGGGCGGCGGGGCCGGCTCGCCCTTCGCCGGCGCCGCAGCAGCGGCGGCTGGTGCGACCGGGAGCGGCTTGGCGATGACGTAGCGGATCGTCCCGTCGGCGTGCGCGATCAGCGTCGTACCCGCGCGGAACACCGGGCGCCGGCCCTCGGGCAGCCGCTGGTCCTCCAGGTCGGTACGCCGCTGCGACAGCTGTACGACGATCTCGGGGCGCGGCTGCCGGTCGGCGGCCTGCCGGTAGGACACGTGCAGCCCGTCGACCCGGATCGGGTGCCCGTCGACGAGGCCGAGCTGCTCGTGGTGGCTGACCGCCCACTTCGCGAGGTTCGTGAAGACGTCCTGGTCGACGGCCGTGGAGTGCTCGTTGAGCTCGTGCGCGGCTCCGTGCGCGAGGACGTCGAGCTTGAGCGTCGCCGACATGATGACCTGCCGGAGCTGGGCAGGGTCCAGGACGTCGTCGAGCCGCAGCGCGTGCGGCGCCATCGGCCAGGCCAGCGCGTCGTCGGCCAGCGAGGAGACGCCGGGCGGGTAGATGCCGCGCCGCCGCAGCGACTCCACCAGCCGGGCGCGCAGGTGCAGCTCGTCCTCCGGGTAGAGGTCGCGGTCGACGGTGACGATCGCGCGCACGACGTCGCCGAAGGTCGGGTCGACCACCGGCAGGTAGTCGAACGCGCGCACCACCATCCCGAGCATCCGGTCGGCGGTCCGCACCGCCTCGCGCGCGACCCGGTTGACCAGGTCGGGCGGCAGCCGCCCCGGTGGGAGTACGCCGGTTCCGCCGGTCGCGATCCGCTCCAGATCGGCGATCGCGGCCTGGTAGGCCTCGAGGTACGCGTCGAAGATCGCCATCACGAAGCAGGCGCCTCGCGCGTGCGGCTCGGTCGCGTTCCGGAACTGGTCCGGGCTGGGCGGCGTGTCAGAGGTCTTGCGCTCGTCCAGCGCGGAGCGCAGCGCCCGGCCGCGCCCGGTGGACTCGCCGAACTCGCGGGCCAGGTCGAGCAGCCCCTTGCTGGAGCGCAGGTCGGCCTTCGAGTCCGCGATCGCCTCGACCACGACGTCGGGGTAGGCGAAGTGCTGGAACAGCGCGACCAGGTCGGCGAACGCCTCGTGCAGCGCGAACACGTCGAGGTTGGTCGCCTCGGAGTAGTAGGGCCGGAGCCGGTGCACGATCGCGTGGGTGACCTCGTGGCCGATGATGTCGTTCGAGAGGCAGGTGAAGATGACCTGGCCGGGCAGGTTCGCGCCGGGGTCCTTCAGGCTGGAGCGGTAGTAGCCGAACAGCACCGCCCTCCGCTCGGGGTCGAAGAACGCGTTGCGCCCCTCGAAGGCGTGCGGCACCAGCCTCAGGGTCTTGTCCGCGCGGAAGTTGAACCGGCGGCCCATGAACCGCTCGAAGCGCTCGATCACGCTCATCGAGACGGCGTACACGATCTGCTGGTGGGAGCGCGGGTCGCCCTCGGAGGGCCGCATGCCGTCCTGGGCGAGGTTGGCCGAGCAGTTCAGGTCGACCGGGCGGTACCACGCGCCACGCGACTCGTCGTAGTCGACGACGCGCACCAGCCGGCCCTGCGGCCCGGGCGTCAGCGCCTCGAAGGGTACGTCGACCACCAGATGTTGTCCCGACAGCCTCGTCGACATCGGGTCGAAGGCGAACGTCCTCAGCCTCCGGCGGTCCGGCGGCATCGGCTCGAGCGGGTCCTGGGTGGGAAGTCGTGGCATCACGGCACCTCGTCGGTCAGCGGACCAGCGCGCGGGCGGGATAGGGCAGCCGCCCCGCCGCCGCGCTCGGTCGCACGTGCTTGCGCAGGCCGGCGTCCGCGATGACGTAGCCCCAGTTGACCAACCGCTCCTGGGTCGACTCGTCCATCACGTCGAGGCGGGTCGGGATCCGGGCCAGGGACTTGGCGATACTCGGGTCCGCCGGCAGCGCGTCGGCCAGCCCGTAGTCGGCCAGGTCGCTGCGGATTCCGACGTACATGCCCTCGTGGTCGCCGTTGCGGAAGCCGTCGATGATCTGGCGCTTGCGCAGCGACCGCACCTGGTTGTCGATCACCTTCAGCACCCGGACCATGTGCCGGGGCCAGTCGACCGGCGGGTCGTCGTCGGGGGCGAACGCCCCGCCCGCGTCGCTGACCAGGACTGTGCGGTAGCGCTTCCACACGGTCTCGAGGCCGAGGTTGTCGTAGACGCCGCCGTCGGTGAGCTGTACGTCGTTGCGGAACTCCGGCTCGGCGAGGTCGTTGCCCTCCTCGGTCACCCAGTCCTCGTGGCTCAGGTCCATCACACACGGCGACACGAACGGCGGGAACGCCGATGAGGCGCCGACCGCCTGGGCCAGCGGTACGTCGGGATGGTCGATGCGACCGACCCGGTAGTCGGCGACGTACGCCTTGCTGAACCGCATCAGCGCGCCCGACCCCACGTTTGTGGCGTTGAGCACGATCCGGGGCCGGTCCGGCAGGTCCTGCAGCGTCGCCTTGCCGAAGAGCCGGTTGCGGTAGGCCTTGACGACCTGGTCGGAGATGGACCGGAACGGCAGCGCCAGCCCCGTGAGTACGGCGGTCACGTCGACGTTGGTCCGGGCCAGCCCACGGATCGGGTCGGCCACCTGCGCCTCGAACGCCTTGGACACCTGGTTGTCGTCGAAGTCCAGCCGCGGCCAGGCCAGGCCCAGCACGCCAGCGGTGATCGACCCGCCCGACACGCTCGAGATCCGGTCCAGCTCGGGCAGCATCCCGGCGTCGTTGAGCCGCCACAGGACGCCGACATGGAACAGCATCGCCCGGTACCCGCCACCGGACAGGCACAGGGCCAGGCCCTCCTCGGGCCCGGTCGGCTCATGCTCGTCGGACATCGCGTTCCCCCTCGGTGGCGCGGTTCTTTACCTTTCAGGTTGGAACCCCTACCCGAGGGTGGGAATAGTCATTTCTAGCCAACCCTGGTCCTGTGGTGGGCCGGGTCCATCACGAGCACCAGAGCACCTGTGGCGCGGCCGCTCCCCGAAGACCCGGGCGCACGCGTAGCCCTCCTCGGTCACACCAGCCACCTTCTCGGCGCAACCATCCGGTTCCTCACCGCGATGCATGTCGTCGAGGTGACGGATCCGCGCGTCGTACCGGACGGCAGGCAGTTCGGGCGACACGCAAGGCTTTCAACCCGGAACATCGGCGAGTCGCGGCAAACTGCCTGCCGTTCCGCACACCTCGGCCCGATGTCCGGTCAAGCGCGCCCCTGTGGAGCAGCCCATCCCGCCCACCGACCCGAGCGCGCCGCCCCAGTGCCAGGTGCCTGCCCGGGATGCGCGACACGACGAACTTCGAGAGATGACCACCAGTTGTATTCGGGCCCGGTTCGGGGCGGCCCTCAACCGCCGATTAGCCTGCCTGCGATGCGCAATCCGATCGGCACCCATGTCACCGTCGGGAAGGGCTTGGTGGCCGGTGCTCTCGCCTCGGCGGTCGAGCTGGGCTGCGAGTCCTTCCAGATCTTCGTCGGCAACCCCCGCGGCTGGGCGCTCTCGGCGGGCGACCCAGCGGTCGACCGGTTGTTCCGCGAGCGGACCGAGGCCGCCGGGCTGCGCGTGTTCGTGCACACGCCGTACCTGGTCAACCTCGGCTCCCCCACTCCGAAGACCTACGAGAACTCCGTCGCGGTGGTCGCCCACAATCTCCGCCGGGCGGCCGAGATCGGCGCGGAGGGCGTCGTCGTACACACCGGGTCGTACGTCGATCCCACCGATTCGGAGGCTCGCCACGCGGCCGCGATGAGCCAGGTCCGCGAGGGTCTGCTGCCGCTCCTCGAGGCCGTCGAGGGTCCGGACGCGCCCTGGCTGCTGCTCGAGCCGACGGCCGGCCAGGGCCGGTCGCTGTGCACGGGCACCGACGACCTCGGGGCCTACCTGGCGGCGCTCGACTTCCACCCCAAGGCCGGGCTGTGCCTGGACACCTGCCACGTCTTCGCCGCCGGCGCCCCGCTCGACGAGCCCGGCGGCACCACCGCCACCGTCGACCGGCTGGTCGAGATCGGCGGCTCCGGTCGGCTCCGACTGATCCACGCCAACGACTCCATGGACGTCCGCGGCGCCCACCTCGACCGCCACCAGAAGATCGGCGAGGGACATATCGGTGTCGAGGCGTTCCGGGAGCTGTTCGAGCACCCGGCCACCGACGGCGTGCCGTTCATCCTCGAGACCCCCGGCTCCCGCGAGCCCGGCAACAACGACTTCGCCGTGCTGCGGCGGCTGCGCGCCGAGGCCCACCCGTGACCGCCGACGCGACCGACCGGGACCACCCCGACCGGCGGGCGTCGCTGCTGGCGACCGGTGCGCTGCTGCTGATGACCGCGTGCTGGGGGTCGACGTTCTTCCTGATCCACGACCTGACCGACCGGGTCGACCCGGTGGACTTCCTGGCCATCCGGTTCCCGATCGCGACGGTGTCGCTGTTCCTGATCTTCCCGCGGGCACTGCGCCGACTGAGCCCGCTGGCGCGCCGGCGCAGCGTCGTACTCGGGGCGGTCTATGCGTCCGCCC
>DASXRJ010000250.1:0-3999 GCA_036506675.1 Nocardioides sp. | reverse complement strand
CCGGCTTGCACGGGTTGAACTCCGACTCGGTCAGGAGCATGCCGTCGCGCTCGAAGACGCGGCGCTGGTGGCTGAAGTAGATCGACGGGATCTCGATCTGCTCACGGTCGATGTAGTGCCAGATGTCCAGCTCGGTCCAGTTGGAGAGCGGGAAGATCCGCATGTGCTCGCCCTCGTGGATGCGGCCGTTGTAGAGGCTCCACAGCTCGGGGCGCTGCATCTTGGGGTCCCACTGGCCGAACTCGTCACGGTGGGAGTACACCCGCTCCTTGGCGCGGGCCTTCTCCTCGTCACGACGGCCACCACCGAAGGCGGCGGTGAAGCCCTCCTCCTCGATGGCGTTGAGCAGCGTGCCGGTCTGCATCCGGTTGCGCGAGGTCTTGCCGTCGTCGATGACGACGCCGTTCTTGATCGCCTCCTCGACGCTGGCCACGACCAGGCGCACGCCCAGCCGCTTGACCCAGTTGTCGCGGGTGGCGAGCACCTCCGGGAAGTCGTACCCGGTGTCCACCTGGAGGAGGGGGAAGGGAAGCTTGGCGGGGTAGAACGCCTTCTCGGCGAGCCGGAGCATGACGATCGAGTCCTTGCCGCCCGAGAACATCAGGACTGGCTTCTCGAACTCGGACGCGACCTCACGGAAGATGTGGATCGACTCCGCCTCCAGCTGGTCGAGCTGACTCAGCTGGTAGTCGGCGTGGGTTTCGGTCATGAGTGACAGGGACCTCTCATCTGGATAGCACCGGACATCCTAACCACCCTTGGCGGACCTGCTAATTCCTCGGCGTCCCCGCTCGCGGACCGGACCGCGTCGTTACTTTGGAGCTGCGGTCGGGCACCCGCCAGGCCGCAGCGTCGTTGTCGAACGCGGGGAGCCCACGGGTCTGCCGGATGAAGCCCCACGCGAGCGGCCCGAGCAGCAGCAGCCCGGCGCCGATGATGCCGACCCATTCCGGGGATACACCGAGCATCTTCAGGCCGGTCAGGGTCAGCACGATCACGATCCCGCGGCGGATCACCGACTGGGACACCCCGCGAGCCATCCGCGCGCCGAGGAACGTGCCCGGCGTACCGCCGACGATCAGCGGGACGAGTACGGCGAGCGTCACGCCCTCGGTGACCACGTGACCGATCGCGGCCGCCAGCACCAGCGGGACGGCCTGCACCAGGTCGGTGCCGACCAGCTTGACCGCGGACAGGGTTGGGTAGATCAGTAGCAGCGACACCATGATCAGCGAGCCCGAGCCGACCGAGGTGATGCCGACCAGCAGGCCCCCGATCGCGCCGACGAGCAGGGTCGGGAGCACCCTGACTCGCGGCTCTTCGTCGGGCAGGGTGTTGCCGTTGGTGACGAACCGGAGCTGGAGGTACATCCGCAGGGCGTACGTCGACGCTGTGAACAGCAGCGCGCAGCCGATCGCGGTCGTGAGGAACTCGGTCTGCGCCTCGGCGTCGCCGACCGACTTCACGATGAAGCCACCCGCCAGCGCGAACGGCACCGAGCCGGTCATCAGCAGGCCCGCCAGCCGGAGGTTGGGCGAGCCGCTGCGCCAGTGCACGGAGGCGCCGACGGTCTTGTTGACCGAGGCGGCGACCAGGTCGTTGGCCACCGCGGCGGCCGGGTTGACGCCCAGGAAGATCAGTGCGGGCGTCATCAGGGCTCCGCCGCCCATGCCGGTCAGGCCGACCACGATGCCGACGCCGAACGCGACGACGAGTACGGACAGGGCGTCCGTGGTGAGCAGGTCATGCATGAGCATCCTCGGTGTTGGTGGGGTTGAGGTCGACATACCCGGTCTCGCGTAGCGCCAGGAGTACGTCGTCGAGCGCGGCTTCGATGC
Organism: Nocardioides sp.; assembly: GCA_036506675.1. Lineage (GTDB taxonomy): Bacteria > Actinomycetota > Actinomycetes > Propionibacteriales > Nocardioidaceae > Nocardioides. The sequence goes on along the minus strand of DASXRJ010000250.1, from coordinate 2,161 downwards.
TGCGGCCGGTGGTGTCGACCCGGACCGCGGCGTCCTCGGGCTCCTCGTAGGGTGAGGAGATCCCGGTGAACTCGGGGATCTCGCCGGCCCGGGCCTTCGCGTAGAGGCCCTTGCGGTCGCGCCGTTCGCACTCCTCGAGCGGGGTGGCGACGTGGATCAGGAAGAACGCGCCGCCGGCCTCCTCGACCATCGCGCGCACCTGCTTGCGGGTCGCGTCGAACGGCGCGATCGGGCTGCAGACCGCCACGCCGCCGTGCCGCGAGATCTCGGCGGCGACCCAGCCGATCCGGCGGATGTTGGTCTCGCGGTCGGCCTTCGAGAAGGTCAGGCCGGCGCTGAGATTGCGGCGTACGACGTCGCCGTCGAGGCTGGTGACGGTACGCCGGCCCTGCTCGAGCAGCCGGTCCATCAGCGCCTGGGCGAGCGTCGACTTGCCCGACCCGGACAGGCCGGTGAAGAAGAGGACGAGACCCTGCTCGTCGGCCGGCGGGCGGTCGAAGTCGACGACCTCGGCGACCGGCGCGGGCAGCTCGTCGTCGGCGTCGGTCAGCGCGTGCACCGGGTCGCCGCCGGCGTAGTTGGCGACCACCTGGACGCCGAGCGCGTGGTCGGCCTCCGCTGCGGAGGGCGCGTCTCCCCGCGACGCCAGGGGTACGACGACCACGGCGGCGTCGTCGAGGAGCTCGGCCGCGGCCAGCGTGGCCCGCACCAGCCCGACCTTGGAGAGCCCCTCGGGCGTGCCGGCGCCGGCGAGGGCCAGCAGCACCACCCGGCCGAGGCCGGCCAGCTCGGCGACCTGGCCGGTGGTGAGCGGTCCGGTGACCGGCACGAAGGTGGAGCCGGCGTACTCGCTGCGGACCTGGGCCGGCGACAGGTGGAGGCGCCGGAACGGCCCGTGCTGAGCGTGCGTGATCGGCTTGACCCGGCCGTCGGGGGCGACCACCGCGAGCGGCAGGCCCTCCGGGTCGACCAGCTCCACCTCGCCGTCGATCCCGTCGGGCAGCGTGAGCGTCACGGGGGAGCCGGGTTCGTCGAACCCGGTCAGCGGGGCGAGGGCGCCGGTGGTGAGGAGCTCGAGGTCGTCGAGCTCGCGGGGCGTGGGGCAGAACTGGTCGGGCACGGCGTCATCCTGCCATCAGCCCCCGATTAGGCTGCAGTCCATGTCCGCCCCCGCACCCGTTATCGCCGAGATCGTCCGCTCCGGGTTCGTGGAAGGACACCACTACGGGTCGGTGCTGGCGCTCACCGCGGCCGGCGAGGTGGACTGGTCGGTGGGGACGGTCGACGTACCCATGCTGCCGCGGTCCTGCAACAAGCCGCTGCAGGCGGTCGGGATGGTGCGCGCCGGCCTCGAGCTGTCGCCGGACCTGCTGGCGCTGGCCTGCGCGTCGCACTCCGGCGAGCCCTTCCACATCGATGGAGTACGCCGGATCCTGGCGTCGGCCGGGCTCTCGGAGTCGGCCCTGAAGACGCCGCCCGACTACCCGCTCGACGCCGACGCCCGCGAGGACGTCATCCGGGCCGGCGGCGTGAAGTCGTCGATCCTGATGAACTGCTCGGGCAAGCACGCCGCCATGCTGGCCACCTGCGTGGTCAACGGCTGGGACCTCGAGACCTATCTCTCTCCCGACCACCCGCTCCAGAAGTCGCTGCTCGACACCTTCGCCTCCCTGACCGGAGAAGAGGTGACCGCGGTCGCCGTCGACGGCTGTGGTGCGCCGCTGCTGTCGACGTCGCTCGTGGGACTGGGCCGGGGCTTCCGGGCGCTCGCCGTCGCGTCGTCCGGCCCGGAGCGCGAGGTGGCCGAGGCGATCCGGCGGCACCCGGAGTTCGTCAGCGGCACCAAGCGGGATGAGCTGGCGCTGCTGCGGGCGATCCCCGGCGCGATCGGCAAGCTGGGCGCGGAGTCCTGTTATGTCGTCGCGCTGCCGGACGGCCGGGCGTTCGTGACCAAGGTCGATGACGGTGCCGACCGGGCCCGGCCGGCCCTGATGGCGGAGGCGCTGCGGCGCTCGGGGGTGGACCGGGAGGACGGCGTCGACGGGACCGCCGTACTCGCGACGGGGGAGGTGCCGCTGCTCGGCGGTGGCAAGCCGGTGGGCGAGATCCGGGCCTGCTTCTGACGTCCTGCTAGCACCGTCAGCAGTCGGAAACCCCAGTG
>DASXRJ010000249.1:0-13854 GCA_036506675.1 Nocardioides sp. | reverse complement strand
CGCGAGCACGTCAGCCTCGACACTCCGGTGGACGAGGACGGCGACACCTCGCTGGGCGACCTGATGGCGCAGGAGACCTCGCCCGGGCCCGACATGACGGTGCTCGACGTGGAGTCCCGCGACCGGCTCAACACGCTGGTTGGCCTGCTCGACGAGCGCGCGGCCGACATCATCCGGTCCCGTTACGGGCTGGTCGACGGCCGGCAGCACAAGCTCGCCGACATCGGCATCAAGCACGGCATCTCGGCCGAGCGGGTGCGCCAGCTCGAGCGCGAGGCTCTGCAGAAGCTCCGCAAGTTCGCCGACCCAGACTTGGCTGCCTGAACTGCCCTCCAGGCAGCCAAACAGGGGCGTCCTTGGCCCCGAAATAGATCTACCGGTTGTCCAGCCTGGTCAGATCATCGAAGACCTCCGCGACCCGGTCGCGGAGGTCTTCGAGCGTTCCGGCGTTCTCGATGACGTACGACGCGACCGCGAGCCGGTCCTCGCGGCTGGACTGAGCCGCGATCCGGGCCTCCGCCTCGGCCCGGCTCAGCCCGCGCTGCGTCAACATCCGCTCGACCTGCAGCTCGGCCGGCGCGTCGACCACCACGACCGCGTCGAAGCGACCCGCCTGACCGGTCTCGACGAGCAGCGGGATGTCATGCACGACCACCGCCCCCTCGGGTGCGGACGCCTCGAGCTCCTCGCTGCGGGCACGCACCCGCGGGTGGATGATCGCCTCGAGCGCCCGGCGGCGTCCCTCGTCGCCGAACACGATCGCTCCCATGGCCACGCGGTCCAGACCACCGTCGGCCGTCAGCACCCCCGGTCCGAACTCCTCGACGACGGCCGCCAGGCCGTCCGTGCCGGGGGCGACCACCTCGCGGGCGAGCACGTCCGCGTCGATCACGACCGCCCCAAGGTCCCGCAAAAGGGCCGAAACCGTGCTCTTTCCCGACGCCACTCCCCCAGTCAGGCCGACCCGGAGACGGCCGGCTCGGGCACCTGGCTGCGCTGACCCGTGTGTGCTCACGGGAGGCAAGCGTAGGGGCTGCCCTGGCCACTTCGCGTCATGGCCGAAACCAGCCTGCCCGGCGGCCGTTGTTTCTCTGTCCAACGCGGGCGCGCGTGCCTAACGTGCGTCCTTGGCCGGTGGAGCAGTCATCGGCTGCCGGCCCGGGCCATGCTCCGCATGGCGGCCTGAACACAGAGGGGAACACGACGGTGCATCGACGCCACAAGATCTCGATCGCGGTTGCCGCCATCGGCAGCACCGCGATCGTCGCCAGCCTGCTGGGAATGCCCAGCCAGGCGGCAGACCCGACCAGCAGCGGCACGACCACGGCAGAGGGGGCGGGCCGGACGCCCGGGTACCTCGACGCCCGGCAGCTCGGCGCCAAGGCCGTCGACCAGGCCCGGGCTCAGCTCGTGCGCGACCGGTCGGCCGCCGACACGGCGTACGAGCTCTCGCTCGGCCCGCAGGCGGTCCTCGACTTCGACCCGCTGACCGGTACGCCGCGCGACTTCAGCCGCCTCGACGGCTTCCTCACCGGGCCGTCCGCCGCGCCCGCGCGCGACATCGCGCTCGGCTACGTGAGCGACCACCTCTCGGTGCTCGGTCTCACGTCCGCGGACCTCGACACCCTCACCTTCCGCCAGGACTACGTCGACGACATCGGCATCCACCACCTGTCCTGGACCCAGCAGGTCGATGGCACCCCGGTCTTCGGCAACGGCCTCAAGGTCGCCGTCACCCGCGACGGCCGGGTGCTGTCCGTACAGGGCAGCCCGGTCGCCGGCCTGGCCCAGCTGGCCAAGTCCGCCACCAGCGCCCGCAGCGCCGACGGCCTCGACGCCGCGGAGGCTCGGTCGGCCGCCGCCGACGACGTGTCCGGCGAGGCGTCCTCGTCCGCCGAGGTAGCCCACAGCAGCGGTGGTACGACGACCTGGACCAACAACGACTACGCGAAGCGGGTCTGGTTCCTCACTCCCGAGGGACTGCAGGCGGGCTGGTCGACGTACACGCAGGTCGGCGACGAGGGCGCCTTCCAGCACGTCGTCTCCGACTCCGGCCAGGTGCTCTTCCGGCGTTCCACGATCGAGCACGCCGAGGGCGACGCCTACGTCTACGACAACTACCCGGGCGCCGCGCGCGGCGGCAAGCCCAAGGTCGTCAACCTCATCAAGAGCGGCTGGCTCTCGACCGGCCGGACCTTCCTCAACGGCACCAGCGTGCTCGCCTGGGCCGACGTCAACGACGACAACAAGATCTCGACCAACGAGAAGACGCCGGTGCCCGGCGACCGCGACGGCGCGACGTTCCCGCTGCAGCCCTTCTGGGCGCACGCCTCGTCGCTGTGCTCGAAGTCCTACCTGTGCACGTGGGACCCGAACACCGCGCGGTCCTGGCAGAAGAACCGGAACGCCGACGTGACGCAGGCCTTCTACCTGGCCAGCAACTTCCACGACTACCTGATGAAGTCGCCGATCGCCTTCACCGCGAAGGCCGGCAACTTCTCCACCAAGGGTGGGGACCCGGTGCACCTCAACGCACTGGACGGCGCGGCGACCCGGGGCGGGATGCCTGACGGCAACCACATCGACAACGCCAACATGAACACCCCGCCGGACGGCACCCCGCCGACCATGCAGATGTACCTCTGGCACGCGCCGGGCGCCACCGACGAGGAGGACCCGTTCGTGCCGACCAGCTCGGCGTTCGACGCGAGCGTGGAGTACCACGAGTACACGCACGGCCTGTCCAACCGGCTGGTCATCGACGCGCAGGGCAACTCGACCCTCAACAGCATCCAGGCCGGGTCGATGGGTGAGGCGTGGAGCGACTACTACGCCATGGACTACCTGGTGAAGAAGGGCTTCGTGCCCGACACCTCGAAGTCCGGCGAGGTCTTCGAGGGTCACTACCTGACCGCCGGCAAGCCGTTCCGCACGATGGCCATCGACTGCGCCCGCGGCGCGACCGCGAGGGGCTGCAAGGCGGCCGACGGCACCTTCGGCGGCTACACGTACGGCGACTTCGCAACCGTCGGCGGCGCCCCCGAGGTGCACTCCAGCGGTGAGGTCTGGGCGCAGACCCTCTGGGACATCCGGCGCACGCTGGGTCCGTGGGTGGCCGACCGGCTGATCACCCGGGGCATGTCGCTCTCGGCGAACAACCCGTCGTTCCTGAGCATGCGCAACGCGATCATCCAGGCCGACCTGGCGGCGTACCAGGGGCAGCACCGCAAGGCGCTGTGGAAGCTCTTCGCGGCTCGCGGCATGGGCTTCTTCTCCGGCACCATCGACGGCGACGACGTCGCTCCCGGCCAGGACTTCCACGTCCCGCCGCCGACGTCGAGCCCGCGCACGTCGATCTCCGGGGTGGTCACCGACCCGACCACGGGCCAGCCGGTGCCCAACGCGGTGGTCAGGGTGACCGGCCAGGGCAGCCAGTTCTCGGACGTGACCGACTCCACCGGCAAGTACCTCATCAAGGGCCTGTACGCCGGCGTCTACCGCAAGGTGGTCGCCTCGGCCAAGGGCTACTTCGCCCACGCGAAGCCGGTCGACAGCCGCAAGGACACGCCGACCAACTTCCGGATCGTCCGGGACTGGGCGGCCGCCTCGGGTGGCGCCAAGATCATCGACTTCAACGGGCCCGACTACACGCCGTACGGCTGCGGTCCCGGCGGGGCGATCGACCTCGGCACCAGCACCGGCTGGGGCAGCACCACGGGCGACGACGCGGGCACGCCGACGAACACGTTCGTGCCCAAGCACATCACGATCGACCTGCGGCACACGGTCAACGTGACCAAGTTCGGCGTCGACCCGAGCGCCACCTGTGGTGACGGCGGGAGCGCCTCGACCGGCCAGTACAAGATCGAGACCTCGGTCGACGGCACTGCCTGGGTCACGGCCGCGGAGGGCACCTTCACCTCCGCCGACCGCAACCGGCTGAACTCGGTGACGCCCACGGCGGGGACGGTGGCGGTCAGGTTCGTGCGGTTCACGATCCTGAGCAACCAGACGCCGGACTTCCCGACCAGCTGCCCGAACGGCGGCTTCTCGGGCTGCAGCTTCTCGGACCTGTCCGAACTGGCGGTGTTCGGCTCGCAGCCGTAACCGCCAGCAGGGACGAGAAAGCCGGTGGGGCGGGCCCGTGCGGGGCCCGCCCCACCTGTGTTCTGTCAGCCCACGTTGTCGGGAGCGCCTCGGCGCGCCACGAGGCCGAGCCCGACGAACATGAGCGGGTAGACGAGCGCACTGGCCCGGGCCGCCCACAGCCACGGCTCGCTCACGACGCGGACGCCGGGCGGCACCACCCCGACGAGCGGCAGCAGGTTGAGCACGCTGCGGCCGTGCGTCACGTCGAGGGCCAGCGTCAGGAGTACGGCGAGCACCACGATGTCGAGGAAGAAGACCGCGACCGCGGTCCGGAGTGCGGCGGCACCGATCGACAGTCGCCCGCGGACCACGCCGTACGCCGCGGACGCGATCGTCAGCACCGGCACGACCACCAGCCCGCTGAGGATCCCGCAGAGCCAGCCGAGCAGCTGTCCCAGGCCGACCAGCAGCCCGCCGAGGGCCCAGTCGCCGACCGTGTCGCCGGTTCCCCGGCTCGCGACGGGGGCCGCGATCGTGGCGACCCCGACGAGAGTCAGCAGCGCCCACCCGCCGGCTCGTCCGTAGCCGAGCGCCGGCTCGTCCGCCGGCCGGCGCCGTCCCGGGGCGGGCTCGCGCAGGGCCCGGCGCATGAAGGCCAGCATCGCGACCAGCCCGAACCCGAACGCCGGCACCAGCGAGGCGATCACCCAGCCGTCGGCGCGGGTCGCGGCCCAGCCGAGGAGGCAGCCCCCGGAGGCCAGGGCCCACGCGACCGCCGTACCGCGCGCGAATGCCTGGTCGTTTGCCTGGTCGCTTGCCTGGTCGTTGCTCATCGCCCGGCATCCTGCCACGCGGGGCGCCCCTGGTTGGATGGCGGCATGGACGACGTCGGGGACCAAGACGGGGACCACGTCGAGCTGCGCGAGGGCTCGCGGGTCGCGCTGCTGCTGCCCGGTTCTCTCGAGTACGTCGACCTGGTGATGTCGCTCCTCGCCGCCGGGATGTTCCCGATCCCGCTCGACCCGCGGCTGACCGCGGCCGAGCGGGGGCGGATCTTCGCCTCGGTGCGGCCGCACCTGGTCGTCGAGACCGAGGAGCAGCTGCGCTCGATGGTCGCGCACACCCCCGACCGGTTCCGCTGGGGACGGCCGCGGTGCCGGCCGATGCACTGCACCAGCGGCACCACCGGCACCCCGAAGGGCGTCGACAGCGGGCTGCTCTCGCCGGCCGCGGCCGAGGCCCTGGTGGCCGAGGAGCGCGACCTCTGGGGGTTTCGGGCGGACGACGTCAACCTGGTGCTCAGCCCGCTCTACCACTCGGCGCCGCTGCGGTTCGCGATGGGCACGATCCTGGCCGGCGGGCGGATCGTCGTACCGGGACACTTCGAGCCGGCGACCGTGACCGCGGCCATCGAGCGCGAGCGGCCGACCACGATGTTCTGCGTGCCGGCGCACCTGCAGCGGCTCTTCGCGCACTGGGACGAGGCCGGCGTACCCGACCTGTCGTCGTTCCGGCTGGTCGCGCACGCGGGCGCCGCCTGCCCGCCGGCGATCAAGCGCCGGCTGATCGAGCTGTTCCCGGACGGCTCGACGTGGGAGTTCTACGGCTCGACCGAGGGCCAGTTCACCGCCTGCCGCTCCGAGGAGTGGCTGGAACGGCCCGGAACGGTCGGCCGCGCCCGCCCCGGCCGGCGACTGTCGGTCGACGACGACGGGCTGATCTGGTGCGAGGTGCCGCCGCACGCGCGGTTCCGCTACTTCGGCGATCCCGACAAGACCGCCGCGGCCTGGCGAGGTAACGCGTTCACCGTCGGCGACCACGGCCGGCTCGACGACGACGGCTACCTGTGGCTCGACGGCCGCCGCGAGGATCTGATCATCACCGGCGGCGTGAACGTCTACCCGGTCGAGGTCGAGAACGTCCTGGGCGAGGCCCCGGGCGTCGCCGACATCGCGGTGTACGGCGTACCCGACGAGCGCTGGGGCCAGCGGGTCTGCGCCGCGGTCGTCGGTACGACGTCCGCGGCCGACCTCGACGCGTACGCCCACGAACAGCTCTCGCCACCGAAGCGACCCAAGCAGTGGCGGTTCGTGGACGAGCTGCCGCGCACCCTCACCGGCAAGGTACGCCGCGGCGAGCTCGCCGGCCCGGGAGGCTGACCCGGCTCGGGCTAGCCGATCCCGAAGCGCGCGTCCACCTGTACCGCCACCGCGATGTCATCGGGCACGAACTGCACGTCCGCCGCCCCCGGCGCGGCCGCGGAGCGCCCGAAGGTCCGCATCCCGCCGTCGGCCGACGGGTGCAGCCCCTCGCCCAGCATCCCGGCGTCGGCCAGCGCGACCACCCGCACGGGACCCAGCTCGAGCGCGTCGGCGTACGCCTGGGCCTTGTCGCGCGCGTCGCGGACCGCGCGGGCCCGCACGTCGCCGGTCATCGCGGCCTTGCGCGCCTCGGTGAGCCCCCACTCGATCCGGTTCACGGTCACGCCGGTGATGGCGACGGCCCGGGTGGCGAACGCGCCGAGCTGGGCGAAGTCGCTGAACTTCACCGTGAACGTCACCTCGGCGTGGTGGACCAGCGGCAGCTGCTTGCCCTCCTGGTTCCACGGCCGGTGCGCCCAGGTGCGCAGCTGGCCGCTCGACCACCAGGTGACCGGCCCCGCGGCGGGGTCATGCAGCCCGTTGATGTCGCCGCTCAGCTCCTGCGCGGCCCGGGCCGCGTGGGCGTAGACGTTCTCTGCGGCCGGTCCCTCGATGCCGACCCGGGCGTGCACCGTCCCGCGCTCGGGCGGCGCGTACGCCGTGTAGGAGCCGCGGACCGTGATCTCGACGTCAGCCATGTGCGCCAGCGTATGAGGCCGGTGGAAATGCGGCGCGTCGGCGCGCTGGGACGGACCGACCGGGTCGGGACGTCAGGCGGGCGGGTCCTCGGCGCAGGAGAAGGTACGGCGGTACTGCTGCGGGCTCACCCCGCGCGACCGCACGAAGTGGTGCCGGAGCGCGGCCGCGTTGCCGAAGCCGACCTCGGAGGCGATCCACTCCACTGATGCGTCGGAGCGTTCGAGCAGCTCCTCGGCGGCGAGGATCCGCTGGCTGGTCACCCACGAGTGCGGCGTCACACCGGTCTCGGCGCGGAACCGCCGGGCGAAGGTGCGCGCGGACATGTGGGAGCGCCGGGCGAGCGTCTCGATGCCGAGGTCCTCGCGGAGGTTGGCGGCGATCCAGGTGAGCAGCGGGCCGAGCGTCTCGACGGCGCAGTCCGGGACCGGTCGGGTGATGAACTGGGCCTGGCCGCCCTCTCGCTGCGGGGGCACCACCATCCGGCGCGCGACCTGGCTGGCCACGGCGGCGCCGTACTCCTGGCGCCAGACGTGGAGGCAGGCGTCGAGCCCGGCCGCCGTACCGGCGCTGGTGACGATCTGGCCCGAGTCGACATAGAGGACCTCGGGGACCACCTTCGCCAGCGGGAACCGGCGCTGCAGCTCGTCGGTGTAGCGCCAGTGGGTCGTGCACTCGCGGCCGTCGAGCAGCCCCGCCTCGCCGAGCACGAACGCGCCCGAGCAGACCGACAGGATCCGGGCACCGCGGTCGTAGGCCTGCTGGATGGCGTCGAGGAGCGCCGTGGACAGCGGGACCGCTCCGCCGATCGGCCGCGCCGGTACGGCGACCAGGTCGGCCTCGGCGACCCGGCTCAGGTCGTCCTCGATCTGGAGCCCGAAGCCCATCGAGGTCGGGATCGTCCCGACCTTCTCCGCGCACACCGCGAACTCCAGCCGCGGCAGCCCGTCGTCGCTGCGGTCGAGGCCGAACGCCTCGCACAGCGTCCCGAGCTCGAAGGGAGCGACGCCCTCGTACACCAGCACGGCCACGTTCTTCAGCATGAGCCCATAGTGGCACGAATGTGGCAGGAAATCGACGGAAGGCGGCATCTCTGCCACTCGTGGCAGGAAACAGATGGTCGGAGAATTACTGCCATGACCGTATTCCTGATTCTCTTCGCCGTGGCCGCCTTCGCCGCCCTACTCCGGGGCGCGGCCTACCTGTACAACTTCATCGCCGATGATGGCTACGGCCACCTGACGGTGCACGCGGCTCCGCCGCGCAGCCACCACCGCGACCCGTTCGAGCCGCGTCGCGTGTGACTTCGGACCCGAGCTGAAAGCGGCGGGCGTCGAGCCTCTCGCGCCGCACTGAGGAACCCCCGGAAATGCAGCCGGCCCGGCAGGTCAACCTGCCGGGCCGAATGCGTTTCGACGTCAGTTACCGCCGGTCAGCTTCTCGCGGAGCGCCTGCAGCGCCTCGTCGGAGGCGAGCGAGCCGCCCACGTCGGTCGCGGTGGTGTCCTCGCCGCTGGAGTACGACGTCGCCTCGCCGGCCTCGACCTCGGCCTGCTTGGCCTCGGCCTGCTGCTTGACGTGAGCCTCCCAACGGGCGTGCGCCTTGGCGTACTGCTCTTCCCAGGTCGCGCGCTGCTCGTCGAAGCCCTCGAGCCACTCGCCGGTCTCCGGGTCGAAGCCCTCCGGGTAGATGTAGTTGCCCTGCTCGTCGTACGACGCGGTCATGCCGTACAGCGTCGGGTCGAACTCTTCGGCGTCGGCCGCGGTCGCGGTCTCGTTGGCCTGCTTGAGCGACAGCGAGATCCGGCGACGCTCGAGGTCGATGTCGATGATCTTGACCATGACGTCGTCGTTGACCTGGACGACCTGCTCGGGGATCTCGACGTGACGCTCGGCGAGCTCGGAGATGTGCACCAGGCCCTCGATGCCCTCCTCGACGCGGACGAACGAACCGAAGGGCACCAGCTTGGTGACCTTGCCCGGGACGATCTGACCGATCTGGTGGGTGCGGGCGAAGTGCTGCCACGGGTCTTCCTGGGTCGCCTTCAGCGACAGGGAGACGCGCTCGCGGTCCATGTCGACGTCGAGGACCTCGACCGTGACCTCGTCACCCACGGCGACGACCTCGGACGGGTGGTCGATGTGCTTCCAGGAGAGCTCCGAGACGTGCACCAGACCGTCGACGCCGCCGAGGTCCACGAACGCACCGAAGTTGACGATCGAGGAGACGACACCCTTGCGGATCTGGCCCTTCTGGAGCTGGGTCAGGAAACCGTGGCGGACCTCGGACTGGGTCTGCTCGAGCCAGGCCCGGCGCGACAGGACCACGTTGTTGCGGTTCTTGTCGAGCTCGATGATCTTCGCCTCGAGCGTCTGGCCGACGTACGGCTGGAGGTCGCGGACGCGACGCATCTCCACCAGCGAGGCAGGCAGGAAGCCGCGCAGGCCGATGTCCAGGATCAGGCCGCCCTTGACGACCTCGATGACGGTGCCCTCGACGACGCCGTCCTCTTCCTTGACCTGCTCGATGGTGCCCCAGGCGCGCTCGTACTGGGCGCGCTTCTTGGACAGGATCAGGCGGCCTTCCTTGTCCTCCTTCTGGAGAACCAGGGCCTCGACCTTGTCGCCGACGGTAACGACCTCAGACGGGTCGACGTCGTGCTTGATCGACAGCTCACGCGAGGGGATGACGCCCTCGGTCTTGTAGCCGATGTCGAGCAGGACCTCGTCCCGGTCGACCTTGACGATGGTGCCATCCACGATGTCACCGTCGTTGAAGTACTTGATTGTCGCGTCGATCGCGGCGAGGAAGTCCTCTTCCGAACCGATGTCGTTGACCGCGACCTGCGGCGCGTCGACGTCCGGAAGAGTGGAGATGCTGCTCGTCATAAGGGAAGTGATTCCTTGGGTGGCTGGGGTCGTGCGGACGCGCGCCGAAGCCCATTTCACTACCGTTTCGTACTGGTCCGGCCACCAAGATGATCGAGAGCCGAGTGATAGCGAGCGAGAGTCCACTCCGTCCGGGACGCAGGCAGACTTCAGGCGCAACATAAAGAGTACGCCGCTGGAGGCGGCCAGGTCCAACCCGGGTCCCCACACCGACCGCGGCTCAGCCGCGCCCGACCGGGAGCCGGAGCACCAGCCTGGTGCCGGACGGGCCGTCGCCCACCTCCAGGGTGCCACGGTGCCGTTCGGCGATCGCCCGCGCGATGGCCAGCCCCAGCCCGGTTCCGTCCGTGCGCCGTCGCGCGGAGTCGATCCGGGTGAACCTCTCGAACACCCGTTCCCGGTCCTCGGGAGCGATGCCCGGACCGTCGTCGTACACCTCGAGGAGGACGGCACCGTCGTGCTCCCCCAGCGTCAGGCGGACCGTGCTCTCGGCGTGCCGGGCGGCGTTCTCGAGCAGGTTGCGCACCAGCCGGCGCAGGTCGCCCGCGTCGCCCGCGACCGGCGCCGCCGACACCCCGCCGGTGTCCACGGTGGGCACCCCGGTGGCCTTCCCGGTGGCCTTTACGGTGGCCTTTACGGTGGCCGGGGCCGAGGCGCGGATCCGGGCCGCCTCCTCGAGCACCACGTCGTCGAGGTCGACGAGCTGGTCCGGTGGCCGCGGGTCCGGCGTACTCGCGAGGAAGAGCAGGTCGCGCACCAGCCGGTCCATCTGGTCGGCGTCGGCCAGCAGCCGCGGGCCGAGGTCGGCCCAGTCGCCGTCGGCCCCACCGGCGGCGCCGTCAGCAGCAAGGGCGACCTCGAGCTGGGTACGCAGCGCGGCGATCGGGCTCTGCAGCTCGTGCGACGCGTCGGCGACGAACTCCCGCTGCCGCCGGCTGGCGTCCTCGAGCCGGTCGAGCATGCCGTTCATGGTCACCGCGAGCCGTCCGATCTCGTCGCCGGCCGGCGGCTCGGGCACCCGCCGGTCCAGCCGGTCGTCGCCGATCGCAGCCACCTCGCGCCGGATCGCCTCCACCGGCCGCAGGCTGCGGCCGACGACCAGCCAGGTGCCGATCGCCACCAGCGCCACCATGGCGGGTACGCCGATCCCCAGGTCGCGCCGCAGCGTCGCCGAGGCCTCACCGACCGACTCGAGGCTGGCGCCGGCGACCACGGTCACCGGGCCCGTCGGGGTCTCCGCGCGCTGCACCCAGACCCGGTAGTTCTCGGTCTCGTCGTCGTCGGGAGCGTCGCGCAGGATCCGCATCGACGGCCGCTGCGGCGCGGTGCCGTGGAAGATTGGCGGCCGGCCGGCGATGTTCGGGGACGCGGCCAGCACCCGGCCGCGGGCGTCGTACACCTGGCCGACGCCCTCGCCGTCGATCGAGTCGAGGGAGTCCGGCAGCACGCCCCGCTCCGCCTGGGCCGCGAGGTCGCGCACCCGGCCGCGCGCCAGGTCGTCGCCGGCGCGGTGCAGGGAGCGGTCGAGGGTGGCCAGGAGCAGCACCGCGCCCGCGACCAGGGCGATCGCGGAGACCAGGGCGGCCAGCAGCGTCGTACGCGCGCGGACCGAGCCGCGAGTCAGCCGGGGTGCCCAGCTCGGGGTCACGGCTCAGCCCCCGTCGGCGGCCAGGCGGTAGCCGACGCCGCGGACCGTCTGCAGGGCCGCGCGGCCGAACGGCTCGTCGATGCGCGAGCGGAGCTGGTGCACGTAGACCTCGACGATGTTGGGGTCGCCGTCGAAGCCGAAGTCCCACACGTGCTCCATGATCCGGGCCTTCGGCAGCACCTGGCCGGCGTTGCGGAGGAGGAACTCCAGGAGCGCGAACTGCCGCGGACTCAGGGGTACGACGGTCTCCCCGCGCCGGACCTCGTGGCCCGCCGGGTCGAGCCGGAGATCGCCCGCGGACAGCACCTGGGGGCGGGCCGGGCCACCCCGGCGCACCAGTGCGCGGATCCGGGCCAGCAACACGTCGTACGCGAACGGCTTGGCGAGGAAGTCGTCGGCGCCGCAGTCGAGGGCGCCGGCCTCCTCGGCGTTGCCCGACCGCGCGGTCAGCATCAGGATCGGCGTCCACACGCCGGCCTGCCGGAGCTTCTCGCACAGCTCGGTGCCGTCGATGCCGGGCAGCATCCAGTCGAGCACCATCGCGTCGTACGCCGTCTCGGTGGCCAGCCAGTGCGCCTCGGTCCCGTCGTACGCCACGTCCACGGCGTACCCCTCCCGGCGGAGGCCGCGCTGCAGCGCCCCGGCGAGGTTCTGGTCGTCGTCCACGACGAGGATCCGCATGCGTCCACGATCCCACGACCCGCTGAAGCCGCGCTGAAGACCGGGCGGCGGATCGGGCGGCACTATGAGGCGGGCCGGGAGCGTTCAGCCTGGCTTCAGCACCCGCGGAGCAGGCTCTGAGCATGAACTCACATCACCTCCGGATCCTCCCGGCCCTGGCCGCTCTCGCGCTCGCCCTGTCCGGCTGCGGCGACTCGAACTCCGACACCCCGGCCAACACCGACGTCGGCATTTCCGGCGGCCTCCCCGCTCACGCGCCGGCGCCGAGCGAGTTCGTCGACGAGATCGACAACCCGTGGTACCCGGCGCCGGTCGGCCGCGTGTGGCGGTACGTCGGACAGACCGCAGACGGCACGGAGACCAACGTCGTCACGATCACCGCGCGGACCCGGGTCGTCGACGGGGTCACCACGCGGGTCGTTCACGACGTGGTCTGGCTCGACGGCGTACTCCTGGAGGACACCTTCGACTGGATCGCGCAGGACACCGACGGCAACGTGTGGTACTTCGGCGAGGCCACCCGTGAGTACGACGGCGACCAGGTCGACACCGCGGGCTCCTGGGAGGCCGGCGTCGACGGCGCCACGGCGGGCATCATCATGCCCGCCGACCCCGCGACCGGCGACGCCTACCGCCAGGAGTACCTCAAGGGCGAGGCCGAGGACCAGGCCAAGGTGCTGGCCATCGACGCCACCGCGACCGTGCCGTACGGCGCCGAGACGGGGCTGGTGCAGACGCTGGACTTCACCCAGCTGGAGCCGGACGCCGACGAGCAGAAGTACTACGCCCGCGGGATCGGGCTGGTGCTGTCGAACGCGCTGCACCAGAAGGACCGCTCCGAACTGGTGGCGATGACCGGCTGATCCTCCGGCATTTCCTGCATGGTCGACGGCGGCTCCTCGCCATGGGAGCCGCCACCCGACTTTCGCGACCGCCCTCAGATTGGCCGCGAGAAATCCTTGCCGGAATGTGCGCGAGCACTCAATACTCCTGGACTGTCTGAAATGTCATCCGGGTGACGTGACAGCTAATCCGCGTTGCAGAGTCCGGCGGACATCCCCCGCAGGGACCTGCACCCATCGGGTCCCGCTCTCCGTAGGAGGAGCTTGTGAGGATCGATCGCACATCTGCCCGGGGCCGGATCGCTGGACTGCTGACCGCAGTCGGCGTGGTCTGCGCCTCCGCCTACTCCCTTCCCGCCGCCACCGCGGCACCCTCGGCCGACGCCGGCGCTACCGGGTTGTCCGCGGTCGCCGCCGCGGTCGACCGCTCCGGCGTCGAAGGCATCGCCTTCTACGTCGACAAGGCGGCCAACCGCGTCGTCGTGACGGCCGACAGCACCGTGTCGGCCGCAGAGATCGCCCGGCTCAAGCGCGCGGGCTCCGACCGGATCCAGGTCAACCGCACCAGCGGCGTCTTCCGGTCGCTGCTGTCGGCCGGCGACGCGATCTACGGCGGCCAGTACCGCTGCTCGCTCGGCTTCAACGTGGTCAAGGGTGGCGTCTACTACTTCCTCACTGCGGGACACTGCGGCAAGGTCGCCAACACCTGGTACACCAACTCCAGCCATACCACCCTGATCGGCCCCACCATCGGCTACAGCTTCCCCGGCAACGACTACGCCCTGGTCCGCTACGACAACACCTCGCTCAGCCACCCCGGCGGCTACACCGCCGCCAACGCGTTCGTCGGCGAGAACGTCAAGCGCACC
>DASXRJ010000248.1:0-11318 GCA_036506675.1 Nocardioides sp. | reverse complement strand
GGCGGCGGAGCTGATCCAGATCGGGGCGGTCGGGCAGCGACTGAACAGTCATGCCATCTCCTCACCTGCACCCACCCGGTCCGCATCTGGAGGCGCAGAGAAGATGACACCTACCGACGACACCACTCGATGAGGAGGACTCAGTCCTTCCCGCGGACCCGGGCACGCCCTCAACGCGCAACCCCGGAACCTTAACCCACATCGGTGGCCACGTCGCCGGTGATCCGGAGGTGAGGATGCACCTCACTCGGAGGCGACGATGAGCCTGTAGCCGTCGGGGTCGACGAAGCACCGGGCACCATGGCGCGGCCAGTACGGATTCAGCCTGGCATCGTCGGCCTTCACCTCGACGGTCCCCGCTCGTCGAAGACGGTCGACGAGCTGGGTGTGGTCCGTCCCGGGTCCGTGATAGAGCACGAGTGCGTCCTCGTCCGTCGGCGTGGGGACGTCGCCGTGCGGCGACCGCACGAGCTCCAGCTGAGCATGCTCATCGGGCACACCGAAGACGACGCCGTCGAAGCCGTCGTGATCGACGAACGACCACAGCACGGGCAGACCGACGACGTCCTCGTAGAACGCACGGATCACATCGAGATCGACCGTCGGCCGAGCGATGCGCATCGCGGTCAGGGACATGGTCACCTCCGCGCTTCGATGCTCGACGAGCCGACGCCAGGCGGTGGCAACGACTGCACGGCGGCATCGAGCTGGGTCGTCACCGCTCGGTGGAGGCCCCCGCCGGTCGTGTCGGGCGCCAGAACGTCGCCAGGTAGGCCACGGTTCCGCCGATGCCGATGACGGCGGCGACAGCGAGCGCCTTGCGCGGCTCGAACGGGAACTCCAGGTCGAACGCGTTGTCGAGCGACCACTCCCCCGGGCCGAGCGCACCCAGCGCGAGAGCGAACACCGCCAGGGTGCCCACGTACTCCCAGCCCTCGGTCGGTCGTGCCGTGATGAAGAACCCCTTGTCACGGTGGTTGGTCACCAGAGCGACCAGCATCAGCGACGCAACGACGCCGTAGGCGGCAGGCGTGAGCAGCCCCAGCACGAGGAACGGCACGACGCCGACCTCACTCCAGGTCAGCAGGTGGGCTTGGAGCGGCCCGTTCGACAGACCGAGCGAGCTGAGCCAGTTCGCCATCCCGGGACCGGATCGCAGCGCCTGAACGTGCCTGACGCCATGGGCGCCCATGACGACGCCCACCCACACCCTGGCCACCAGCAATGCCAGGTTCACCGCGTCCGACACACCTCCCCCTCCCCCGCGACGGACATGGGGACGTCGCCGCGCATCTCCGCATTCTGTCGGGCCGCAGCGGGCGGTGCGCGGATCACGACGTCGACGTCGGAGGCATCCCTGGGTGGCCACGGCGGCGAACGCCGTTCCGGGGCTCCCCAGTCGAGGTCGTGACGTCAGCGACCCGAGGACAGCGCTGTCTCGAGCTTCTCGACGGCCTGGTCGATCGTGAACGATGCCGCCCGCTGGGCCGGCGTGCTCGAACGGGTCGGTGCGGAGGTTGAACAGCTTCGGCAGGCGCAGGGCCACGGACGGCTGTGGCGACGGGCGCCCATCGGCACCGTCAGCGACCCCACACGAACCCGCGGTACTCGGGGCCCGACGTGTCGACGCCGATCACGTGGCCCAGGTTGTTCACGTCCACGCTGAACGCGCTCGCCTGTACGACATCGACCTTGCGCTTGTCCGGCCCCTGCGCCAGCACGGCCGAGCAGCACTCGCCCGTCGGCAGGTAGACCGTCGCCGCGATCTCGCCGCGGTCGTTGATGCCGCCAGCCTGGCTGTTGGGGAACCGCGTGAACGGCCGGGGGACGGCGAACCCTCCGTCCCTCCACACGAGCACGTGCGGACCGTCGACACCCGAGCTGAAGCCGACGATCTCGCCCCCCTCGTTGATGGAGTCGGTGCCCGAGAAGAAGTCGCCTTCGAGCGCGCCGAGGTCGCGCACGGTGTCGCCCTCCCACAGCACGGCATGGAGCAAGCCCGACCCCGTGAACGCCGAGAAGCCGACGATCTGACCCCCTTCGTTGAGATCGGTGGCGCCGGCGATGCGCGCGCCCGGCAGCGACGGCAGCAGGCGCGGGACACCCTGCTCCCACACCGCCGCGTGGCTCACCGTGAACCCCGGCGGCTCGACGGTGTGGGTCTGACCGACGATCACGCCCCGATCGTTCACGGCCCGTGCGTTGCCCGACAGGTGGCCGGAGGGCAACGGCAGGCCGTGGATCTCACGGTCGGACCAGAAGACGGGAAGGCCACCGCTCTCGCCGACGATCAGCCCGCTCGCGTTGACACCGAGCGCGACGCTGCTGTCCCCGGGCGCCGCGACCCCGAGGTCGTGCATGGCGCCGTCCCACACGAAGGCGTGGATCGGTCCGCCGAGCGGCGCATCGGGTTGCGTCTCGCTGTAGCCGACGATCAGCCCCTCGTCGTTGATGTCGAGGGGCCAGCTCAGGCCACCACCGAGGTCGCCGAGGAACGTGACCGTACGGGGCTTCGACGCGGCCGCCGGGGCGAGCACCCAGCTCAGGGCGGCGAGAACCACCGTCGTCGCGCAGAGGCGTCCGATCATTCCGATCACCCCCTCCCCGCTGGAGACGCTATCCCGACGCGCAACGCCGCGGGTGAGTCACCACGTCCCGGTGGACGCGTGTCGCGCACGGCGCCCGCGCCCGACGGCCACCACACCCGGCGAGGATCTCAGGCGTCGACCGGCTGGAGCTCCTGGACGGGCTCGCGTCGGTGGTGCGGGCCGGCCCCCTCGATGCTCAGGCGCGGGATGCGGCGGTCGAGCCAGGCCGGCATCCACCAGTTCCTGGCCCCGAGCAGCTCCATGGTGGCCGGCACCAGCAGCATGCGGACCAGCGTGACGTCGAGCAGCACGGCCGAGGCCAGGCCTGTGCCGAGCATCTTGATGAGGCGGTTGTCCTCGAACACGAACGAGCCGAACACGACGATCATGATGGCGGCGGCGGCGGTGATCACCCGGGCCGTGGTGGCCACGCCGTCGGCCACCGACTCGACGGCGTCGTGGGTCCTGACGTACTCCTCCCGCATCCGAGACAGCAGGAACACCTCATAGTCCATCGACAGGCCGAAGACGATGGCGAAGAGGATCATCGGCATGAACGGCTCGATGGGAGCACCGGAGATGCCGAACAGCTCCCCGCCCCAACCCCACTGGAACACGGCCACGATCACGCCGTATGTCGCGGCCATCGTGAGCACGTTCATGATCACGGCTTTGAGCGGGACCAGCACCGAGCGGAACACCAGCAGCAGCAGCACGAACGACAGGGCCAGCACCATGCCGAAGAAGACGAGGACACGCTGAGCCAGGAATCGGGTGAGGTCGATGTTGGCCGCGACCGGACCGGTGACGTCGACCTCGAGCCCGGTTCCGCCGACCGCGGTGGGGACGACCTGGTCACGCAGTCGGGTGACCAGGTCTGTGGTGCCCTCGGCCTGCGGAGCGGTCGTCGGGATCAGGGTCATGACGAACGCTCCGGGAGCGGTCGGGTCGTCGGGCAGCGCCGGGGTGACGGTCGCGACGCCCGGGGTGTCGGCCAGCACCCGCCGCAACTCCGACACCGCGTCGACCGACCCGTCCGCGCCGGAGCCGGGGACAGCGGTGATCAGCAGCGGCCCGTTGAAGCCCGGCCCGAATCCGTCGGCGAGGAGGTCGTACGCCCGGCGGGTGTACGAGTCCGCCGGCGAGGTGCTCTCGTCAGCGACACCGAGCCGCAGCCCGAGGACGGGGGCCGCGAGCACGAGCAGCACGACCATCCCGGCCCCGAGCGATGGCCACGGGTTCCGCTGGATCGTGCGACTCCACCGGTAGGCGAAGGTCACCCGCACCGGTCTGTTCCGTCGCCGACGCACCTCGCGGCGAAGACCAGGCACCGCCAGGCTGGCCAGCAGCGTCAGCACAGCCAGCGCGGCACCGAGCGCGGCCAGCGGCGCGACGCCGATGCCGGCCCCGAACAGTGCGACGGCCGCGAAGCCGGCCGTCACGAGCCCGCGCCAACGGGTGACCTCGACCCGCTCCTGGGCCAGCCCGAGCAGCGCCGGCAGCAGGGTCACCGAGCTGATCATCGTGAGGAGCACCGTCACCGACGCCCCGATGCCCACGCCGGAGACGAGGCGGATGCCGATGAGCAGCATGCCGAGCAGGGAGATCACCACGGTGATCCCGGCGAAGATCACGGCCTGGCCGGCGGTGGCCATGGCGGCCAGCGTCGCCTCGCGCGGTGACAGCCCGGCGGCGGTGCCCTCGCGGTAGCGGGTGACGATGAACAGGGCGTAGTCGATGCCGACGCCGAGACCGATCATGGCCCCCACCGTCAGCGTGAAGTCGGGGATGGCGTAGAGGTTGCTGAGCAGGAGGATCGACCCGGCGCCGGCGCCGAGCCCCGCCAGGGCGACCGCGACCGGCAGGCCCATCGCGAGGACCGAGCCGAAGGCGAGGATCAGGATCACCACGGCGAACGCCAGGCCGATCAGCTCCGATCCCGGAGGCTCGTACGCTTCGAGCGCCCCGCCACCCGGGAGCACCTCGAGTCCCTCGATCTCCGGTGCGTGCTCGACGATCGCGGCGCCGATGCGCGCCGACTCGGTCGGGTCGACGTCGGCCGCCAGGTTCACCTGGGCATATGCAAGCTCGCCGGCCAACCGTCCCCGCCGGGCGATCTGGTCCCGCCCCTGCTCCGAGTAGGGCGAGATGACGGTGGCGCCGGGGTTCTCCGGGACCCCGCGATCGTCCGGGAACCCGGCGTCCACCAAGGCGAACAGGTCCTCCATGGCCGCCTCGACCGCGGCGTCGTCGACGCCCTGGTCGGCCCGGAACACGATGGTTCCCGACTGGCCTCCAGCCCCGAGCGCGGGGAAATGCTGCGCGAGCACGTCGAAGCCGTCGGCGCTGTCGGAGTCGGGGATGTCGAGGGCGGCGTCATACGCCGGGCCGATGACCCCGGCGGCGCCGAAGACGATGGCCATGCCGGCCAGCCACCCGCCGACCGCGGCGATCCGATGGTCGAAGCACCAGGCGCCGAGCCGGGCGAGCAGCGCGGGCGGACGGTGGGCCTGCTCCTCACGACGTCTCCACATGAGCCAACGATGAACCACGCGGGTCGACTTGCGGTTGGGGATCGGTAGGGCCATGGTTGAACCGGCCGACGAGGTCTCAACCGGAACACAACCGGCGCCCGAGTGCCCCGCAACCGGTCGGAGGGAGGATCCCGTCGCCGCGTGCGCACGACCGGCGCCGGCGCCCGAGCGGCGAGCGAGGAGGGGCGTCACCATGGGGACCGACGGTTGAGGGTGGACAGCAACCCGGCGACGCGGATCAGTCTCCTCGGCGGGGTCGCTGCCGCCATCGACGGCGGCGCCCCGGTCGACGTGGGCCCGCCGAAGTGCCAGGCCGTGCTGGCGGCGCTCGCCCTGTCGGCCGGATCGTCGGTGCCTGTGGCGCGCCTGGTCGAGCTGGTGTGGGGCGACGCCCCGCCCCGGACCGCCGACAAGACCTTGCAGTCGTACGTGACCCGTCTCCGCAAGGGCCTGGGCCCCGACTCGATCGTCCGAACCGGTGCCGCCTACCGCCTCGACGTGAAGGCCGACTCGGTCGATGTCGTCCGCTTCCAGCACCGGCTCGCCGAGGGCGACGTCGAGGCAGCCCTGGCCGAGTGGAGCGGCGTTCCTCTGTCCGGCCTCGACGCCCCGGGACTGACCGGCACCGTCGACGCGCTGGTCGAGCAGTGGCTGGGCGCGGTCGAGATCGACCTCGGCCACCGCATCGAGACCGACGCCGCGGCCGCCATCGGCGCGTTGACCGAGCTCACCGCCGACCATCCCTTCCGCGAAGGCCTCTGGGCGCTGCTGATGACCGCCCTGTACCGGGTGGGACGCCAGGCCGACGCGCTCGCCGCGTATCGCAAGGTCCGCCAGCAGCTGGTCGAGCATCTCGGGATCGAACCCGGTCCTCGCCTGCGGGAGCTGGAGTCGTTGATCCTCGGCCACGACGAGCAGCTGCGCGCCGATCGGTCGTCGAAGGGCTCGGCGTTGGGCCTTCCGACCGGGACGGTCACCTTCGGCTTCTCCGACGTCGAGGACTCGACCCGGCTCTGGGCCACGCACCGGCACGACACGGCGGCGGCCATGGCTCGCCACGACGAGCTCGTCCGGGCCGCCGTCCACCGTCACGGCGGCTACGTCTTCGCCACCGGCGGTGACACGTTCGGCGTCGCCTTCCATCGAGCGGGGGACGCCGTGGCCTGGGCCACCGAGCTGCAGGCCGCGGTGGACCGCGAACCGTGGCCCGGCGACATCGAGCTGTGCCTGCGCATCGGCCTGCACACCGGCGAGACCCAGGAGCGCGGGAAGGGCTACTTCGGTCCGGCCGTGATCGTGGCGGCACGCCTCGCCGCCGCGGCTCATGGCGGCCAGACGCTGGTGTCCGGGGTGACCTCGGTGCTGCTCGACGGGAGGGACCTGCGTGACCTCGGGACCTTCCGCCTCGACGGCGTCGTCGCCGAGCAGCGCGTCTTCCAACTCGGCGGGGGCGAGCATCCGCCCTTGCGGACCGAGGACGGCCGGCGAGGGAACCTCCCCCGCCGCTCGGGACGCCTCATCGGCCGTCACGACGAGCTCGAGGTCGTCGCCGATGCCGTCGCCGCGTCGCCGATCGTGACCCTGGTGGGCCCAGGAGGGATCGGCAAGACCCGGCTGGCCCTCGCCGCGGCTCGGAGGTTCGAGATCGATCGAGCCACGACCGCGAGAACCGGTGAGGCCTGGCTGATCGAGCTGGTCGCCATCGCCGGGTCGGGCGATGTGGCCCGGGCGGTCGCCGACACCCTGGACGTCAGGGAGATCCCCGGGCGCTCGTTGACCCAGTCGATCGTGGCGGTCCTCGGGCCGCGCCGAGCCCTGCTCGTCCTCGACAGCTGCGAGCATGTCATCGACGGTTGTGCGGGGCTGGCCCGAGCCGTGACCGAGGCCTGCCCAGACGTCAGGGTGCTCGCCACGTCCCGGGAAGGCCTGGGCCTCGGCCCCGGCGACGAGCAGCTCATCGCCGTCCCGCCCCTCGAACCCTCCGGACCGGGGGTCGAGCTGTTCAACGAGCGTGCGTCGGCGGCGTCGATGACCTTCGATCCGCACACCAGCCGGGACGAGGTCGAGGAGATCTGCCGACGCCTCGACGGCGTGCCTCTCGCCATCGAGCTGGCCGCGGCCCGGACGACGAGCCTGTCGCCGGCGGACCTGGTGGTGCGGCTCGACGACAGTCTCCGCCTCCTCACCGGCGGCCGCCGGAGCAGCGTCGAACGCCATCGGACGCTCCGGGCCACGATCCACTGGTCGTACGACCTGCTCACGCCGGGCGAGCAGGTGCTCTTCCAGCGGCTCTCGATCTTCGCCGGACCGTTCGACCTCAGCGCGGCCGAGACAGTGGCGGCTGATGCTGCGCTCGACGTCGTCGACGTCGACGACCTGCTGGACACCCTGGTCGAGCGGTCGATGCTCATCGTCGAGTCCGGCCCCTTCGGCCGCCGCTTCCGGCTGCTCGAGACCATGCGGCAGTTCGGCGCCGAGCACCTCTCCGCGAGCGGTCACACCGACCTGATGGCCGAGCGCCATGCCCAGTGGTGCCTCGACCGGGTCACCCACGTCCATGAGCTGCTGACCGGCCAGGGCGAGATCGAGGGCGTGGCCCGCCTGGCCGAGCTGTGGCCCAACCTGCGGGCCGCCGTCGACTGGGCCTGCACCACCCGCGACGGCGAGCTCGCCCACGCGCTCGTCCACCCGGTCGCGGCCGAGGTCTACCTCCGGAGCCAGTCCGAGATCGGCGACTGGTGCGAGCGCATCCTGGCCATGGCGCCTCCCGACGACCACGAGCTGATCGTGTTCGGGCTCACCTGGGCCGCCCGCCGCTACATGCGCAACCTGGACCGTGACGGCTACGAGCGTCTCGTCGGGCGCTACGGCGAGCCCGACCACCCGATGATCCGGTATGCGCGCGGGTTCGTCTACTCGAACCATGCGGAGATGGCCGAGTGGGCACCTCGGGCCCTGGCCGAGCTGCGCCGGCAGGGCGAGGACTACGTCGCCGATCTCTTCGAGGTCGCCGGCATGGGCCTGATGCTGCTGCTGACCGGACGGCTGGAGGAGCACGACACCCTCGTCTTGGGGAGCGCCGAGCGCAGTCGGGCCCAGGGCCCGCCGAGCTGCCTCAACTGGGCGCTGACCCAGCTCGGCTTCTCGGCATCGGTGCAGGGCCGGCACCACGACGCCGTGCAGCTCTTCGACGACGCCGCCGGCGTCGCCGTCCCCGAGCGGACCCACACGCTGAAGAACCCCTTCGAGGCTCGGGCCGCGCTCCGGCGGGGCAACCGACTCCGGGCCTTCGCGGTCCTGCGCTCGTACATCGACGAGCTGGTCGACAACAACAACATGTACCTGTCCAAGGTCGCGTGCGTCGAGTTCGTCAACATGATGGCCAAGGTCGAGAGCTGGCCGGCGGTTGCGTGCAGCATCGGCTACCTCGAGGCCAGCGGCTCGCTCGCCGAGGCCCAGCCGTTCGGGACCCTCGTCGCCGACGCACTCACGCACATCTCGGCCGATCCCGTCGGAGCCCTCGACGAGGAACGAGCACGAGGACACGACCTCGACGACCGCCAAGCCCTCATCTACATGAGCGACATCCTCCGCCAGCTCGCCAGCTGATCTCGGTCGTCGGATCACGCCCGATCTCTGGGGCCATTGGTCCGACAATGCATCCGGTCGCCCGTCGGCGCCGAACAAACCGCGTGACGATGCACACGACCCCGTGCGGCGCTGGCGAGCGCCCGACGGCGTAGGTCCACACGGCACGATGTTCAACCTCGGGTCCGGTGAGCTGCTCGCGATCCTCGCGTTGGCGCTCGTCATCCTCGGCCCCGACAAGCTGCCCGAAGCGGTGCGCACCGCCGGGCGGGTGATGGGCGAGCTGCGTCGCATCTCCGGGGGTTTCCAGGGGCAGCTGCGCAACGCCCTCGAAGACCGCGAGGTCGACGAAGGCAGCGCTGCGGACCAGCGCCGCTGAACGCGCCCGCGCAGTCGCAGCGTGCGGCGCACCGCCTGACGCCCCGGACCCGGCTCGACGGGTGGGGCGCGTCCGCATCGCCGGCGCGCGGCGCGATGATCAGCCGGCCGACGACGAGGAGGCTGGGGAGATGCGTGGTCTGTCGGACCCTCACCGCGTGCAAGCGACCGCCGAGCGGTACTACGAGCGGGCGGAGGTGCTGCTGGCGCAGGGCCGGTTGCAGGACGCCGAGCAGGAGCTCCGCGCCGGGCTGGCGCTCGAGCCCGAGGGCCCGGAGCTTCTCGTCGGACTCGCGAACTGCCTCGTCGAGCAGGGCGAGCTCGACGAGGCCGAGACGGTGATCGGCGAGGCCCTGCGCGTCGCGCCAGACGACGCCTTCGCACACGGCATCCTCCACGACCTGCTGGAACGGCGAGGCGACTACGACGGGGCGGAAGACGCGATCCGCCACGCGATCGCGCTCGATCCCGACGATCCCCAGTACCACAGCGCCTACTCCCTGCTGCTGCTCGAGCTCGAGCGGTGGGAGCCTGCGCTGGCTGCGGCCGATGCCGCGCTGGCGCGGGACCCCGACGACCGCGAGGCGCTGATCAGCCGGGTCTTCGCCCAGGTCTCCCTCGGTCGGGCCGACGAGGCGGTGGAGGACGCCCGTCGCCAGCTGGCCAACGACCCCGCGGACGCCGGTGCCCACGCCATGATGGGTGTGGCGAGCATGGCCACCGGCGACCATCGCGGTGCCTTCGAGAACTTGAGCGAGGCCCAGCGCATCGACCCGACCAAGGACTGGGTGGGCGACTTCGGACTCGTCGGGCTCGCGCTCACCGGCCGGCCGCTCTACAGCGCGCTGATCGCGAGCCTGCTCGCCGGGCGCCGGCGGGGCGGTGTGCGGCGCGCTCCCGGCCCGGGGGCCGTGCTGCTCGGCCCGGTCGCGCTGCTGGCGACGTCGAGCCGGGTCCTGCCCGGTCCGCTCTCCACGATCGTGCTGCGATGCAGCCGCTACGGCCGGCTGGCGGTGTCCCGTGAGGACGCCGTCGCGACCACCGGGGTCGGCGGGCTGCTCGTCCTCACCGCCATGGCGTCGGTCGTCGCCGCGGTCGCCGGCGGGCTGCTGGCCGCGATCGGCGTGCTGTGGCTGGGCCTGCTCGGGCTCACCGTGGCCGGGGTGGCGCTCGGGGCCGACCCTTGGGGCCGCCGTGCCCTCGTCGCCAGGGTCGCCGCGGTGCATGCGGCGGGCCTGGCGCTGTGGGCTGCCGTGACGATGCTCGTGCTGGCCTGAGCCGGGAGCCGATCGTGGTCGCTGGGGATGCGTTCGACGCCCTGTTCGAGGCGGTGCGGGTCTCGCCCGACAACCTGCCGTTGCGCCGGCACCTGGCCGAGTCGTTGCTCGCGGCGAACCGGCCGGGCGACGCCGAGCGCGAGTACCGGGCTGCGCTGAGGTTGGCGCCCGACGACGAGCGGTGCGCCGTGGGGCTGGCCGACGCGTGTTTCCGCCAGGGCCGGCACCACGAGGGCCTCGTCGTGTTGGAGAGCGGCCCGGCGGCTCCGGCGTCCCCGCCGGCGCGGCTGCTCGCCGCCCGGATGCATCTAGCCACCGGCGCGTTGCCCCAGGCCAGGGCCGGCTACCTGGAGGCGGTCGCCGCCCAGCCGGAGCTGGCGGACGGCGCGCTCGCGGGCCGGCTCGGCCTCGGGGGCGAGGCCGCCGATGCCGGCATCGACCCGGACAGCGCCGCGCTCCACGAGGAGCTGCGGATGGCTGGCGCGTGGGGCGCGCCATCACCGGAGGCCGGCTTCCTGGTGGAGCGGTCGAGTGTGACCTTCGCCGACGTCGGGGGCATGGAAGCGGTCAAGGAGGACATCCGGATCAAGATCCTGGCGCCTCTGCAGCACCCCGAGCTGTTCGAGGCCTTCGGGAAGGCCGCCGGCGGGGGGATCCTGATGTACGGCCCTCCGGGTTGCGGCAAGACTCACCTCGCCCGGGCGACCGCGGGCGAGCTGGGTGGCCCGTTCCTGGCGGTCGGGCTGCACGAGATCCTCGACATGTGGATCGGGCAGAGCGAGCGCAACCTGCACGAGGTGTTCGAGCGGGCGCGGCGCAACCGCCCGAGCGTCCTGTTCTTCGACGAGGTCGACGCGCTGGGCGCCAGCCGGGCCGACATGCAGGCCAGCGGCGGCAGGCATCTGATCAACCAGTTCCTGAGCGAGCTGGACGGGGTGGAGGGCGACAACGAG
>DASXRJ010000247.1:0-1562 GCA_036506675.1 Nocardioides sp. | reverse complement strand
CGGGTCGTCCGCCGTCCGGTCGTCTGGGCCGCATCGTCGGCGGGACCGCTAGGTCGGGGCGGACCTACGACAGGCACCTCTTGGCTTTGGTCACTCGTTCGATCAAACTGCGCAGGTTGATCGAACGATTGACCAAACGAGAATCGACCCCTCAGCGCGGCCGGTAGCTCAACCCCGGCCCCGCGAGCTGCGACGAGAGCGCCAGCTCGTCGGCGATCTCTGCCGGATCGTTGCCGAGGTGGCCATCGTCGTCCCACAACGGAACGTCGACGCCGTAGTCGGTCATCACCCGGATCACCCGAGTCATTCCGCGCCCCAGCGGTCCACGAGGTCGACGAAAGCTTCGGTGGCGCGCTGGCGGGCGGCGGGGCGTTCGCCGGGTACGCCGTCGAGGCCGGCCGCGTCGGCGAAGACCCGGTTGACCCAGTCCCGCACGGGCAGCGCGATGACACCGTCGCCGACCTCACGGGTGATCGCCTTGGCCGCGACCAGGTCGACAATCGCCTCAGCCACGTCGGCGGGCGGCGGAGCCTCGGCGAGCAGCTGTTGGAGGTTCATCGGCGGGGTGGCCGAGTCGTGGTGGGCCATCCAGTGCAGGGTGGCCGCCGGGCGCAGCGCGTAGAACACCTTCTTGAGCGAGCACTCGGCCCCCTGCCCTGCACCGCTGCGGAGCCAGTGGTCCCGGCCGACGTGCACGTAGTGCCGCCCGAGGGCGGCCCGGTCGACGACATCGTCGACGAGAGCGAGGAGGGCGTCGCGGAAGGCCGGGTCGCCGTCGTACACGAGGGGCGAGCGGAGCCACTCGCCGACCGTGGCGTTGCCGTTGGCCGCCAGCCGGACCGCCTTGACGGCATCCCAGCCGTTGACGTCGAGTACGGCGTCGAGCGGCGTCTCGATCACGTCGCGGGGCCGCCACGGGGAGAGGTAGTCGCGGCGACGTCGTACGAACAGGAAGCGGCAGTCATAGTCGCTGTCGGGAGAGGGAAAGCCCCAAGCGCGGCTGCCGCTCTCGACCGCCCACGGCACGGCCACCCGGTGTTCGCGGCGTACGCCGGCGAGTCGGCCGTCGATGGCCGCGACGACCTCGGGGTCCAGGTCGTCGGAGAGGGTGCGCGCCGTCAGAGGTCGGCCCCATCGTCGAGCCGGACCCAGGACTGGCCGGTCTTCGACAGGAAGAAGCTCATATGCCGCTCGAGGATGTCGTGGGCGGCCTCGGTGTAAATCCGGTCGTGGACCGACAGGTTGGTCGGCGCCTTCACCTCGCGCACGAAGTCGATCGCCTCCGACGCCTTGAGCCAGGCCGCGCTGGCGGGCGCACAGAGTACGTCGATCGCCTCGCCCGGCGGGACCAGCGAGTCGCCCGGGTGGTAGACGAGCTGGTCGCCGGCGGTGACCAGGTAGCCGGAGTTGTGCACCCGCGGGAACTCCGGGTGGATCACCGCGTGCAGCTCGCCGATCGCGCGCACCGGCAGGCCGGCCTCGAAGCTGGAGCCGGGCTCGACGATCGAGATCCGTTCGGCGACGTCGGGGGCCTCGGCGCGGATCTTGTCGGCGACCTCGGT
>DASXRJ010000246.1:0-9043 GCA_036506675.1 Nocardioides sp. | reverse complement strand
TGCCATCGCGGTCACCAGCCGCTGGCGCTGCTGAGCGCCGAGCGGGGCCAGCAGCGATGCCGCGAGATCGTCGCTGCGATCGTCGAGGAGCCGCCGCTCGCGTCGTCCCCGCTCGGTCGGCCGCGCCCGTCGTACCCGCTGGTCGGTGCCGTCGGCGGCCACGGTCACCAGGCCTTCGTCGACCAGCCGCGCCACGAGGCGGCTGAGGTAGCCCGAGTCGAGGCCGAGCCGAGCCCGCAGCTCGCGCAGGTCGGCACCGTCGTCGGCGATCTCCCAGAGCACCCGCGACGCTCCGAGTGGCCGGTCGCGCCCCAGGTAGGCCTCGTCGAGGGCCCCGATCCGGGCGGTCACGAGCCGGTTGAACCGGCGTACC
This sequence comes from Nocardioides sp., assembly GCA_036506675.1. Taxonomy (GTDB): domain Bacteria; phylum Actinomycetota; class Actinomycetes; order Propionibacteriales; family Nocardioidaceae; genus Nocardioides. Next base: position 8,670 of record DASXRJ010000246.1, on the reverse strand, counting down.
TGCTCCACCTGCGTCATTCTCTGACTCTAGTCAGAGAACTTCTCCGGTGCAACGGTCGACGCAGGTCGGCGCCCACGCCTGACTACGCTGACCGCGTGGAACAGCCGCCCCTGACCGAGATCGAGAGCGCGCTCGTCGACTCCGCGTCCGACCCCGCCGACCGCGCTCGCTACCACCGCTTCACCGGACTGCTGCTGGCCGGCACGGTCGGGGTGCCGGGGCAGGTGGTCGACGGCAGCTTCGCGCCCGACCTCCGCGTCCACGGCGAGCGGCGGTACGCCGTCGCGTTCACCCACCCCGCGCGCTTCGACAGCTACGCGCGCGGCGCCGACCTCCGGGTCGGACCGGGCTCGGGGGTGGAGGTGCGCTCGATCCCGGTGCGTGAGCTGTGGGGGCAGCTGGTCTCCCACAACCTGCCGCTGCTGCTGAACCCGCTCAACGGCTACGGCAAGGAGTTCACGGTCGCCGAGATGTCCGACCTGCTGCAGGGCCAGGACCCCGTCCGGCGCGAGCGGGTCGTCGCCGAGGCCACCACCGTGATGGTCGGGGCGCCGGCCGTCGTACCCCCGGGGCTGACCGACCGGCTGACGGCGTACTTCGACAGCGTCGGCGACGTCCGGAGCGCGACGCTGGCCTGGATCCGCTACCCGGACGGCATGGAGGGCTACGTGCTCGGCGTGCGGGGATCCGCCGGCCGCGAGCGGCTGCTGCCCGGCTTCGACTCGGTGGTCGGCGACCTGGCCGGTCGCACCCTCGACGTGGCGATCGCGGGAGAGTCGGAGCCGTTGGTGACCGACCCCGTGGGCGCGTTCTACGTGCGCTCGTGAGTGTCGGCTCCGGGTCGTAGGGTTTCCGCGTGGCCGATCCCCAGAGAAGATCAGCACTGAGTTACCGCCCGAAGCCGGGTTCCATCCCGACCCAGCCGGGCGTCTACCGGTTCCGCGACGCGCGGGGCCGGGTCATCTACGTCGGCAAGGCCAAGACCCTCCGCGCCCGGCTGTCGTCGTACTTCCAGGACATCGCCAACCTGCACCCGCGCACCGCCACTATGGTCACCACGGCCGCGAGCGTCGAGTGGACGGTGGTGCAGACCGAGGTCGAAGCGCTGCAGCTGGAGTACTCCTGGATCAAGGAGTTCGACCCGCGCTTCAACGTGAAGTACCGCGACGACAAGTCCTACCCGTGGCTCGCGGTGAGCGTCGGCGAGGAGTACCCGCGGGTGATGGTCGGGCGCGGCGCGAAGAAGAAGGGCACCCGCTACTTCGGCCCCTATGGTCACGCCTGGGCGATCCGCGAGACCGTCGACCTGCTGTTGCGGGTCTTCCCGATGCGCTCGTGCAGCAACGGCGTCTTCAAGCGGTCGGCGCAGATCGGCCGGCCCTGCCTGCTCGGCTACATCGACAAGTGCTCAGCGCCCTGCGTCGGCCGGGTCACCGCGGAGGAGCACCGCGCGATCGTCGACGAGTTCTGCGACTTCATGGCCGGCAACACCAACGCGTTCGTCAAGCGCATCGAGAAGGAGATGTACGCCGCCTCGGAGGCGCTGGAGTTCGAGAAGGCGGCTCGGCTGCGCGACGACCTGGGTGCGCTGCACAAGGCGCTGGAGAAGCAGGCCGTCGTACTCGGTGACGGCACTGACGCCGACGTGGTCGCCTTCGCGGAGGACCCGCTCGAGGTCGCCGTACAGATCTTCTACGTGCGCGGTGGCCGGATCCGCGGCCAGCGCGGCTGGGTGGCCGATCGGGTCGAGGAGGGCGACACCGGCGACCTGGTCGAACAGTTCCTGCTCCAGCTGTACGCCGGCGAGGAGGGCGACGCGATCCCGCGGGAGATCCTGGTGCCGGCCCTCCCGCCCGACCTGGAGACCCTCGAGCAACTGCTGGCCGAACGCCGGGGGAGCCGGGTCTCGATCCGGGTGCCCCAGCGCGGGGACAAGCGGGCGCTTCAGGAGACCGTGGCGCGCAACGCCGGCCAGGCCCTGGTGCTGCACAAGACGAAGCGGGCCAGCGACCTCACCGCCCGCAACCTGGCCCTGGAGGAGATCCAGGAGGCCCTCGGGCTCGACGAGGTGCCGCTGCGGATCGAGTGCTACGACATCTCCAACCTGCAGGGCACCGAGGTGGTCGCCTCGATGGTGGTCTTCGAGGACGGGCTGGCCCGCAAGAGTGAGTACCGGCGCTTCGTGATCAAGGGCGTCGACGGCCAGAACGACGTGGCGTCGATGCACGAGGTGATCACCCGGCGGTTCAAACGGCTGCTGGAGGAGCGCGGGCCCGAGGACGCCGGGGCGACCAGCGGGGAAGGACCGCTGCTGATCGATCCGGAGACGGGACGGCCGAAGAAGTTCGTCTACGCGCCCGGGCTCGTCGTGGTCGACGGCGGGCCGCCGCAGGTCGCGGCGGCGCAGCAGGCTCTCGAGGCGCTCGGCATCCACGACATCCCGGTCTGCGGGCTGGCCAAGCGGCTCGAGGAGGTCTGGCTGCCCGACCAGGAGGACCCGGTCATCCTGCCGCGGAGCAGCGAGGGGCTCTACCTGCTGCAGCGGGTCCGCGACGAGGCGCACCGGTTCGCGATCACGCACCATCGCGGCCGGCGGTCCAAGACGATGGTGGAGAGTCTGCTCGACGACGTACCGGGGCTGGGGGAGGTACGCCGCAAGACGCTGCTCAAGCACTTCGGCTCGCTGCGCAAGCTCAGGGCGGCGACCGTCGACGAGCTGGCCGTCGTACCCGGGATCGGGCCGCGCACCGCGGAGGCCATCAAGGAGGCGGTCTCGACCGGGTCAGGGAAGACTGTCAGCATCAACACGGCCACGGGCGAGATCGAGGAGAGCTGACATGGTGCCACCGGGGGACGGTCCGGGCGAGAGCTTGGGCCAGAGTTTGGGCCAGAGTTTGGGCCAGAGCTTGGGGGAGAGCCCGGCCGCGCTGCACAAGGGCGAGGTCGTCGTGGTGACCGGGATGACCGGCGCCGGACGCTCGACCGCGGCCAAGGAGCTGGAGGATCTCGGCTACTTCGTCGTCGACAACCTGCCGCCGTCGCTGCTGCCCGACGTGGTGCGGCTGGTCGACGAGAGCCGCGGCCCGGAGCAGCCGATCGCCGCGGTGGTCGACGTACGCTCCGGGTCGTTCTTCGACTCGCTGCAGGCCACGCTGGCCGACGACGCGTCGAAGCGCCGGATCACACTGCTCTACCTGGAGGCCTCCGACGACGTACTCGTGCGACGGCAGGAGGCGGCCCGGCGGCCGCACCCGTTGCAGGGCAGCGGACGGCTGCTCGACGGGCTGCAGCGCGAGCGGGTGGCGCTGGCCGACCTGCGCAGCATCGCCGACGTGATCATCGACACCACCAACCTCAACGTGCACCAGCTGACCGACCGGGTCGCCGAGGCGTTCGGTACGCCGGAGACCACGCGACTGCGGATCAACGTGGTCAGCTTCGGGTTCAAGTACGGCATCCCCGTCGATGCCGACTTCGTGGCCGACATGCGGTTCCTGCCCAACCCGTTCTGGATCCCCGAGCTGCGCGCGCACACCGGCCGCGACGCCGACGTGGCGGCGTACGTGAAGGGCCGGCCGGGTGCGCAGGAGTTCCTGAGCCAGTACGTGCCGGTGCTGGAGACCGTGGCTGCCGGCTACCTGTCTGAGGGCAAGCGGTTCATGACCGTCGCCGTCGGCTGCACCGGCGGCAAGCACCGCTCGGTCGCGATGAGCGAGGAGATCGCCTCGCGGCTGCGCGACCAGGGGTACGACGCCCGCGCCGCTCATCGCGATCTCGGCCGGGAGTGACGTGATCGAAGAACGCCCTCAGGTCGCCGTCACCGCCCTCGGCGGTGGCCACGGCCTGCACGCCTCGCTCTCCGCGTTGCGACGGCTCGTCGACGACCTCACCGCAGTGGTGACGGTCGCCGACAACGGCGGCTCGTCGGGACGGCTGCGCGGCGAGTTCGGCGTACTCCCGCCGGGTGACCTGCGGATGGCGCTCGCGGCGCTGTGCGACGACTCCGAGTGGGGCCGCACCTGGGAGCAGGTGGTCCAGCACCGCTTCGCGGGCGAGGGCCCGATGAAGGGGCACGCCGTCGGCAACCTGCTGATCGTGGCGCTCTGGGAGCTGCTCGGCGACCACGTCGACGCTCTCGACTGGGTGGGCCGGCTGCTCGGCGCGCGCGGACGGGTGCTGCCGATGGCGGTGACGCCGATGGACGTGACCGCCCAGGTGCGTGGGCTGGACCCCAGTGACCCGAGGGCGCTGACCATGGTGAGGGGACAGGCCGAGCTGGCGACCACCACCGGGCAGGTCGTGTCGATCGCGCTCGACCCGGCCGACCCGCAGGCGTGCTCGGAGGCGGTCGACGCCGTACTCAACTCGGAGTGGGTGGTGCTGGGTCCGGGCAGCTGGTACACGTCGGTGATTCCCCACCTGCTGGTGCCCGACCTGCGCAAGGCGCTGGTGGAGACCGAGGGCCGGGTGCTCGTCGTACTCAATCTCGAGGGGCAGGCGGGGGAGACGCCCGGCTACGCGCCGGAGGACCATCTGGCCGCGATCTTCAAGCACGCGCCCGACCTCCGGATCCACACGGTGCTGGCCGACGTGAAGTCGGTGACGGACCGGGATACCCTCGAACAGGTCGTGGCTTCGTCCGGGGCCGAGCTCGTGGTCGCCGACGTGGCCGCGGCCGACGGCAGCCCTCGGCACGATCCCGAACGGCTCGCGCACGCATTCGCCCGCATCATGGCGGGACATCACGACTGACGAAATGGCAGGATGCCCGGATGGCAATGACGGCACAGGTGAAGGCTGAGCTTGCGAACACCCAGATCACCAAGACCTGTTGTCGAAAGTCGGAGGTGTCCTCCACGCTGCGTTTCGCGGGTGGACTCCACATCGTCAGCGGCCGGATCGTGGTCGAGGCCGAGCTCGACACCGGTGCCGCGGCGCGCCGCCTGCGTCGCGACATCGCGGACGTCTTCGGCCACCGCTCCGACGTCGTGATGGTGCAGGGAAACGGCATCCGCAAGGGCAGCCGGTACGTCGTCCGCGTGGTCAAGGACGGCGAGGCGCTCGCCCGCCAGACCGGGCTGCTCGACCAGCGCGGCCGGCCGGTCCGAGGGCTGCCGCCCCAGGTCGTCTCCGGCGGCGGCTGCGACGCCGTCGCCGCGTGGCGCGGCGCGTTCCTGGCCCACGGCTCGCTGACCGAGCCCGGCCGCTCGTCCTCGCTCGAGGTGACCTGCCCAGGCCCCGAGGCGGCTCTCGCGCTGGTGGGCGTCGCCCGCCGGCTCGGCATCCAGGCCAAGTCGCGCGAGGTCCGCGGCGTCGACCGCGTGGTGATCCGCGACGGCGACGCGATCGGCGCGCTGCTGACCCGGCTGGGTGCGCACGAGTCGCTGATGGCCTGGGAGGAGCGCCGGATGCGCCGCGAGGTGCGCGCGACCGCAAACCGGCTGGCCAACTTCGACGACGCCAACCTGCGCCGGTCGGCCCGCGCCGCGGTCGCCGCGGGCGCCCGGGTCGAGCGGGCGCTGGAGATCCTCGGCGAGGAGGTGCCCGACCACCTCAAGCTGGCCGGCGCGCTGCGCCTCGAGCACAAGCAGGCCTCGCTGGAGGAGCTCGGACAGCTGCACGAGCCGGTGCTCACCAAGGACGCCATCGCCGGGCGGATCCGGCGGCTCCTGGCGATGGCCGACAAGCGCGCCGAAGAGCTCGGCATCCCCGACACCGAGGCGTCGCTGACCCCGGAGATGCTCGCCGAAGAGGCGTGAGCGATTGATTACTCGCACGTAGGGCGGATGGCCCTGTCTGGGCCGCGCGCACGGGAGATAGGGTCGACCGCGGGTCACTGAAGGCCGGACTAGCCAGGGGTCACCGAAGGCCCCCCGTCAAGGAGTACGCAATGACTGTTCGTGTAGGGATCAACGGCTTCGGCCGCATCGGCCGCAACTTCTTCCGCGCCGTTCGTGCCTCCGGCGCCGACATCGAGATCGTGGGGGTCAACGACCTCACCGACAACGCCTCGCTGGCACACCTGCTGAAGTACGACTCGATCCTCGGGCGTCTCGACGCCGAGGTCACCTCCACGGACACCGCCATCAAGGTCGGCGACCAGGAGATCATCGCGTTCGCCGAGCGCGACCCCTCGAACCTCAAGTGGGGCGACATCGGCGCCGACGTGGTCATCGAGTCCACCGGCTTCTTCACCGATGCGACCAAGGCCCGCGCGCACGTCGACGCGGGCGGCGCCAAGAAGGTCATCATCTCCGCGCCCGCCTCCAACGAGGACATCACGATCGTGATGGGCGTCAACCACGACCTGTACGACGGCTCGCAGCACACCGTCATCTCCAACGCGTCGTGCACGACCAACTGCCTCGCGCCGATGGCCAAGGCGCTCAACGACGGGCTCGGCATCAACCGCGGTCTGATGACCACGATCCACGCTTACACGGCCGACCAGAACCTGCAGGACAACATCCACAAGGACCCGCGTCGCGCCCGCGCCGCCGCGCTCAACATCATCCCGACCTCGACCGGCGCCGCGAAGGCGATCGGCCTCGTGCTGCCCGAGCTCAAGGGCAAGCTCGACGGCTTCGCCCTGCGCGTGCCCGTGCCGACCGGCTCGGCCACCGACCTGACCTTCGAGGCCGCGCGTGAGACCTCCGTGGAGGAGGTCAACGAGATCGTGAAGGCCGCGGCCGAGGGTGAGCTGAAGGGCTACCTGAAGTACTGCACCGACCCGATCGTGTCCTCCGACATCGTCACCGACCCGGCATCGTGCATCTTCGACTCGCCGCTGACCAAGGTGATCGGCAACCAGGTCAAGGTAATCGGCTGGTACGACAACGAGTGGGGCTACTCCAACCGGCTCGCGGACCTCCTGGTCCACGTCGGCGCGACCCTCTGAGCGGCATGACGAGCACGCTCTCGAAGCTGGGTGACCTGCGCGGCAAGCGGGTCCTGGTCCGCTCGGACCTCAACGTGCCGCTCGACGGGACCACTATCACCGACGACGGCCGGATCCGGGCCTCGGTCCCCACGATCCGGTCGCTGGTCGACGCCGGCGCGCGGGTCGTCGTACTCGCTCACCTCGGGCGTCCCAAGGGTGCGCCCGACCCGAGGTACACGCTGGCCCCGGTGGCCGAGCGGCTCGGTGAGCTGCTCGGGGCGCCGGTGACGTTCGCGACCGACACGGTTGGTGAGTCGGCGTTGGCGACGGTCGAGGGACTGGCCGACGGCCAGGTCGCCGTACTCGAGAACGTGCGGTTCAACCCGGGCGAGACCAGCAAGGACGATGCGGAGCGGGGTGCCTTCGCCGACCGGCTGGCGGCGCTGGGCGACGCGTTCGTGTCCGACGGGTTCGGCGTGGTGCACCGCAAGCAGGCGAGTGTGTACGACGTGGCGCAGCGACTGCCGCACGCCATGGGCAACCTGGTGGCCACCGAGATCGAGGTCCTCCGGCGGCTGACCGAGACGCCCGAGCGGCCGTATGTCGTCGTACTCGGCGGGTCGAAGGTCTCCGACAAGCTCGGCGTGATCGACAACCTGCTCGGCAAGGCCGACAGGCTGCTGATCGGCGGCGGCATGGTCTTCACCTTCCTCAAGGCTCAGGGCCACGAGGTCGGCAAGAGCCTGCTCGAGGACGACCAGCTGGACACCTGCCGGGCCTACCTGGCGCGTGCCGAGGAGACCGGCGTCGAGATCGTGCTGCCCACCGACATCGTGGTCGACACCGCGTTCCCGTCCGGTGACCGGACGCCGGAGCCGAGGGTGGTCGCGGCCGACGCGATCCCGGCCGACGCACTGGGTCTCGACATCGGCCCCGACTCGGGCGCGGCGTTCGCGGCCGAGCTCGCCGACGCGAAGACGGTGTTCTGGAACGGCCCGATGGGCGTGTTCGAGGTCGCGGAGTTCGCCGGCGGCACCCGCGCGGTCGCCGAGGCACTGACCAAGGTCTCCGTCACAGGGGGAGGCCTCTCGGTCGTCGGTGGCGGCGACTCGGCCGCCGCGTGCCGCCAGCTCGGCTTCGACGAGGCGGCCTTCGGCCACATCTCGACCGGTGGCGGCGCCAGCCTGGAGTACCTCGAGGGCAAGGAGCTGCCCGGCATCTCCGTCCTCGAGGACTGACCGCAACCCCATCAGGAGCACACCCTTGTCCAAGCACACCCGGATCCCGCTGATGGCGGGCAACTGGAAGTCCAACCTCAACCACCAGGAAGCAGTCGTCCTGGTCCAGAAGCTCGCCTGGACGCTCTCGGACAAGCGCCACGACTACGCCAAGGCCGAGGTGGTCGTGGTGCCGCCGTACACCGACCTGCGCGGCGTACAAACGCTCGTCGACGGCGACCGGCTCTCGATCAAGTACGGCGCCCAAGACGCTTCGGTCCACGACGGAGGCGCCTACACCGGCGAGATCTCCGCGGCGATGCTGGCCAAGCTCGGCTGCACCTATGTCGTGGTCGGCCACAGCGAGCGCCGGGAATACCACACCGAGACCGACGAGGTGGTCAACGCCAAGGCCAAGCGGGTGCTGGCCGCCGGGATGACGCCGATCGTGTGCGTCGGCGAGGGCCTGGAGATCCGCAAGTCCGGGGAGCACGTCGCCTACACCCTTGCCCAGCTTGACGGATCTCTTGCCGACCTCTCGGCCGCGCAGGTCGCTGACCTCGTGGTGGCCTA
>DASXRJ010000245.1:0-14562 GCA_036506675.1 Nocardioides sp. | reverse complement strand
GTTCGTGTGCAGCGAGTTGCAGTTGTCGTAGATCGCGATCAGCGCCTGCAAGGTCGTGCGGATGTCGTTGAACTGGATCTCCTGCGCGTGCAGGCTGCGGCCGCTCGTCTGCACGTGGTACTTCAGCTTCTGGCTGCGTTCGTTCGCGCCGTAGCGATCGCGCATCGCGACCGACCAGATGCGACGTGCGACGCGACCCAGCACCGTGTACTCCGGGTCCATGCCGTTGCTGAAGAAGAAGGACAGGTTCGGCGCGAAGTCGTCGATGTCCATGCCGCGCGCGAGGTACGTCTCGACGTACGTGAACGCGTTGGCGAGCGTGAAGGCGAGCTGGCTGATGGGGTTCGCCCCGGCCTCGGCGATGTGGTAGCCGGAGATCGAGACGGAGTAGAAGTTCCGGACGTTGTGGTCGATGAAGTACTGCTGGATGTCGCCCATCATCCGCAGCGAGAACTCGGTGGAGAACAGGCAGGTGTTCTGGCCCTGGTCCTCCTTGAGGATGTCGGCCTGGACGGTCCCGCGGACGTTGGCCAGCGCGTACGCCGTCAGCTCCTCGTGCTCGGCCGGGCTCGGCTCGCGGCCCTCCTTCTCACGGAACTTCTCGACCTGCTGGTCGATGACCGTGTTGAGGAAGAAGGCCAGGACGGTCGGGGCCGGACCGTTGATGGTCATCGAGACCGAGGTGCTCGGGGCGACCAGGTCGAAGCCGTCGTACAGCGCCTCCATGTCGTCGAGCGTCGCGACGCTGACGCCGCTGGTGCCGACCTTGCCGTAGATGTCGGGGCGCGGGTCGGGGTCGCGGCCGTAGAGCGTCACCGAGTCGAACGCCGTCGAGAGCCGGGTCGCCTCGGCGTGCTCGGAGAGGATCTTGAAGCGCCGGTTGGTGCGGAACGGGTCGCCCTCGCCCGCGAACATCCGCGCCGGGTCCTCTCCGTCGCGCTTGAACGGGAACACGCCCGCGGTGAAGGGGAAGTAGCCGGGGAGGTTCTCGCGCCGCCAGTAGCGCACCAGCTCGCCGTGGTCGGCGTACCGGGGGAGGGCGACGCGCCGGATCTTGTTGCCGGACAGGGACTGGCGCACCAGCGCGGTGTGGACCTCCCGGTCGCGGACCGTCACGACCTGCTCGTCGCCCCGGTACGACGCCACGACCGTCGGCCAGCGCTCGATCTGGTCCCGGATCTCGTGGGGAAGCTCGCGGCGGGCCTGCTCGACCAGCTCCTCGAGCTCGGCGCCGGGGGAGGACAGCTCCCCGGCCACCAGCTCGAGCCGCTGGGCGCGGGCGGCGGCCAGGGCCAGTCGCTCGGTGTCTTCGTGGTAGCCGCGCACGGTCTCGGCGATCTCGGCGAGGTAGCGGACCCGGTTGCCGGGCACGATCTGCGCCGAGCCGGAGGAGTGGCGCACGTCGACGTGAGGCAACGTGCCGGTGTCGACGGCCAGCCCGAGCTCGGCGAGCGTGCCGCGCAGGTGCTGGTAGAGCGCGGTCACGCCGTCGTCGTTGAAGTGGGCCGCGCTGGTGCCGAAGACCGGCATGTCCTCGGGGCCCTTCCCCCAGGCGTTGCGGTTGCGGACCAGCTGCCGGCCGACGTCGCGCAGGGCGTCCATGGCGCCGCGGCGCTCGAACTTGTTGATGGCGACGGTGTCGGCGAAGTCGAGCATGTCGATCTTCTCCAGCTGGCTGGCGGCGCCGAACTCCGGCGTCATGACGTACATGCTGGTGTCGACGAACGGCACGATCGCCGCGTCGCCCTGGCCGATGCCCGGGGTCTCGACGACCACCAGGTCGAAGCCGGCGGCCTTGACCACGGTGATCACGTCGGCCAGCGACGCCGGCAGCTCGTGGCTGCCGCGGGTGGCCAGGCTGCGGAAGAAGGTCTGGTGTCCCTCGAGGGCGTTCATCCGGATCCGGTCACCGAGCAGCGCGCCGCCGCCCTTGCGGCGGGTCGGGTCGACCGCGATCACGGCGATCCGGAGCTTGTCCTGCTGGTCGACCCGGAACCGGCGGACCAGCTCGTCGGTGAGGCTGGACTTGCCGGAGCCACCGGTGCCGGTGATGCCGAGGACGGGTACGACGCGGTCCGCGGCGGCCGACCGCAGCCGCTCCAGCATCTCCTCGGAGAGCTTGCCGGACTCCGCACCGGTGATCGCGCGAGCGACGGAGAACCGGTCGCCGGAGATCACCGCGTCGGCGCTCACCTGCGCCTGCCGCCAGAGGTCGACGTCGCAGTCGCGGATCATCGTGTTGATCATGCCGACCAGGCCCAGGGTCTGGCCGTCCTCGGGGGAGAAGATCGTCACCCCGCTCTTGGCCAGCCGCGCGATCTCGTCGGCCACGATGACCCCGCCGCCACCGCCGTACACCTTGATGTGGCCGGCGCCGCGCTCCCTCAGCAGCTCGACGAGGTACTCGAAGTACTCCACATGCCCGCCCTGGTACGACGAGATCGCGACGCCCTGCACGTCCTCCTCGAGTGCGGCGTCGACCACTTCCTGCACCGAGCGGTTGTGGCCCAGGTGCACCACCTCGGCGCCCTGCGACTGCAGGATCCGCCGCATGATGTTGATCGACGCGTCGTGCCCGTCGAAGAGGCTGGCCGCGGTGACGAACCGGATCGGGTGTTGCGGCTGATGCAGGGCGGTGGTCTGTGGGGTGGTCGGTGCGGTGGTCATGGAGGGCTCCTGGCCGGGCTAGCAGGAAATACTTGGACGTCCAAGCAAATAGTAGGACGTCCTACTAATCGGCCGGAAGGGTGGGTGGCCAGAAGTGGCGCAGGTCTCAGTCGGGCCGTGACCCGCGGGCCAGGCCGACGAGGCGGGCGAGGCGGGCGAGCTCGTCGTGCGCCTCGAGGAGCGAGGGGCCGTACCAGGTGAGGAGGCGCCCGCTGGCGAGGGTCGTCGGCGTACTCCGGAAGGCCTCGGGGCCGTCGTCGGCGGTGAAGACGTAGGGCTCGTCGGGTAGCAGGACCAGGTCGACCCCGGCGCGGTCGATCTCCGCCAGGTCGACCTTCGGGTAGCGGTCGGGACGGTCGCCGAAGGCGTTCTCGAGACCCGCGCGCCGCAGCAGGTCGCCGGTGAAGGTCGAGCTGCCGACGACCATCCAGGGGTCACGCCAGATCGGTACGGCGACCCGGCCGGCCGCGGCGGGCAGCGTGTCGAGCCGGGTGTCCGGCCACAGCGCCTCGGCCTCGAGCAGCCAGTCCGGGAGCTCGACGCCGAGGGCTTCGGAGAAGACCCGCCGGAGCGACCGGAACGCCTGCGGGAGCGACTCGATGACCGTCACCCACACCGGTACCCCGGCCTCCCGGAGGCGCCGGACGTCGAGCTCGCGGTTCTCCTCCTTGTTGGCCAGCACCAGGTCGGGCCGGAGGTCCACGATGGCCTTGCGGTCGGGGTTCTTGGTGCCGCGGACCCGGCGTACGTCGAGATCGCCCGGATGGGTGCACCAGTCCGTGACGCCGACCAGCAGCTCGCGATGGCCGGCGGCCACGGCCTCGGTCAGGGAGGGGACCAGAGAGACGATCCGTCGAGGCGGAGTCGGCAGCGGGACGGGCGCGCCCAGGTCGTCGTACACGGACACGATCATGGACCCGATGCTGCGCCGGGCCGTTGGTCAGGTCGCTCGGAGCGTGTCGTGGACCGGGATCACGCTGGTCAGGTTCGTCAGCTCCAGGACTCGGCGGATCGGCGCGCCGGTAGGGACGACCAGGTGCAGCTGCTGCCGGCCGTGGCCGAGTCGCTCGGCCAGCCGGAAGAGCATGGCGATGCCGGCGCTGTCGACGTAGCCGGTGTCGCTCAGGTCGACGACGACGGTGGTGGCGTTGGTGGGGAGGGTCGCGGCGATGGCCTCCATGACGTCAGCGGCGTTCGACAGGTCGATCTCGCCGCTCACCCGCACCACGGGCGTCCCGTCGAGCGTGACCGCGTCGACGGTCGCCAGCTCTGTCATCCGATGCCTCCCGCGGTGACCCGGCGGAGCATGGTGACCTCGGTCCCGGCGTCGGTGGTGACCAGCTCGACCGAGTCCATCAGGCCGCGCATCAGCTGCAGGCCCCAGCCGCCGCCGCGGTGGACGGGGGTGCGCCAGCGACCGTGGTCGCGCACGGTGATCGAAACGGTCTCCTGAGAGAGCCGCGCCTCGAGCTCCATGACGCCTGGCCGCACGGGGTAGGCGTGTCGTACGGCGTTGGCGCAGGCCTCGCCGCACGCGATCAGTACGTCGTTCCGGTCGTCGTCGGCGATTCCCGAGTCCCTCAGCCAACGGTGCACGGCCCGCCGCATCTCCTGAAGGTTGCGCGCCTCGGCGGGCAGCGCCAGCGCCAGCGGGGTGCCGGTGAGCGGGATCATCCGGACCACCAACAGGGCGATGTCGTCGGCTGCCGGCTCAGGGCCGGACAGGGTGTGGAGCAGCAGGTCGCAGAGCGCGTCGACTCCGACGTCGGCCAACGCCTCCCGGCCCAGCCGGTCGAGGCCGTCTTGAAGAGAGACCCGGCGGCGCTCGACCAGCCCATCGGTGTACAGCACCAGCGTCGCCCCCGGTTGGAGCGTGAGGCTCGCCTCGAGGAACGTGGTGCCGGTGGTCACGCCGAGCGGAGGTACGAGGGCGTCGGTCAGGAAGGTGCTCTGTCCGTCGGCCACGAGGACCGGGGGCAGGTGGCCGGCGTTGGCGTACCGCACGCTGCCCGTGTCGGGGTCGAAGAGCAGGTAGAGCAGGGTCGCCATCTCCGGCATCGGCAGCTGGGTCACCAGTCGTTCGAGGCCGGCCAGTACGGCCTGCGGTGCGGGATCCTGCAGCACGTAGGCTCGCACCGCCATCCGGAGCTGGCCCATGGAGGTCGCGGCCAGCAGCCCGTGGCCGGCCACGTCGCCGATGGTCAGGCCGAGGCGGCCGTCGGGCAGCGAGATGACGTCGTACCAGTCCCCGCCCACCTCGACGTCCGCGGTGGCGGGCACGTAGCGCGCCGCCAGATCGACGCCGGGAACCTGCGGGAGCCGATCCGGGAGCAGGCTTCGCTGCAGCGTCTCGGCGATCTGGTGCTCCCGGCGGACGCGTTCGGTGGCGGCCGCTGCGAGCGCGTCGGCGGTCCGGAGCCGTTCGCTCACCAGGGCCGCGAGGAAGAACGACGTGACCGCGACGCAGGCGTTGAAGCCCTGCAGGGTCAACATCCGTTGGGCCAGGGACTCGGCGGCGAACGGTCCGCTTCCGTTGGTCGCGGAGCTGGTGGCCACCAGCGACGCGATCAACGCTGCCGGCGCGGCGCCCCGCAGCTGGAGGCGCCAGGCCGCCCAGCCGAGGACGGGCAGGACCAGAAACAGCACCTGGGCCTCCGACCGGGCCGCCCAGGCGCTCACCGCCGTGACCAACACCAGGAGCGCCACGGCCTCGACCCAGCGGGCCGTGGGCCACGGCTCCAGCTCCCAGAACAGCGGCAGGCACAGCAGGAACGGGGCGACCGCCAGGACGCCCATGGCATCGCCGGTCCACCACACCGCCCAGGCACCGGGCAGCTCACCCGACGAGATCGCCCCCGAGACCGCCAGCGTCGCCGTGCCGGTCGTCGCGCTGATCAGCATGCTCGCCAGCGCGCCCAGGAAGACGATCGCGAGGGCGTCGCGCTGGCGGTCGAGCTGGCGGCGGAAGCCGACCCGCTCCAACAAGAGGGCGGCCACGTACGGCGCCAGGGTGTTGCCCGCCGCCGTGGCGGCCGCCGCCAGCGGGGTGGCGGTGATCGGCAGGTTCACCGCGAGCGCGGCGACGGCGACGCCCGGCCACATGTTCCGGCCGAGCAACAGGAACGCGGTGACCGCGATGCCGGTCGGAGGCCACAGGGGAGTGACGTTGTGGTCGACGAGGGAGAGGCTCAGGCCCAGCTGGGCACCCAGGTAGTACGCCGCCGCGACCAGGACCAGGGCCAGGACCTGGTGGCCGGGGCGGCGACGCGACCCGGGGTCGGGCGAACCCGCTCGTACCAGTGCCTGACCCATCATGCCGCCAGCCCTCCGCTGGGTTACTCAGCGTCTGAGCGTACGGCGCCGCGAGGCGCCGCGTTGCCGAATCGTGCTCCCGATGTCGCGGCGAGAGATTTCGACTTCGAGGACGGGAGCGGCTCGGGCGTGCTTCAGTTGTTCCGTGACGCGCACCGTCGAAGCCGACTACCTCGTGGTGGGAGCCGGCGCCATGGGGATGGCGTTCACGGACGCCCTGATCGACCACGCCGACGTACGCGTGGCGCTCATCGACCGTCGCCACGGCGTCGGCGGCCACTGGCTCGAGGCCTATCCCTTCGTTCGCCTGCACCAGGCCTCCGCCTTCTACGGCGTCCCGTCGACGCTGATGGGCGGCGGCAGGCTGCAGCAGCACGGACCTGAGGCGGGGCTGCAGGAGCGGGCCACCCAGCCGGAGATCTGCGCCTACTACGGCCGCATGCTCGCCGAGCGGATGGTGCAGCCGGGCAAGGTCGAGTTCTTCCCCAACACCGAGTACCTCGGGGATCGCACCTTCGTCTCGCGCATCTCGGGCGAGCGGTTCGAGGTGCCTGAGCGCTGCCGGGTCGTCGACGGCCATTACCTGGCCCCCAGCATCCCGGCGGAGAAGCCGGCGCCGTTCGGGCTCGCGGACGACGTGCGGGTGATCCCGGTCAACGACCTCGCGCGGTTGGAGGAGGCGCCGAGCCAGTACGTGATCGCGGGGACGGGTAAGACCGCGACCGACGCCGTCATCTGGCTGCTGGCGCGCGGGGTCGACCCCGACGCGATCTGCTGGGTGCGGCCGCGCGAACCGTGGATGATGAACCGCGCCGTGGTCCAGCCCGATCCCGCGATCTTCATGGGCATGGTCGCGGACACGATGCAGGCAGCGGCGGCATCGGCCTCGGTGGAGGACCTGTTCCTCCGGCTGGAGGACCTGGGCATCATGCTGCGCATGGACCGTGGCGCGCCGGCGACGATGGCCAAGGCACCCACGCTGGCGATGTGGGAGCTCGAGCAGCTGCGCACCATCGAGAACGTCGTACGCCGCGGGCACATCGAGCAGGTGGACCGCGGGAAGCTCACGTTCGCGGACGGTTCGGTCGGCATCGCCGACGACGCCCTCGTGGTGCACTGCGCGGCGGACGGCCTGAAGTACCCGACGCCGGTCCCCGTCTGGCGGCCTGAGGTGATCACGCTGCAGGCGATCCGCGCCGGCTTCCCGTGCTTCGGGGCGGCGGTCCTGGGGTACGTCGAGGCGACGCGCGACGACGACGACGAGAAGAACCGGCTCTGTCCGCCGACGCCGTACGGCAACTCGATGGCCGAGTGGGCGCGCATGACCGTTCTGGGCGCCCGGGCAGCGGCGTCGTTCACCTCCGAGCCCGACATCAAGGCGTGGGCGGACCGGGTCGCGCTCAACCCGGCGCGCATCCCGCCCGAGTACGGCGGTTCCGCGGAGCTGGACGACGCGCTCGGGCGCCTGCGGGCCAACGCGGGTCCGGCGCTGGCCCGGCTGGCCGAGCTGAGCGGGCTGGCCGTCCCCGCAAGCCTCAAGAGCTAGGGCGCACCGACGGCTACGTCGAGCAACCTCGGGGGTACCCGATGGAGCTCCTACGTCGGGGCGGCGAGGTGCGGGAGGCCGCCGATGCCGGTCACGGCTGGAGCGCCCAGAACCGCCACTTGTCGTGGGGAATGTCGAGGCGGGAGATGGTGGCGAAGCCGGCCCCGGCGGCCAGACGCTCGAGCGCCGCCGGGCGCAGCAGCGTTCCGGTGGCGGCCGACTCGCCAGGCGTCGGCGCATCGGCGATGCCGACAGGTAGGCAGTGCAGGACGCTGAACGCGTACAGGAACCGCTGCAGCTCGTCACCGGGAGCCCCGAACGTGTCCGCGGCCGCCATGTCTGCCACCAGCACCCACCCGTCGTCGGTGACGAGAGATCGGCACGCGGCCAGCGCCGCCGACGGATCGCCCATGTCGTGCAACGTCTCGAACGCGCACACGAGGTCATAGCTACCCGCCAGACCCGGGTCCCGCGCGTCGCGCACCTGCACCGTCACTCGTGACGACAGCCCGGCGTCCTCGACGTTCCGCCGCGCGTCGGCGACCGAGGCGTCGTCGAGATCGAAGCCGTCCACCCGCACCGCGGGATACGCGCGCGCCAGCGCGATCGCCGACCAGCCGGTGCCACAACCCACATCCGCGACCCGGCCACCCGCTCGCCGCAGCCGTTCATCCAGACCGGGCACCGCCGCCAGCCAGTCAGCGAGCCCGTCCAGGAACAGCGGCCGATTCTCCAGCTCGATCCCCCGGCGGATGTCCTCGCCGTACTCGGCGTACGGGACCCCACCGCCGGTGCGGAACGCCTGCTCCAGGCGTGGCAAGGTGGCCGCCATCGCCGCGCCCTGCAAGATCAACGGAACCAGCGAGGTGGAGCTCCCCGGCTCGGTGAGGACCGCACGTTGCGCCGCGCTCAGCCCGTACCGGCGTTCGGCAGCGTCCCCGTCGGTGACCACTGCGACCAGCCCGGCGGTCGCCTGTTGCTCGAGCCACTCCGACGCGTACCGCGACCCGATCCCGACCTCGCCGGACAGCTCCTCGGCCGTGAGCGGGCCTTCCGCCAGTCGCTCGTAGCAACCAAGACGGACACCGAGCTGCACGGTCAACAGCTCGTACCACCCCAGCGCCGCGATCATCACCCGATCGGACAGCTCCTCGACCGTTGCTTCGCCTGCCATGCGATGCCCTCCGTGTCGATGCCCAGAGTTCCTGAGCACAGTATTCGGCATCTGAGGGCTCGTCGAGTACGGCGAACTTCGATCCGTCCTGGACTCGCCTCGGCTGTCGACCGAGACCCGGCTGGTCGAGCTGAGTGGGGTCGCCGTACCCGCAAGTCTCCAAAGATAGGGAGCTCCTCCCGACGATCGAACGTTCTCCGGGTTCCTAGGGTTCACGAAGCACCTCGTCCCCAGTAACAGGAGAGCAGCATGACGGTTCCTCACCCGGTCACCCACCACGACGTGGTCGTCGTCGGCGCGCGGTGTGCGGGCGCCGCGACGGCGATGCTCCTGGCCCGGGCCGGCTATGACGTCGCCCTGGTGGACCGGGCGGCCCTGCCCCAGGACACCACCTCCACCCACTCGCTGGTCCGCGGCGGCGTCGTGCAGCTGGCGCGCTGGGGGTTGCTGCAGGAGGTCCTGGACAGCGGCGCGCCACCGATCAGGTCGGTGTGGTTCCACGAGTACGGCCCGCAGGCTCCCGACCCGGTGCGCCGGACCGTCAAGGACCGGGCCGGCGTGGACCTGCTGCTCGCGCCGCGTCGCCACATCCTGGACCGGATCCTCGCGGACGCGGCCGTGCGAGCGGGTGCGACCCTGCTGACCCGGACGACCGCGACCGGCGTACTGCGCGGGGCCGGCGGCAGGGTGGTCGGGGTCAGCGCTCGCGACGCGCGCAGTGACCAGCGGGAGCTGACGGCGCGACTCGTCGTCGGTGCCGACGGCGTGCACTCCCGGCTTGCCGGCTGGGTCGGCGCGAGCACCGTGGCGTCGTACGCCGCGAGCGGTGCGTGTCTCTACACGTACGTCGACGACGTGCCCTGGGACGGCATCGAGTTCCACCTCGCAGACGAGGCGTTCGGCGGCGTGTTCCCCACCCACCACGGCCAGGGTTGTGTGTGGCTGATCCGACCCACGACGGCGTTCGCACCGGTGCTGCGCGCGGGGGCCGGCCGGGCCGACGCCTGGCTGCGGGCGCTGCGGGAGACCGTGCCGGGCCTCGCCGACCGCGTGCTCCCGGACAGCATCTCCGCACCGGTGCGGGGCGCGGTGGGCTTACCGAACCACCTGCGCCAGGCCGCCGGGCCCGGATGGGCGCTCGTCGGAGATGCCGGCTACCACCGCGACCCGATCACCGGGCACGGGATCACCGATGCGTTCCGGGACGCCGCGCTGCTGGCCGATGCCGCCGGACACTTCCTCGGCGAGCCCGGGCCCGGCCGCCGGGACGATCCGGCCCGTGAAGCGGCGGCGATGGCCGGCTACCAGACAGAGCGGGACGCGGCCGTGGCCGACACCTTCCGGGTGACCCGCGCCCTCGGCGACTTCCCGCGGGCGAGCCGGTTCCTCGAGCTGCAGGGCGAGCTGAGCCGGGCCCTCGAGGTCGAAGCCAGCCAGCTCGCCGAACGCACGGTCCGGGTGGGTGGGGTGGTGCCCGCCGCCTGACCGCAGACCCGCCGTACCTCACTCACCCACTTCTCAGCCGAACCGAAAGGGATCACCATGTCCACAATGCAAAGCCACCAGACCGCAGACGACCACTCGGCACCCGCGGCCAGCTTCCTGGCCGAACCCGAGCCGACCGAGGCCGTCGAGCACCTCTACGCCAGAGACCTGAGCTCCCAGGGGTACGTCGCCCACCTCACCCGACTCTGGGCGACCAGCCCCGAGTCGCTCTATCTCATGTCCCAGGCGTTGGGCCTGGCCGGAAGCATGGGGAGCCTCGACGCGCGGCAGCGCGGCCTTCTCATCACGGCCGCGGCGTCGGCGATGGGCGACTCGTACTGTTCGTTGGTGTGGGGCGGCAAGCTCGCCGCCGACGCCTCGGACGGGTTCGCGACGGCCGTGATCGGCGGGGACACCTCGGCCCTGCCCGCGGCCGATGCTGCTCTGGTGGCGTGGGCCCGACGGATGGCCAAGGACCCCAACTCCACGACCGAGGCCGATGTGGAGGACCTGCGCCGCCTGGGGTTCCAGGACCAGCAGATCTTCGCGATCACGCTGTACGTCGCCCTGCGGCTGGCGTTCGCCACGGTCAACGACACCCTGGGCGCCGCCCCCGACGCCGAGCTGCTCGATCGGGTCCCGGGAGCGGTCCTGGGCGCCGTCGGGTTCGGCCGACCTCCGGCGCCGTGACGACCACGCGTCGGCGTACCGACCGCCGCCCCACCTGAAAGGCTCCGCGCATGACGCAGAACAGCCACCCGTCCGCCTGGGCACACGGCGCCCCCCGGGTCGGGGATCGCGCGTCCCTGACCCGGACCGTCGAGGCCGCGGACATCGAGCGCTTCACCGCAATGAGCGGTGACCGCAACCCATTGCACTACGACGAGGCCGCCGCCGCACGCACGCGGTTCGGCGGCATCGTCGTACAGGGCGGCGTGACGTCGGCGATCCTCAACGCCGTCGTAGCCGAGAAGCTGCCCGGGCCCGGCACGGTCTTCCTCGAGACCCACTGGCGGTTCCTCGCCCCGACCCGGCCGGGCGACGTGATCACCGGCGAGGTCGAGGTGACCTCGGTGCGGGAGGACAAGCCGATCACCACGCTGGCCACCCGTGTGGTCCGCGGCGACGGGGTCGTCGCACTCGACGGCACCGCCGTCTGCTGGACGATGGACCTCGGCTGACCCTCATGGGTACGCCGCCGGGCTGCCGCGTCGTACGGCGGTCCCGTCAGGAGAGTCCCAGCTCGTCCGCCGAGATGACGACCGCCCGCCGGGTGGGCACGCCGAGCTTGCTCAGTACGGCGGAGACGTGGTGGTCGGCCGTCTTGGGAGAGATGTAGAGACGGTGGGCGATCTCGGCGTTCGTGAAGCCGCGGGCCACCAGCTTCGCCACGTCGAGCTGCCGGTTGGTCAGCCCCGCCGGGTTCACCCGGGTGCTGACCCGCGGCCGCGGCGGCACCTGCGCTATCCCGTCCTGACGCAGGAGCAGGCGTTGCCGGTCCGCGATGGCGACGGCGTCGGCCTGGTCGAGCCGCTCCACGCCCTTGACCCGTAGCGCCGGGTCGGTCGAGTCCGCCCAGGCCATGGCCTCGTCGAAGACCGCGCCGGCCTGGTGCCACCAGGCCGCGGCCTCGTCGTACCGGGCCGACAGCGCGAGCCGGAACGGCTCCGCTACGGCCTCCGCCGGTGGCGTCGCGACCAGCCCCAGCCTCCGCAGCCAGGCCGCGAGGTCACCGACCCCCCACCCGGACCCCGGCAACCCGCCGAGGTCCCGCACCGCACCGACGGCCACCTCCGTGACCCGCTCGTCGGCCGTCCCGGTCAGCCACATCCGCTCCGCCAATGCCGAGAGCACGGGAAGCCTGCGCAGTGGTTCGTCGAGCTGCTCGGCGAGCTGCCAGGCCTCCTCGAGGTGGGTCGTCCCGTCGCCACCGCGGCGAAGCTCGACCAGACCGGACACGAGGTGCGGCCACAGCGCGGCCAGCGGCATGCCCGAGCCGGTCAAGACGTACGCCGCGTCCTCCAGGGCGGCGCTCCACCGTCCCTGGATGAAACGCAGTCTGGCCCGGAGGCCGGTCTGCCAGTAGTGACAGATCGGGATCTCCCGCTCCTTCGAGAAGGACAGCGCCTCCTCGAGCACGTGCTCGGCGGATCGCAGCCGGCGCTGCTCCACGTCGAGGTTCGCGAGGTTCGAGTAACCGGTCGACGCGAGCTCGTCCAGGCCGCGCGCCCGAGCCAGCTCGATGAGATCGACGAGGCGAACGCGTCCTTCGGGGTGTCCCTGGGCCAGGTCGCTCACCGCCGTGAACATGCCCGTCCGAACACTCAGATCCTCGTTGTCCTGCTCGCGCGCGACTTGTACGGCGTCGATCTGGCACTGCTGGACCAGGTCGAACTCACTGCGCTGCATGGCGAGGTAGCTGCGGGTCGCCCGAGCCTCGCCGTACTCGAGCACGGCGACGTCCTTCGCGATCTCGGCCGCCCGGTCG
This sequence comes from Nocardioides sp., assembly GCA_036506675.1. Lineage (GTDB taxonomy): Bacteria > Actinomycetota > Actinomycetes > Propionibacteriales > Nocardioidaceae > Nocardioides. The sequence goes on along the minus strand of DASXRJ010000245.1, from coordinate 1,890 downwards.
GCGTGTGACTCGGCCCGGCGCCGCCGGGCGCTGTAGTACTCGAAGATCGCGTAGGACTCGTGGGCCGCGGACAGGCCCGCGGCGTCGCCGACCTGGCTCCACAAGGGGAAGGTGGAACCGATCGTGTCCAGCGCCGTCCCGAGCTCGTTGGTCATGTACTGCTCGTCGGCGAGCTGCATCAGCAGCTCGGCCCGGTGGGCCGGCCGGTCGCCGTCGAGGTTGGCCAGGGCGGTCTCGAGGAACGCCACGGCCTCGGTGTGGGAGCCCGCCCGCATCGCCTCCAGGGCGGCGGCTTCGGCGTACCGCGCGGCACGCGATGCGTCGCGGGCCGCCACGGCGTGGTGGGTGAGCACGGCGAGGTCGCGCGGTTCGGTCGCCTCGAGGGCGTCGAGGAGCCGCGCGTGGAGCCGGGCGATGCCTCCGGCGGGGATGGTGCTCTCGACGGCGAGCCGGGCGAGCTCGTGCTGGAACACCAGGCCGCCGCGGTCGCGGAGCAGCAGCCCGGTCGCGTGCAGCCGCCGCAGCGTCGGGAGATCGACGCCCAGGGCCGGCAGCACCCGGTCGTCGAGCCGGCCCGGCGCGGCAGCGGCGAGCTGGAGGACCTCGAAGTCGTCGGGGGCCACGTCGGCGGTGCGCGCGAGTACGGCGTCGCGGACCGACCCGGGCAGCGGGCGGTGGGGATCCTTGGCCACCTCGACGACGAAGAACGGGTTGCCGCCGGTCAGGGCGTGCACCTGCGCGGGCTCCAACCCACTGCCGTCCAGCAGCTGCGCCACGCCGGTCTCCGTCAGCGGTGCGAGTCGCAGCGTGCTGAGCCCCTCCAGTGCGGCGAAGTCGCCGAGCAGCGCCCGCGCCGAGTGCCGGGGACCCAGGTCGTCGTCGCGGTAGGTCACCACGAGGGTGAGGGGCAGCGAGTCGATGCGGCGTACGAGGAAACGGAGCACCTCTACGGAGGCGGCGTCGACCCAGTGCAGGTCCTCGACGACCAGCACGGTGCGCTCGGTGGCCAGCGCGTCGTACACCGCCTCGCACACGGCGGCCAGCGGCATCTCCGCGCCGGTGAGCAGCGGTGCGATCGCCACCTGTCTGGCGATGTCGCGGAACGGCCCGAGCGGCCGTGGCGTGCCCAGCGGGTCGCACACCCCGGGTACGACGCGGACACCCCCGACGTCTGCGTAGGCGGTCGCGACCAGCGCGGACTTGCCCGCCCCGGCCTCGCCACACACGGCGACCGCGCTCCCGCGACCCGACGCCGTCAGCGCCAGGGCGTCTCCCAGGACGGCGAGCTCCGTGTCCCTTTCGAGCAGGGTCACGAACCGACGGTACGGCAGTTCTCCGATGCCGTCAGCAGGCGCCGATCGGTCGCCGTGGGCCGGGCCGAGAACTGGGGTGCGGGCTGGGGCGGTGACCGTTCCGGTCACCGCCCCGGACCCCGTCCGCTCGGTCAACTCGCCGCGGCCTGGGCCGTGTGCGGCCCGAACTCGTTGGCCACCACCGACACCAGGTCGGCCGGGAACCCGCCGCGACGGGCGTGCTCGAGGATCGTCTCGACGTCGTCGGTCTCGTGCAGGCAGTAGACCTTGTCGCCGGCGACGTAGCTGGTCACCCAGGTGTAGGGCACCCCTAGCGAGGCGACGGCGGCGTTGGACGTCTGCGCGATCTTGGCCAGGTCGGCGGGACTGAGGTCGGCTGCACCCTCGATCTGGCGCTCGATGAGGAAACGCTGCATGGTGTTGCTCCTTCAGGTCGTCCGCGGGCCCGGTGCCCGCGGTTGGTTCAACCTTCGGGCGTGCCACGCAGATCGACATCGGGACTGGTTACCCATTTACCGCGCCCAGGACGAAACTCACGATCGGGTCACTCGCGCGCGACCGAGGTGCGTGGGTGGGT
>DASXRJ010000244.1:0-6176 GCA_036506675.1 Nocardioides sp. | reverse complement strand
CCAGTGGACCGACGTGGCCCGGCCGAGCACCCCCGAGGCGCAGGCGGTCAAGGACGACAACGCCCGGCGCGCGGTCACGCTCGACGACGGCGCCAGCATCAACTTCCTGAGCACGGCCAACAACCGGGCCAACATGAACATCCCGCTCCCGTGGCTGACCCCGAGCAACACGATCCGGGTCGGGGCGACCGCGACGCTGCACGAGCCCGTCGTACTCGACTACCGCAACAGCATCTGGAAGTTTCAGCCCACCCACCAGGTCACCGACGCGGGCGCCGCCGTGGCGACGTTCGAGGAGACCCGCGAGGCGGCGCCGGCGGCGGTGCCGGGCAACCTGCACCTGGCCACCTTCAACGTCCTCAACTACTTCAACACCACGGGCGAGGCCTTCGTCGCCGCGGACCCGGCCAACCGCTCGTGCACCTACTACACGGACCGTGAGCTCAACCGGGTCACCGACAACACGTGTACGCCGGACGGCCCCCGCGGCGCGGCTCAGGACGACGACCTGGCGCGGCAGCAGGCCAAGATCGTGGCCGCGATCAACTCCCTCGGCGCGGACATCGTCTCGTTGGAGGAGGTCGAGAACTCCGTCAAGCTCGGCGAGGCCGACCGCGACGACGCGATCTCCTCGCTGGTCGCCGCGCTCAACCAGGCCGCCGGCTCCACCCGCTGGGCCTACGCGCCGTCGCCGGCGGCCGCCGACCTGCCGGCCCTCGCCGAGCAGGACGTCATCCGTTCCGGGTTCATCTACAACCCGGAGACGGTCGACCTGGTCGGGCCCTCTCGGGTGCTGGTCGGCAGCGCGGCGTTCGCCAACGCGCGAGAGCCGCTGGGCCAGGCGTTCAAGGTGCACGGCGCGGCCGACACCGAGGCCTTCGCAGTGATCGTCAACCACTTCAAGTCCAAGGGCGGGGACCCGGCCGACGGCAGCGGCAACGCCGACTCGGGCGACGGCCAGGGCGCCTGGAACGCCTCGCGCATCGCGCAGGCGGATGCGCTGGCGGCCTTCGCCAGCGAGTTCGCCCAGTCCCGCAACACCGACAAGATCCTGCTGTCCGGTGACTTCAACTCCTACACGCAGGAAGACCCGATGCAGGAGCTGTACGGCGCCGGCTACACCGCGGTCGTCTCGGACACGGCCGGCGAGGCGACGTACAGCTTCGACGGCCTGGTCGGGTCGCTCGACCACGTGCTCGCCAACCCGGCCGCGCTGGGTCTGGTCGCCGGTGCGGACGTGTGGAACATCAACTCCGTCGAGTCGGTGGCGTTCGAGTACAGCCGCACCAACTACAACGTGACCGACTTCTTCGCGCCGAACGTGTTCCGCGCCTCCGACCACGACCCGGAGATCGTCGGGCTCAACCTGGCCGCGCCCTTGGAGTCGACGACCGTGTCGGCGCAGGTGCCGGCGTTTACCTACGGTACGGCGGCCTCGATCCCGGTCACCGTCACTTCCGGTACGCCGGCCGGCGGCACGGTCACCCTCCGCGAGGGTGGTGCGACGCTCGCCATCGCCGACGTGGTCGACGGCTCGGCCACGCTCGACCTGCCGGGTACGGCGCTCGCGCCCGGCCAGCACGACCTGACCTTCGACTACAGCGGCGACGCCGGTCACGCGGCGTCGTCGGCCGCCATGTCGGCGACGGTCGCGAGGGCCACCTCGTCGGTGGCGGCGACCGTCTCGCCGACCGCGATCAAGGTCAAGAAGGACGCCGCCTCGGTGTCGGTCCAGGTGACCGCGCCCGGCGTGCTGCCGACCGGTCAGGTCGGCATCTTCATCGACGGGGTCCAGCAGGGCGTGGCCACGCTGTCGAACGGGGCGGCCACGCTGACGGTTGGTCCGTTCTCGAGCACCGGGGTGAAGACCTTCGAGGTCCGCTACCTCGGCAGCTCGTTCGTCATGCCCGGCTCGGTGACCACGACGGTGACGGTGGCCAAGGGGAGTCCTAAGTGACAGCCCGCTGGCTGACGCCGTAGCCCGGACGGTCACGATCCGGGTGGTCCGCCAGTGACCGCGAGCACCTTGGCCTTCTTTGGCGAGGTGCTCGCGGTCACTCGTGTGTACGGCGGTCCGCCCGGAAGACCACACCTCGGCGACCCGCCGACCGGTCGTGGGGCGCGGGCGTGGTGTCGTCGGCAGGGCCTGGCCACCTGTGACTCCGGGGCCGCACTCGATTGGCCTCGGCCGCCCGGCTCAGAACGCAGATCCTCCCCGGCAGCTCGGTCGCGGCTGTCCACCGGCTCGATTCGCTGCAGTTCGCTAGAGCGAGTGGACCAGCTGAGCGTGGCCTGGTCGGGCGCGATGGCGAACTGCAGCGAATCGTGCACGTGATCGCGCGGCAGCTGCGCGGCCGGGGACCCCGTCCGTATGACGTCCGGTCGAACGGCCCCTTCCGTATGACGTCCCGGCCAACCGTCACCGTCCGTATGACGTTCAACCCGCCCACATCGGCCCCGTCCTTATGACGCTCGACCCGCCCCACGTCGATCTCCGAAAGCGGATCGGACAGCTGTCCCGCTCCCCGGTCAGCGCTGTGGCGAGGCGCCGGCCAGCGCGAACGCCGCATGGACCAGGCTCAGGTGGCTGAACGCCTGCGGGAAGTTGCCGACCATCCGGCCGCGCCCACCGTCGTACTCGGGGTCGTACTCCTCGGAGAGCAGGCCGACGTCGTTGCAGAGCCCGACCAGTCGGTCGAAGAGGGCATGGGCGTCGTCGTGGCGGCCGGCGGCGGCGTACGCGGAGACCAGCCAGAAGGAGCACGCCAGGAACGGGTGTTCGCCGCCGGCCAGTCCGTCGACGCCCGACTCGGTGCGATAACGGAGCAGCAGCTCCTTGCCCTTGGGTCCGCGCATCAGGTCGCGCTCGATCGCCGCGATGGTGCCGAGCATCCGCGGGTCGTCGCCCTCGATGAGGCCGATCAGCGGCAGCACCAACAGCGAGGCGTCCACCTCGGTGGTCTCGTAGTGCTGGGTGAAGGTGTTCGCCTCGGCGTTGAAACCCCGGGTCAGCACCTCCTCCCGGACCGCGTCGCGCGCGGCGCGCCACTCGCCGACGTTGCCGCGCAGGCCGTAGCGCTCGGCCGCGCTCACGGCCCGGTCGAACGCCGCCCACACCATCGCCCTGGAGTGCGTGAAGTGGCGCTGCGGTCCGCGGATCTCCCACAGCCCGTTGTCCGGCTCCTGCCAGGTCTTGGTCAGCCGGTCGACCAGCACCCGCTGCAGCGCCCACCCGAACCGGTCGCTCTCCAGCCCTGCCTCGCGGGCTCGGTCGAGCGCGATCATCACCTCGCCGAGTACGTCGGTCTGGCGTTGCTCGACGGCGCCGTTGCCTATCCTCACCGGCCGGGAGCCGGCGTACCCGGGGAGGTGGTCGACGGTGTGCTCGGGCAGCCGCCGTGAGCCGTCGACGGTGTACATGATCTGCAGGTCCTCGGGGTCGCCGGCGGCCGCGCGGAGCAGCCAGGTACGCCAGAGCCGGGCCTCCTCGGTGTAGCCGGCCTCGATCAGCGACTCGACGGTCAGCGCGGCGTCGCGGAGCCAGCAGTAGCGGTAGTCCCAGTTGCGCTCGCCGCCGAAGTCTTCCGGCAGCGACGTGGTGGGGGCGGCCACGATCCCGCCGGTCTGCGCGTGGGTGAGCAGCCGGAGAGTCAGCAGCGACCGGCGTACCACCTCGGGATGGGGTACGTCGGACCGGCAGCGCCCCGCCCACGCCTCGTCGGCGGCGATGCTGGCCGCGATCGGCGCAGCCATGTCGATGTCCTCCGGGAGATCGTGGTACGACGGCACCCAGGTCGTCGAGAACGTCATCGACTCACCGGCTCGGACCTCGAACGAGTCCGCGTGCCGGTGGTCGACCGCGACCGGCAACCGCGGCCCGCAGAGCATCAGCTTGTCGGGACCGGCGATGGCCATGATGACCTCACAGTCCCGGATCCGCTCGCGTTGCACCCACGGCCGGATCTCGCCGTAGTCCGGCCGCACCACCCACTCGTGCCGGATCCGGACGGTCCCGGACACGCCGGTCAGCGTGCGCACCAGGTCGGCGCGGCCGTCGCCGACGGGCATCACGTCGAGCAGTTTCACGACGCCGGTGTCGGTGGTGAAGGTGGTCTCCAGCGCGGCCGAGTTGCCGACGTACTGCCGGGTGCTGGTGTAGTCGCCGCCGGGACAGAGCCGCCAGTGGCCGTGCTCGTCGGTGCCGAGCAGGGCGGCGAAGCAGGCGGGGGAGTCGAAGCGCGGGAGGCAGAGCCAGTCGACCGAGCCGTCCCGCCCGACCAGCGCGGCGGTGTGGCGGTCGCCGAGCAGGGCGTAGTCCTCGATCGGCTGCCTCGCGCGGTGCGACATGCTGCCAAGGCTAGCGCCGGGCCACTCGCGTCAGGCCGAGCGGAACTCGCCCGGGGTGAACCCGAGCACCAGCCGGAAGTCGCGGGTGAGGTGGGCCTGATCGGCGTACCCGAGCTCGGTGGCGACCTCGGCCAGCGCCGCTCCCGCGCGGACCCGGTCGGCGGCGTCCTGGAGGCGGCGGCGCCGGATCATCGCGGCGGGGGTGAGCCCGACGTACCGGGCGGCGAGCCGCTGGACGGTGCGCGGCGAGAGGCCGAGCCGGTCGGCCAGGTCGTCGAGGCGCAGGATCGTGTCGTCGGCGTGCACGGTGTCGAAGAGCCGGTTGGCGAGGAGCGCCTCGGCCGGAATGCCGTCGGGCCACTGATCCCTTGCCCTGGTGGTCAGCCAGGCGGCTACTCGTCGGACCGCGTTGGCGTGTCGGTCGGGATGCCTGTTGTGCATCTGGGTGGCCATCTGGGCGGCCACGTCGGCATGCAGGGTCGGCTCGGCGAGTGGTGCGTCCGAGTCGACGAGGCGGCGTACGTCGTCGGTGACCAGGGGTACCGCAGCCGGCAGCAGGAGCGCACCCACCGCCCAGCCACGGCCGGACAGGTCGCGGTGCGAGATGGTCGTGTGCGGCCCGTAGACGGCGATGCCGGAGGGCTCGACGGCGAGGTTGACGGCCGGATAGGTGAGCACCAGCTGGCGGTGTACGACGCCGGCGGGCAGGTCCCACTCGGGGATCCAGAAGTGTCGGACCAGGTGGCTCACCTCGGGCGGCGGCGGCAGGCGAAGCGCCGGGGGACCGAGGTCGGGAGTCAGGTGTCCGCGCGACTGTGGTCCGGCCATGGCGAGATCGTAGGCTGTCGCGAATCTTCAAGCCCGCGGTCGGTGGCCGGTCCTAGCGTCGAGGACATGACTTCTTCTCCTGCCACTGCTGCTTCCGTTGCCACTGCTGCTGCCACTGCCGACACCGCTGGCGACGCTGCGCCCGGTCGACGTGCGGCCGACGGCGTACACACCGTCAACGGCACGCCGCGCTCGGCCACCTCGCTCACCCCGTTCGTGGTGGTCTCGCCCGCGGCCGACGCGATCGACTTCTACGTCTCGGTCTTGGGGGCCCGGCTGGTGGACCGCACGGATCTGCCCGGGCCGGACGGCACGACGTCGGTCGCGCATGCCGTGCTCGACCTCGGGCAAGGGCTGCTGCAGCTGGGCGACCCGAGTCCGGCGTACCACCTCGTCGCGCGGCCGGACGGTGACGACGACTGCTACTCGCTCGGCCTCTACCGGCCCGACGTCGACGCCGTGGTCGAGCGCGCGGTCGCCGCCGGTGCGACCCTGCGCGAACCCGTCACCGACTTCGTCTCCGGGGACCGCTACGCGAGTCTCCGCGACCCGTTCGGAGTGCGCTGGTGGGTCATGACCCGGGTCGAGGACCTCTCCGACGAAGAGAGCGCGCGCCGCGTCGCCGAGTGGGCGGCTGGTCTGGGTCAGTGATGTCGCGCGACGTCTGAGGCGTCCCGTCGGTCGGCTGTTCTTCTATGGGTTGGTTTACCGGGATACGTGGTTGCGGTCCGCTTGGGTACGGCGGCCGGTCACCGTCCGCTCTTGGCTTTCGGTCGCTTCCGGTCGTCCGGCTTGGGTTGCGGTTACAGACTTCTTTCCAGTCTTTCGCTTTCCAGTCTTGCGGCCTGGTTTCGAACAGGTGTACGATTGCCATGTCTCCTGAATCGTCCGTCACCGGGGGAGGTGACCACCGATGGACCAACCGGACCCGACCGAGGACAGCACCGCTGCTGCGGACAGCCTCGTGCGCGCCACCGACAGCGCCGACATTGCCGACAGCG
>DASXRJ010000243.1:0-3920 GCA_036506675.1 Nocardioides sp. | reverse complement strand
CCGCTCCTCGGCCTCGGCCAGCTCGTCGTGCGGGTACATCGGCCCGAGGATGGGGTCGTCCGGCACCCGCCGGTAGAACGCCCCGATCAGCGTGCGGAAGGTCTCCGCACCGCCGACGGCGTCGTAGAACGTCTGTACTTCGCTCATCGGGACTCAGTCTGCCAAGTGCCTGGTAAGCACGTCCCGCTCGCCCTCGGTCAGCTCGCGCTTGGCCTGCGCCGTCTCGCCGACACAGACCAGCACCGACGTCGCCCGGGCGTACACGGTGCCGTCGGCGCCGGCGTCCACGATCCTCGACCCCAGCGTGTACGACGACCTGCCGACCGCCGCCACCCAGACCTCCACCTCGTACGGCGGGCGGCGCAGCAGGATCGGGCGCAGGTAGTCGACGGTCTGGTGTGCCAGCACGATCGGGTGCAGGTCGAAGAACCCCTCCGCGGCGGTGCCGAAGATGTCGGCCAGGAAGGCGATCCGGGCCTCCTGGAAGTAGTCGAAGTACCGCACGTTGTTCACGTGGTCGTAGGAGTCGATGTCGGACCAGCGCACCAGGACGGGGTACCGGAACGGGCTCATCAGGCCATCAGTCCTTCGAGGATCGCGCGCTCTGCCGGCGTGATCCGGCGCGGGTGGTCGCCCGCGAGGTTGAACGGCACCAGCTTCGTGCGGGCCTCGACGTACACCTTGCGCTCCGGCTCCAGGTCGAGGATCTCGTAGTCGATCGAGAACCACGCCGCCCGGATCTCGCTCACCCACAACTCGATCCGCACCGGCGCGGAGCGGAAGAACAGCGGCGCCCGGTAGGCGACCTCGTGGCGCGCGACCAGCAGCCCGGTGTCCGGCTCGCCGGTGACGTCGTGGTCGGCGAGGCCCGCGGTGCGGAACAGCAGGTCGACCCGGGCGTCCTGCAGGTAGTCGACGTACCGGCCGTTGTTGACATGACCGAAGGCGTCCATGTCGCCCCAGCGCAGCGGGCACTCGTACACGTGACGCGTCACACGTCGATCCTGCCATCCCACGCGCGGTAACCCGTGGGTAGTCTCATCCGGGAACCAGACCAGTACCGCAGGAGGAGCCCCAGATGACCGAGCAGACCACCCGGGTGGCAGTCGTGACCGGAGCGGCGCGCGGCATCGGCGCCGCCGTCGCGCTGCGGCTGGCCAAGGACGGCAACGCCGTCGCGGTGCTGGACCTCGACGAGGCCTCCTGCGCGGACACCGTGAAGGCGATCGAGAACGCCGGCGGCAGGGCGCTGGCGGTCGGGTGCGACGTGAGCGAGTCCGACCAGGTCGCCGCCGCCGTGGAGCGGATCGCCACCGAGCTCGGCCGCCCGGCGATCCTGGTCAACAACGCCGGTGTGATCCGCGACAACATGCTGTTCAAGATGACCGACGACGACTGGGACACCGTGATGGCGGTGCACCTGCGCGGCGCGTTCCTGATGACCCGGGCCTGCCAGAAGTACATGACCGAGGACGGCTTCGGCCGCATCGTGAACCTGTCCTCGACGTCGGCGCTCGGCAACCGCGGCCAGGCGAACTACGCCGCGGCCAAGGCCGGGATGCAGGGCTTCACCAAGACGGTCGCGATCGAGCTCGGCAAGTTCGGCGTCACGGCGAACGCGATCGCCCCGGGGTTCATCGCCACCGAGATGACCGCGGCCACCGCGGCCCGGATCGGCGTGGACTTCGAGGAGTTCAAGGCGGCCCGGGCCGCGGAGACCCCGGTGCCGCGGGTCGGCGTGCCGGAGGACATCGCCGCCGCGGCGTCGTACTTCTGCAGCGACGAGGCCGGCTTCGTCACCGGCCAGGTCCTGTACGTCGCCGGCGGACCCAGGAACTGAGAGGCGGAACCGATGGCGCGCACGTTCAGCGGGATCGAGGAGATCGAGGGCTCGGTCGGGCAGTCGCTCGGCCAGACCGACTGGCTGGAGATCACCCAGGAGCAGGTGAACCAGTTCGCCGACGCCACGGGTGACCACCAGTGGATCCACGTCGACGCCGAGTTGGCGGCCAAGGGGCCGTTCGGCGGGACGATCGCGCACGGGTACCTCACGCTCTCGCTGATCGCGCGCTTCGGCGGCGAGCTGTTCGACGTCGAGGGCGTGTCGGCGAAGCTCAACTACGGCATCAACAAGGTGCGGTTCCCGTCACCGGTCCCGGTCGGGTCGAAGATCCGCGCCAGCGCCACCGTCGGCGGGACGCAGCGCACCGACGCCGGCGTCCAGGTCGCCCTGCAGTGGGTGATCGAGATCGAGAACGCCCAGAAGCCGGCCTGCGTCGCCGAGACGGTCGTCCTGCTGGTCCCCTGAGTCACCCGGAGGTCGACCGGGGCGCCGGTCTCCAGATGCCCGGCGAGCCGGCAGGACGTCGTACACGGACGACGGGTCGGGCAGCCAGATGCAGGTGCTGCAGCCGACCGGACTCGGCATGTCACGTTCGAGTTCGATATTTTGTGTTCGGTGTTGACCGGGTCGGCGTCACCACCTGATCGGACGCGTCGCAGGCATGCGGCGGCCCCGGCGCTGGCGTTTGTAACGCCGAGGCCTGAAGCCGCCCGGCCTCTCGAGCGACCGGGGACCCTAAGGGCCCCGTGCCCACCGGTGCACGAGTTACCCGGTCCGCGTCCAGGTCACTCGGGTAGGTCGCGTTCCTCCCCGACGGTGGTGTGGGAACGACGACGTTGGCTGCTGATCAAGAGCGTCAGCACGATGCCCAGAGCGCCCGCGCCCATCAGGATGTAGCCGACCATGGTCAGATCGACTCCACTGAGCCGGTCGGCGACAGCGAACGACAGGATCGCGCCCAGCGCCAACAGGAAGATCCCGACTCCGATACCCATCGCGGAGTGTCCTTTCTCCCGGCCACGGCCTCAGCCGCCCTGACACGACCTGTGTATCCCCCGGCGACGCCACGATCGAGCCAGGGCGTGTCGGTTCGTGCGTCGCCGGAGGCTGCGCACCCCGCATGATTGCGGCACCGGTGGGTACTGGCGGGCCGTCTACTGCGTGGACTGGAGGCCGGGATGGACACCGTCGTTGTAGTCATTCTCATCGTGATCGTCGCGGTGATCGTCGCCGCGGCAGCCGTGCTCGTCTACCGGCGACGGCAGTCGGACCGGCTCAAGGAACGGTTCGGGCCGGAGTACGCACGGGCGGTCGAGGACAGCGGTGACCGGCGGTCCGCCGAGCGCGAGCTGGCCCAGCGCGAGAAGCGGCGGGAGAGCTTCGAGACCCGACCGCTGTCCAGCGAGATCGCCCAGCGGTACCGCGACGAGTGGGACGCCCTGCAGCAGCGATTCGTCGACGACCCGTCCGGCTCGGTGACCGAAGCGGACCGGTTCGTGGTCCGGGTGATGCGCGAGCGCGGCTACCCGGTGGACGAGTTCGACCGGCGCGCGGGCGACATCTCCGTCGACCACCCCGAGGTCGCCACCTACTACCGGCAGGCACACGACGTCGCGGTGGCCCAGACCCGGGGTGAGACCGACACCGAGCAGCTGCGCCGGGCCGTCACGGCGTACCGGCGACTCGTCGACGTCCTGCTGGAAGATCACGCGGACGCCGGCAACCACCATCCGACGGGGCCAGCCGAGGCCAAGGAGCAGCCATGACGACATCAGACGACCGGTCGACCACGGACACCACCAGCCAGCTCGTCGACGAGCAGGGCCCCGCGGACCCGGGCGACGACGCGCCGGACACCGGCCAGGCGACCGAAACTGGACCGGCGCCGGACACCGGCCAGGCGGCTGACACCGACCAGGCACCGGACACCGCACAGGTGCCCGCGGACGCGGTCGGCGAGCCGGAGCCGCTGGCGGCGGACGAGCCGCTGATGCCGGGCTCCGTGGCACTTGACTACCAGGCACGCTGGGCAGCGATCCAGCAGGGCTTCGTCGATGACCCGCGCAGTGCCGTGACG
>DASXRJ010000242.1:0-2444 GCA_036506675.1 Nocardioides sp. | reverse complement strand
GGGGCTGAGCTGCCGAGTTGGCCGATATTGGGTGGCGATGAGGGTGCGGCGGAACGCGGCGAGCATGTCGGCGACCGACACTGCCCGCTTGCTGGAGTACCAGGGTGCGAGGGTGCGGTGGCGGGCGAGGTCGGCGCCGGGCTGGCCGGCCTGGGTGTACCAGACGATCGCCAGGGAGAAGCAGACGAGCTCGAACGGGATGGTCCGTTCGACCGCGCGGCGGGTCCGGTTGCGGGCCTCGCCGGCGCCGGTGAGCTGGCGGGCGTCCTCGAACGTGACCTCGATGTTCCACCGGGTCGCGTAGCGTTCGACCAGCTCGGCGTCGGTAGCGTCGAGGTCGGTGGTGATCAGGGCGAGGTCGTAGCAGCGGGCCGTGGGCCGTTCGCGGACCACGACCAGCCGCACCGGCTGCCGCCCGAACGTCCCGTACCACAGGCAGAGCCTGCTGGTCAGGTTAACGGTGGTGGTCTTGCCGTAGCGTGTCAGCGTGGCCGGCTGCCAGGAGGTGGTGGGGTCGTCGGCGAGCTCGGCCATCGAGCCCAGGCGGGCGCCTTTGACGCGAGGCCGGCCGGGCCGCCCGGTCCGGGGTGGTGGCGGCTCGTAGAGCGCGGCGTCTCCGCGGGGGCGCACGGTCACGGTGACTCGCCGCGGGTCGAGGCCGGCGAGCGCTCGGGTGGCGTAGCCGGCGTCGCCGACCAGGTGCAGCCGCCGGCCGGCGAAGCGGTCGGCGAGCACCTCGACCAGCTCGCGGGCGAGGACGGGTTTGCTTGCTGGGGTCTTGGGCCGCCACAGGCGGGCCAGGACCGGCAGGCACACCGCGCGGTGCGGCATGAACGGCAGGTCGACCAGGATGCCGACCACGACCCAGCAGTTACCCCACGCGGTCCGCCGCCGCCCGACGGCGAGCGGGTCGTGGTGCCAGGCCGCCCCGTAGACCCTGCGGCCCGAGCGGCGCATGAGGGTGTCATCCACCGCGACCCCGATCGCCGCGTCGGGGTCGACCAGCAGGCCCACGATCAGGTCGGCCAGCAGCAGGCCGAGGTGGTCGGCCGACCAGCGTGCGCGGGAGAAGAACCGGTGCGCGCGGTGATGGGACCAGGTCTGTGACAGGCGGGCGCCGGTCAGCATCCCGGTCACGGTCCGCTGGCCGGTCTGGGCCAGGAACCCGCAGCACAGCGCGGTGAACGTGGCCAAGGTCGGGGTGGTGAAGCAGGGCTGGAACCAGGCGAGCAGCCCGGCCAGGGACGGCGGGAGGATCGGCATGAGCATGCGGTGGGTCGGTGGCATCCGGTCAAGACCGACGATGCTCGCATCAGCCCCGGACACCGCAGCAGACCCCTAGCGACCCGACGTGGGATGATCGGCGGGATGGACCAGGAGGAGCTCACCGCCCGCGTCCGCGCGCTGCGCGCCCAGGGTCGTTCCCCGAAACAGATCGCTCGCGCGCTCGGCGTCCCGCCCTCCACCGTCGCGCCGCTGGTCCGCACGATCGCCGCCCAACAGCAGGCCGACGCCCCTGAGCCACAACCGGTCGGGTGCTGGGTGAGCCCCGGGTGGAGCGACGGGCTGACCATCACCGGCCACCCCGAATGGCCCGACACCCCCACCCGCAACTCGGGGATCTCAGGGCTGGCCGGCGTGCTCGTCGCGCGCCGAGCGCGTCACGACAAGGTCAGCGTCTGCGGCTGGCTGATCGACGCCTACTGCCTCGGCGTCAAGGACACCGTCGGCCCCCGCGTCATGGACGACCACAACCTGGCCGCCTTCACCCGCTCGTACTTCGCCGCCGACCCCGGGCTACCACTGCCCGCACCCTTGGACCTGGCCCAGCACCTTGTGTTCGGCGCCGTCGCCTACGCGCGCGGTCTCGGCTTCGAGCCCGCTCGGGGCTTCGAGGCCACCACCGGGCACCTCGGCCCGTGGGCCGGTCCCAGCGCCATCCGGTTTGGCCGCGACGGCAAGCCCCTGTTCATCCAGGGCCCCCACGACCACCCCGACCGCGTCCTCGCCACACTGGAACGCTCCGTCGGGCCCGGCAACTACGACTTCCTCGTCGTCAACCCGTAGCTGTCCGACGCGCCCGGACCGGCCTCACACCCCATCCGGCGACCCAACCACAATGGCGAAAGCCGAGTCTGAGGTGCGCGACAAGATCGCGACATGGTCCGACCTTGTCGACTACTGGTCGGTCGACTTCGACTATCGCGACGACACCTTCCACAACCAGTGGCAGGCCTACCGCACCCGAGCCGAGCCGAAGCTCACGACAGAGAGCGACTGGCATGAGTACCCCGGCCCGGGCCGGTACGCAATCGTGGTCAAGACCATCGACATCTTCGGCAACGACACCACCAAGCTCGCCGAGGTGATGATCCGTTGAGCGTCTCAGCGGCCACAACGACCGAGGCAGGAGACCCCTTCGCCGTTCCTCTGCGACGCAAGCT
>DASXRJ010000241.1:0-7249 GCA_036506675.1 Nocardioides sp. | reverse complement strand
CACCATGCATGAGTTGGCCATGCTCGCCCTCGGATTGCGCGGCCAAAGCATGCTTCATGCACGCCTTGGCCAACCTGTCGACCGCCCTGCCGGAAGACGGCCGGTGGACACCCCGGCCGGGAACCCTCGGTCAGGTCGCGTCGCCTCTCCCCGTGAAATCCCTATGATGGAGCCGCCAATCTAGCCAGCCGCCGTCGTACCCGACGGCCGACCGCCGGTGGGGTCCGTGACGGGGAGAGCACCCGAAGAAGAACGTTTCGTCGCGCTGATGCGCGAGCTCGGCGATCCGGTACGCCGCTACGTCGTACGACGTGCTCCGGCCGATCTCGTCGACGACGTGGTGTCGGAGGTGTTCCTGGTGGTGTGGCGCCGGCTCGCCGACGTACCCACCGACGACCCGCTGCCCTGGACGTACGGCGTCGCCCGCAACTGCCTCGCCAACGCGACCCGCTCGGACCGCCGGCAGCGCGCGGTGACCGACAAGGTGATCCGGCTCGACCCGCCGCGGACCGCCGACTCGGAGGCGGACCCCGACCACGCCGAGCTGCACGCGGCGCTGGCCCAGCTCAGCGACCTCGACCGAGAGCTGGTCGCGCTGTGGGCCTGGGAGGAGCTGGCCCCGCGGCAGATCGCGGAGTCGCTCGGGATGACCCCCAACGCGGTCAGCATCCGGCTCACCCGAGCCAAACAGAAGTTGGCCGAGCTGCTGCGAAAGAACGCGGCCGCGTCCGGACAGATACCGGGTGAAGGGAGGGGACGATGAACGAGACACCCGAGTCGGACGAACTGCTGGCCCGCCTCCGGGCGGCCGACCCGGCCTCGCGCGCCGTCACCCCCGCACCAACCTGGATCGACGACCTGACGGAGGCCACCATGTCCACCACCACCGAGAACCGCACCCGCCGCACCTGGGTGCTCGCCGCCGCAGCCGCGGTCGTCGTCGCCGTGATCGGCGGCTTCTTCGCCCTGGGCGGTGGTGACGACAACAAGCCCGAGGCCAACAAGCCCGGCCCGGTCTTCGAGCTCGCCGCCCCCGGCGCCACGGACGCCCGCTGCATGGTAGTGACCCCGAAGGCGCTGGCCCGCAGCGAGTCTGCCTTCGAAGCGACGGTGACCAGCCTCGACGGGCGCGAGGCCACGCTCAAGATCGAGAAGTGGTACGCCGGCACCGACGACGCCAAGCGGTCGACCCGGGCCCACCTGACCAGCGCCACCCAGTCGATGAACGAGCTCATCGGCTCGGTGCAGTTCAAGGTCGGCAACCGCTACCTGATCACCGCCAACGACGGCGTGATGACCGCCTGCGGGTTCTCCGCGGCCTGGAGCCAGGGTCTCGAGGACCAGTACGTCGCCGCGTTCGGCAGCTGAAGACTCCCCCCGAGAGGCGCCGAGGCCGTTCCCCGACCGGGGGACGGCCTCGGTGTCTGTCAGGGTGGTCTCGTGATGGTTCTCGGCCTGGTGCTCGCCGCGGGCGCGGGTCGCCGGATGGGCGGGCCGAAGGCGCTCGTCGACGACTGGCTGCCGCGCTCGGTCGCCGTCCTGCGCGAGGGCGGATGCGCCGAGGTGACGGTGGTGCTGGGGGCTTCCGCGCCGGAGGCGGCCGCGCTGATCCCGGGGGTACCGGTCGTGGTCGCGCGGGACTGGGCCGAGGGGATGGGCGCCTCGCTCCGGGCTGGGCTGCGGTCACTCTCCGATCGGCTGGACGGGTCCGGTCGTCTCGACGGGCTGGGCGCGGACGCCGTACTCGTAAGTCTGGTCGACCTCCCCGACGTCGGACCCGACGTCGTACGCCGGCTCCTCGACCGGCCGCTCGAGCGCGCCACGCTGGCCCGAGCGACGTACGACGGGCGGCCGGGCCACCCGGTCCTGATCGGCGCCGACCACGTTGCCGGGGTGATCGCCTCCGCGACCGGGGACCGGGGTGCGCGCGACTATCTGGCCGCTCACCCGCACGACGAGGTCGAGTGCGGTGACCTGGCGACCGGCATGGACGTGGACCATTCGCCCGGGCAGTCCGCGCCCTGACCCATCCGGGGCGTGCCTGGCGATGCGTGGTGAGCCGCCCGGGCAAGTGTTCCGTCCACCGGCCGAGCCGGTCGCCCCGCCACCGACACGGCCCACCGACACCGGCCCGCCAACTGGCCAACCAACCATCGGCCAACTTCCGGGGACGTAGCCTTGGCGCATGGAGGACGTGGCGAGCATTGCGGCCCGGCTGCGGGACACCGGCTACGTCTGCGACGAGGCGCTGGCCACCGTGGTCTACCTGGCCCGGGAGATGGGCCGGCCGCTGCTGCTCGAGGGGGAGCCCGGGACCGGCAAGACGTCGTTGGCGGAGGCGGTAGCGGAGGCGCTCGACCTTCCGTTGATCCGGCTGCAGTGCTACGAGGGCATCGACGCGACGCAGGCGCTCTACGACTGGGACTTCCCGCGCCAGATCCTGCACCTGCGCGCACTCGAGGCGGTGCAGCGTGCCGTGGGTGAGCCGGGCGGCGACGCCGACATCGGGACGGCCGCGGAGGACGCCGAGAAGGGCTTGTACGACGCGCGCTTCCTGCTGTCGCGCCCGATCCTGGCCGCACTGCAGCAGAGTCCGGCGGTGCTGCTCGTCGACGAGGTGGACCGGGCCGACGACGAGTTCGAGGCGTTCCTGCTGGAGGTCCTGTCGACGTGGCAGGTGACGATCCCGGAGTTCGGCACGGTGAAGGCCGCGACGCCGCCGTTCGTCGTACTCACCTCCAACCGGACCCGGGAGATTCACGACGCGCTCAAGCGCCGCTGTCTCTACCACTGGATCGACCACCCGGGGCTGGAGCGCGAGGTCGAGATACTGCGCTCGCGCGCGCCCGAGGTGTCGGAGGCGCTCGGGCGGCAGGTGGTCGGGCTGGTGCAGGAGCTGCGCGCCCGCGACGACCTGCTCAAGCCGCCCGGGGTCGCGGAGACCCTCGACTGGGCCCGGGCGCTGGAGCGGCTCGGCACCACCGAGCTCGACCTCGGTCGAGCGGCGGCGACGCTGGGGGCGCTGGTGAAGTACCGCGAGGACACCGAACGGGTCCGCGCCGCGCTCGATCGGATGCTGGCATGAATGCGACGCAGCCTCGGTACGGGCCCGACGAGATCCTGCTGGGGTTCGCGGCGGCGGTACGCGCGGCCGGCGTACCCGTGACGGCGGACCGCACGCACAGCTTCCTGCAGGCCACCTCGCTCGTCGGGCTCGGCGACCCGACCGCGACCTGGCTGGCCGGGCGGGCGACGCTGTGTGGCGGGCCCGACGACCTGGTGCGCTACGACCAGGTCTTCGACGCGTGGTTCCTGGCCGCGGAGGGGCTGCCGCGGACCGGACAGACAAGACCCGAGGCGACCCGGACCATCGACCTGCCCAGCGACGACGACGGCGAGGGCGAGCTCGACGAAGAGGTGCTCCGGGTGGCCGCGAGCGACACCGAGGTACTGCGCTCGCGCGACGTGGCCGAGCTGTCGGCGGCGGAGCGGGCTCGGCTGGCGCGGATGTTCGAGGCGCTCCGGCCGAAGGCGCCGCGGCGTCGCGCGCTCCGGCGTACGCCGTGGCGGCGGGGCGAGGTCGACGCGTCCCGGACCCTGCGGCGGATGCTGCACCACCTCGGCGAGCCGGACCGGGTGGCGTGGCGCCGCCGCGGTAGCCGCCCGCGGCGGGTGGTGCTGCTGATCGACGTGAGCGGCTCGATGAGCTCGTACGCCGACGCGTTGCTGCGGCTGGCTCATCGCTATCTGATGACGGCCGGCCAGGTCGAGGTGTTCACGATCGGGACCCGGCTGACCCACCTGACCCGGGCGATGCGGGTGCACGACGCGGAGCGCGCGATCGTGGCGGCGGGCCGCGCCGTACCCGACTGGTCGGGCGGCACCCGGCTCGGCGAGGGCCTGCGCGCGTTCCTGGACCGGTGGGGCCAGCGCGGGCTGGCTCGCGGCGCCGTGGTCGTGGTGTTCAGCGACGGCTGGGAGCGCGGCGACACCGCGCTGCTGGCCGAGCAGGCGGCACGGCTGCAGCGGATCGCGCACCGGGTGGTGTGGGTCAACCCGCACCGCGGCAAGGCCGGCTACCAGCCGGTGCAGCAGGGCGTGCTGGCGGTGCTGCCGTACGTCGACGACTTCGTCGCCGGGCACTCGATGGCGACCTATGACGAACTGGTGGGAGTGGTGGCGCGTGCGTGACGTGCTCGGCGAGCTGATGACGTGGTGGCGGGCCGGCGAGACGGTCGGGCTCGGCACGGTGGTGGCGACGTTCCAGTCGGCGCCCCGGCCGCCGGGCGCCTCGATGATCGTCGGGCCGGGTGGCGAGGCGGTCGGCTCGGTCTCCGGCGGGTGCGTCGAGGGCGCGGTCTACGAGCTGGGGCAGGAGGTCGCGGCGAGCGGCGTACCGGTGCTGCAGCGGTACGGCATCTCAGACGACGACGCCTTCGCCGTCGGGCTGACCTGCGGCGGCATCCTCGACGTGTACGTCGAGCGGGTCGACCAGGACACCTTCCCCGAGCTCGGCGAGATCGCCGAGGACATCGAGGCCGGTCGTCCCGTCGCGCTGGCGACCGTCATCGAGCACCCCGATCCCACCTGGCTGGGGCGGCGGCTCGTCGTACGGCCGGAGGCGGACGCCGGGATAGTCCGTGACGTTTCTGCTACCTCCGGCTCGGAAACCACGCAAGAACGTCACGGACTACCCCGGGGGCTCGGCAGCGCACGAGCCGACGCCGCGGTGTACGACGACTCACTGGGCCTGCTCGCGAACGGCCAGAACGCCACGCTCACCTACGGACCCGACGGCGAGCGGCGGGGGGAGGGGATGCGGGTGTTCGTGTGGGCCTTCGCGCCCAAGCCCCGGATGCTGGTCTTCGGGGCGATCGACTTCGCGGCGGCGGTGGCCCGGGTGGGGAGCTTCCTCGGCTACCACGTGACCGTGTGCGACGCGCGGCCGGTTTTCGCGACCCACAGCCGGTTCCCCGACGCCGACGAGGTCATCGTCGACTGGCCGCACCGCTACCTCACCGCCGAGGCGGAGGCCGGCCGGATCGACGGCCGCACCATCGTCAACGTGCTGACCCACGACCCGAAGTTCGACGTACCCCTGCTCGAGGTGGCGCTGCGGCTGCCCGAGATCGGCTACGTCGGCGCGATGGGCTCGCGTCGCACCCACGAGGACCGGCTGGCCAGACTCCGCGAGGCCGGCCTCACCGACAAGGAGCTCGAGCGGCTCTCCAGCCCCATCGGGCTCGACCTCGGCGCCCGGACGCCCGAGGAGACCGCGATCAGCATCGCTGCCGAGATCATCGCGCTGCGCTGGGGCGGCAGTGGCGACCGGCTGGCCGGGCGCGAGGGCCGGATCCACCACTGACCGGCTTCGGCCACCGCCGCAGCCTTTACAGGGGCACCCCGAGACGGCAACCTACTCCCCAGTAGCTGGCGCGCCCAAGGCCCAGGGAGGGGCCGCGCGCTTGCCCTCCGGAGCGATCCGGAGGACCTCGGAGGGAAGGTCTCACGCATGATGCGTCGCACCCGTCTGCTCGCAGCAACCCTGGTCGCCGTACTCGCGACGACCCTGGTCCTGGTGGCGCCCGGCGCGCCCGCCCAGGCCATCAGCCCCACCGACAAGCCGGGCTACTTCCTGGTCCTCGGCGACGGGGTGGCGGCGGGCTACCAGCCGCCGTTCGGGCAGAACCGCACCGGCGGCTACCCCGGCATGGTGCTCGCCAGGATCAAGGCGGCGCAGCCCAACGTCACGATGGTCAACCTCAGCTGCGTCGGTGAGACCACGTCGACGTTCATCAACGGCGGCAAGTGCGCGTACGCCGAGGGGTCCCAGCTCAGGGCCGCCAAGAAGTTCCTGCGCGACCACGCCGGCCAGGTCCGGTTCATCAGCCTCAACGTCGGCGGCGAGGACGTGCACCAGTGCATCAACCTGACCCAGCGCACCTCCGACACCCTCTGCGCGGCCGGCGCGGCCCTCACCATCGGCGCCAACCTGCCGATCATCGTGGGCGCGCTGCGGGCGAACGCGCTGTTCTCGCGGATCATCGTCAACACGCTCTACGACCCGTACGTCGCCGCGACCATCGGCGGCGGTGACGCCGGCCGCCAGCAGGCCGCCCAGTCGCTGCTGCTGTTCAAGACGATCAACGCCGGTATCAAGACCACGGCCGCGCTCAGCTTCGCGGCCACGGCCGACGCCTTCAAGCTGCTTGACCCCGACAACTTCACGATCATCGACACGATCCTCGGGCCGGTCGCGCAGAACGCCTGGAACGTCTGCTCCAACACCTACGGCTGCCAGCTGCGCTACAACGACATCTCCACCAACCGGGCCGGCAACCTCCTCCTCTCAGGAGTCATCGGCAGCAAGCTCTGAGGAGTACGACGAGGGGTACGCCGGCCGGCCGGATCGGCGTACACCTCGGCGCGCGCCGAACCGGGACAGGGCCCGAAACCTTGGGCTAACGTTGCGGGTGGAGGCGACGTCCATGGCCGAGCGGGAACTGCAGGACCGCAGGCTCGCCGCCGTGCGCGCGTGGACCGCCTTCGTCGAGCACGGCGACCAGGCCGAGTCGATGGTGCGCCCGGAGATCTGGCGCAGCTGGACCCGGTCGGAGGCCGTGGTCACCCGCGACGTCGAGCACGCACCGCTGGCCGACGAGGACGACACCTTGGAGTTCTGGCGGGGGTCGCCGCTGCAGGTGGCTGTCAAGCGGGTCGAGCAGGACCTGCGTCGTACCGCCGAGGACGGCGATCTGGTGCTCGCCGTCACCGACGCCGACACCCGCATCCTGTGGACGTACGGCGGTCGCGTGATGCGACGCAAGGCCGAGTCGGTCAACTTCGTGGCCGGCGGGCAGTGGGACGACGAGAGCGTCGGCACCAACGCCCTCGACCTGGCCAACCGCAGCGGTACGCCGAGCATGGTCTTCAGCGCCGAGCACTACGCCCCGATCGTGCACAACTGGGTCTGCTGGGCCGCGCCGGTGCACGACCCGGTCACCGGTGAGCAGCTCGGCGTCATCGACCTGTCGACCACCTGGGACCGCAGCCACCCGATCGGGCTGGCCACCGCGCGGGTGCTCGCCCGGCTGATCGAGGGCGCGATGCCGCTCGGCACCCACCCGGGATCGCGGTCGGTCGTCGACACCGGCGAGCCCGGGCTGGCGCTGACCCTGCTCGGGCGCGCCGAGGCCCGGCTCGACGGCGTACGACTGCTGCTCAACCGGCGCCAGACCGAGATCCTGGC
>DASXRJ010000240.1:0-3704 GCA_036506675.1 Nocardioides sp. | reverse complement strand
TGGCGATTCTGGGGGTCTGAGGAGCTCAGGGCTGGTCGAGCAGCCCGAGCAGGTAGTCACCGTACCCACTCTTGATCAGCGGCTCGGCCCGCTCGACCAGCTCGGCGTCGCTGAGGAAGCCCATCCGCCAGGCCACCTCCTCCGGGCAGCCGATCTTGAGACCCTGCCGGCCCTCGATGGTGCGCACGAAGTTGCTCGCGTCGTTGAGCGAGTCGAAGGTGCCGGTGTCGAGCCACGCCGTACCCCTGGGCAGCACCTCGACCTTGAGCGTGCCGCGCTCCAGGTAGATCCGGTTGAGGTCGGTGATCTCGAGCTCGCCGCGGGCGCTCGGCGTGAGGCCCCGGGCCAGCTCGACGACCTCGTTGTCGTAGAAGTAGAGCCCCGGTACGGCGAAGTTGCTGCGCGGCTTGGCCGGCTTCTCCTCCAGCGAGAGGGCCGTGCCGTCCTCGTCGAAGTCGACCACGCCGTACGCCGTCGGGTCGGCCACCTGGTAGCCGAAGATCGCCGCCCCGTCGATGCCGGTGAACCGCCGCAGCCGGGTGCCGAGCCCGGGCCCGTAGAAGATGTTGTCGCCGAGCACCAGCGCGGCCTTCTCGTCGCCGATGTGGTCGGCGCCGATCATGAACGCCTGGGCCAGCCCGTCCGGGCTCGGCTGTACGGCGAAGCTCACGTCGATGCCGTACCGCGACCCGTCGCCGAGCAGCCGCCGGAACGGCTCCGCCTCGTGCGGCGTCGTGATCACCAGGATCTCCCGGATCCCGGCCAGCATCAGCGTGGTGAGCGGGTAGTAGATCATCGGCTTGTCGTAGACCGGCACCAGCTGCTTGCTCACGCCCTGCGTGATCGGGTGCAGCCGCGAGCCCGTGCCGCCGGCCAGGATGATTCCGCGCATGGCCTCGATCCTAGGGGGACCGGCCCGCGGCCTGAGTCACGGCGCGACCGCCGTACTCCCCGGGACGTCATCCGCGCCGAGCCATAGACAACTCGCCCCGCATGACGTCCCGGACACCAACCGTGGGACGTCATACGGACAGAGCCATAGACAACTCGCCCCGTATGACGTCCCGGACACCACCCGTCCCGGGGGCGTGCGGCGGCCGGCGGGGTCCGGCCGGCGGGGTCCCCTTAGGATCGAGGGCATGGATCGAATCCTGGTCACGGGCGGCGCGGGCTTCATCGGCTCCAACTTCGTCCACTACCTGATGAGTCACACCGACGCCCGCGTGACGGTGCTCGACAAGCTGACGTACGCCGCGTCCCGCGAGGCGATCGCGGGGCTGCCCGAGGACCGGGTCGAGCTGGTAGTCGGCGACATCGCCGACGGGGGTGTCGTCGACCCGCTGGTCGCGAGCCACGACGCGGTCGTCCACTACGCCGCGGAGTCGCACAACGACAACTCGCTCGACGACCCGACGCCGTTCGTGCAGACCAACCTGATGGGCACCTTCCAGATCCTCGAGGCGGTCCGCAAGCACGGCACCCGGCTGCACCACGTCTCGACCGACGAGGTGTACGGCGATCTCGACCTCGACGACCCGAAGCGGTTCACCGAGGACACGCCGTACAACCCGAGCAGCCCCTACTCCGCCTCCAAGGCCGGCTCCGACCACCTGGTCCGGGCCTGGGTGCGCAGCTTCGGCATCCGCGCGACGATCTCCAACTGCTCCAACAACTACGGCCCCTGGCAGCACATCGAGAAGTTCATCCCGCGCCAGATCACCAACGTCATCGACGGCGGCCGCCCCAAGGTGTACGGCGACGGGCTCAACGTGCGCGACTGGATCCACGCCGAGGACCACTCCTCCGCCGTACTCACCATCGTGGAGAAGGGCCGGATCGGCGAGACCTACCTGGTCGGCGCAGACGGCGAGAAGAACAACCTCCAGGTGGTCAAGGCGATCCTGCGCCACTTCGGCCGCGACGAGAACGACATCGAGTTCGTCACCGACCGCGCCGGCCACGACCGCCGCTACGCGATCGAGTCCGGCAAGCTCCGCAACGAGCTCGGCTGGCAGCCGCGCTACCAGGACTTCGAGAAGGGCCTCGCCGACACGATCGGCTGGTACCAGGGCCACGAGGACTGGTGGCGCCCGCACAAGGAGGCCATCGAGGCGTCGTACGCCGCGAAGGGCCAGTGAGGACTCTGATGCAGGTCGAGCAGACTCCGATCCCGGGCCTGGTCGTCGTCCGCCTCGACGTGCACGGCGACTCCCGCGGCTGGTTCAAGGAGAACTGGCAGCGCGAGAAGATGATGGCGCTCGGCCTGCCCGACTTCGGGCCGGTCCAGAACAACGTCTCCTTCAACACCAGTCGCGGCGCCACCCGCGGCATCCACACCGAGCCGTGGGACAAGTTTGTCTCGGTGGCCAACGGCCGGGTCTTCGGCGCCTGGGTCGACATGCGCGAGGGGCCGTCGTTCGGCGCGAGCTTCCACGTGGAGATCGACCCGTCGGTGGCGGTCTTCGTGCCGCGAGGGGTCGGCAACAGCTACCAGACCCTGGAGGACGGCACCGCCTACACCTACCTGGTCAACGAGCACTGGCGGGCGGGCACGTCGTACCCGGCACTGCACCTCGGCGACCCGGCCGTCGCGATCCCCTGGCCGATCCCGCTGGCCGACTCCGAGATCTCGGAGAAGGACCAGCACAACCCGACCCTCGACGCGGTCACCCCGATGGCGCCGAAGCGGACCCTGATCACCGGCGCGAACGGCCAGCTCGGCCGGGCCCTGGCCGCCGCCTTCCCGGACGCGCACGCGGTCGGACGCGACGAGCTGGACGTGACCGATCCGGTCGCTGTGTCGGAGTGGCCGTGGGCCGAGTACGCCGTCGTACTCAATGCCGCGGCGTACACCGCCGTCGACGCGGCCGAGACCGACCGCGCAGCCGCCTGGGCCGGCAACGCGGCAGCACCCGCACACCTGGCCGCGGCCGCACGCGAGCACCGCCTGACGCTCGTGCACTACTCCAGCGACTACGTCTTCGACGGCACCCTCGACCCGCACGCCGAGGACGAGCCGTACTCCCCGCTCGGGGTCTACGGCCAGACCAAGGCCGCCGGCGAGCTCGCGGCCCGCAGCGCGCCGCGCCACTACGTCGTGCGTACGTCGTGGGTGGTCGGCGACGGCCCCAACTTCGTGCGCACCATGGCCACGCTCGCGCACAAGGGCATCTCGCCCGCGGTCGTCGACGACCAGGTCGGGCGGCTGACGTTCACCGACGAGCTGGCCCGGGCGACCCGGCACCTGCTCGACCAAGCAGCGCCGTACGGCGTCTATCAGGTGACCGGCGGCGGCGACCCCACCTCCTGGTACGACGTCGCACGCACCGTCTTCACCGCCTGCGGCCGATCCGCGGACGACGTCTCCACCACCACCACCGAGGAGTACGCCGCCGGCCGCTCGATGGCGCCGCGGCCGCTCCACAGCGTGCTGGACCTGACCAAGCTGGAGTCGACCGGCTTCACGCCCCGGCCGGCCGCGGAGTCGCTCGCCGACTACCTGACCGACTACCTGGCCGACGACCTGACGGCCGCCAGGTAGCCAGTGGTCATCTCCGGAGGTTCGTCGGGGGTGACCACTAACGGGACCGGCTGACGGCCGCCACCGCGGGCCGCACGTCGACGACGTACACCAGGGCCGCCACCGTCGCGACGATGTTCATCATCGAGACCATCGGGCCGCTCAGGATCGGCAGCTGCACCGC
>DASXRJ010000239.1:0-4992 GCA_036506675.1 Nocardioides sp. | reverse complement strand
GAGATCGTGGCGCTCGGCGACCCGGAGCTCGGCTTCTACCGCCCCGTCGCCGTGCCGTGCTCCTTCGTCGCGGCTCCGGAGCCCGCCCCCACGCTCGAAGCGCGCGTGTTCGACGCCATCGACGCGCTCGAGGCGGGACTGGTCGAACGGGGGGAGACGTTGCCCCCTGTGCTCCACGTGCAGGACTGCATCGCCGCCCGTGCCGCCGTGCGACTCCGTGACGCGGGTGCCCCGGTCAGGGTCGTGCGCACGGTGCACCACGTCGACGACTTCACGACGCCCGCGCTGGTCGAGTGCCAGAGGCGTTCGATCCTCGACCCCGACCGCGTGCTCGTGGTCAGCCGGACGTGGCAGCAGCGGCTTGCCGACGACTACGGCGTGAGGGCAGACGTCGTGGCCAACGGCGTCGACGTCGACCGCCTCGGAGCGGAGCCGCCAGCGGGGCGCCGTGCCGAGCTGCGCGCCCGCGTGGGCGCGGGGGATCGCTTCATGGTCCTCACCGTCGGCGGGATCGAGCCCCGCAAGGGCACCGATCACCTGTTCCGAGGGTTGTCGCGGCTGCGCCCGTTCCTGGCCAGGAGACCGGTGCTCGCCATCATCGGCGGCCACTCGTTCCAGGACCACCGTCCGTACCGCGAGCGCGTCATCGCCTCGATGGCCGACCTCGACCTGGAGCTCGGTCGTGACGTCGCGCTCCTGGGCACGGTTCCCGAGGAGGAGATGGCGGCGTGGTACCACGCGGCCGACGTGTTCGCCTTCCCGTCCGTCAACGAAGGGTTCGGTCTCGCCGTGCTGGAGGCGATGGCCGCCGGTCTGCCGGTCGTGCTCACCGCCTTGCCGGTCTTCGCGGAGTACGTCCGCTTCGGCCAGGACGCGTTGGCCGTGGCGCCCGCCGACGATGACGGGCTCGCCGACGCGCTGGCAACGGTCGCCCACGACGAGGTGGTGCGGGCGATGCTCATCAGCCGCGGGCGCCAACTAGCGGCACGGTTCGGATGGGACACGACGGCACGGCAACACATCGCCGTCTACGACGATCTGCAGGCGGGCTGACGTACCTCACGACAGATGGCGACGTACCGCCCCGAGGTCTTCCGCGGGGTCAAGGAGCTCATGCTCCCCTGGCAGAAGAGCTCGAGTCAGCGGCGGCCGGGCGTGGCGACTGCACCGCGTCGGAGTCAGGCCGGCCCGGCCCGGCCGGGCGCCACGGCGGACGACGGCCGGACGCGGACGCGGATCGCGTGGGTCTCGCTCGTCAGGCAGCGGCCGGTGCCCAGGTCGAACTTCCACCCGTGCATCTGGCAGGTCAGCACGCCGCCGTCGATGACCGCGAACCGGCTCAGGTCGGCGTTGAGGTGCGGGCAACGGCGCTGCACGACCCAGTCGCCGAGCGTGATCTCCTCGGTGTCGGTCTCCCGCTCGGCGTACCAGGCCTCGGCGCGCCGCAGGCGTTCGGCGGAGAGGCACTTGAAGAACGTGAACACGGCCTCGTTGTAGGGGCCGCAGCGAGTGGCCGAGAACCGGCACGACAGGAACAGCGAGTTGACCCAGTCGACGTCGCCCGTGTGCAGGAGATGCTCCACGAGGGCCCGCCCGGTCACGAACCGGAAGCCGACCTCCTCGCCGGCGTAGCTCCGCACCTGCCGGGCGGCGGGGTCGACGAGCACGCGGTCGGCCAGCGCACCGGCGTCGTCCTCGAGGTCGAGCAGCACCGGGCACATGCGTTCGGCGAGGTACATCGAGGCGCGCAGCAGGGGCTCGACGCGCCGCTTCACCCCCTCGACGACGTCGATCTGCGGGTGCCGCCACGACGCCTTGGCCGCGGCGATCACCGGGCGCTGCCGCTCTCGGTAGGCGCGCAGGTGCGTCTCCTTGGCGTCGAAGAACCCGTCCACGTCGTCCACCGGGTGGGTGACCGTGCAGCCGTCGCGCCCCAGCTCCGCCACGCTGCCCGGCAGCAGGATCACCCCGTTGGCGTGGCCCCGCCGGTGGTAGGCGGCGAGGAACGCCCGCTGGTCGGGGAAGATGTTGGCCTCGTCGCCGTCGAGGTCGTTGAGGTCCCACAGCTCGTCGTCGAGGAAGCACGGCGGCCCGGCGATCGGGAACACCCAACCGGCCCGCAGGTCGTCGATGTAGCGCATCGTCCGGTCGATCTGCCGCTCCCGCTTCTGCCGTCCCAGTGAGGCCTTCGTGGCCGGCGGGAGGTCGTAGACCATCGGGTACCAGATGGCGCCGGAGAACTGCAGCAGATGGGCGTGCACGTCCCCCAACCGGGCGAACTCGGCCAGGTCGGCGGGCCGCGCGTCGTTCTGGTCGAGCAGCCGGACCCCGTCGTGCTCCACCCACAGCGACGAGTCGCCCAGCGGGCCGTCGGCGGGGGAGGCGAGCGCCTGGATCATGACGGCGAGCCCGCCGCCGAGGTCGACCGGCTCGTTGCTCCGCGTGCGGATGAACCGCGTGAAGCCGAGGCCACGCAGCCGGCCCTCCATCTCGCTGCCCGGGTGGTCGGGCAGCAGGACGGTCGCCTCGTGCGTCACCGACCGGCGCAGCAGCCCGGGGTCGAAGTGGTCGCGGTGCAGGTGGGAGATGTACAGGAAGTCGACCTGCCCGAGTCGCCGCCAGTCCAGGTGGGAGTTGTCGGGGAACGGGAACCACGAGGCGAAGAAGGCCGGGCCGATCCAGGGGTCGCACAGGATGCTGCCCGCCGGGGTGTCGATGCGGAGCCCCGCGTGACCCGTCCCCGTCAGCCGCACGGCCCACCGTCCCCTGCCGTCTGCCTCACGCGGGCCCTAGCTCGAACAGCTCGTGCCGCAGGGTGAGCCGCTCGGCGGGGGGCGGCACCTGGGGATTGAAGCGGCTGTCGTGCGAGCCCTCGTAAGCAGGCCATCGGAGGTTCAGCCCCTTGGCGCCCGCCGGGATCCGGTACACAGCCTCCCAGATGCTCGCGCCGACGTCGCAGAGCCAGATGTCGCCGGGACCGGTGCGGTCGGGGGTGATCCGCAGGAGCCCGCCGAGCAGCTTGGCCCTCCGCCAGGGCGCCTTCGCCCGCGCTGTCCCCGTCGCAGGCACCCACAGCAGCGCTGTGCCGGCGACCCCACACAATGCTCGCATCATCACTGTGCGTGTTCTATCAGGGCCGCCGGCCCGGACGGCGGATGATCCCGCGCCCGCCGACCACCAAGGGCTACGGCCGCGCCGCCGTCACGACGGGCTGATCCCGTGCGCGGTGGCCCGCACGAACACGTCGCCAACCCCGTTGGTGTCGCCGGACAGCAGGTCGGGGTCGGACGATGCGAAGGCCACGAACCGGCCGTCGCCTGACAGGTCGGCGGACACGCCCTCCGGTGTCGAGGCGGGAGTGCCGGCGGGATCGGCGCTCATGATCCGAGGCGGCGATCCGGCCGCGTCGGTGATCACGTAGTCGGCGCCGATCACCAGGCCGAAGACGCTGCCGTCGTCGGACACCCCGACACCCCTCGGGCCCCCCAAGCCGTCGAGGATCGGCACCAGCGCCGGTTGGTCGAGCTCGAATCGGTACAGCGTGCCGATCTGGAAGTTGACGTACAGGAACGAGGCCGTCCCGCCGTCGCCCGAGAGCGAGACCTCGAAGTAGCTCTGCCCCTGGTGCGACAGCTGCCCGCTGGCGACGGTGGTCACCAGGGTGGCGCTCGCCGTGTCCGCGACGAAGGTGGCGAAGGTGGCGTTGCCCAACTGGTCCGGTGGGCTGAACTCGCCATAGGCCACGCGGCTGCCGTCGTCGGACAGGCTCGCCTTGCCCCAGGCCAGCCCGCCGCCGGCCGCCGGCATTCGTGTGGTGGTCTGTGCCGCCGCGTCCCGTACGTAGGGGCCCAGCGGTGCGCAGCAGAACGTGCCGAACGGAATGCTGATCGTGAAGGCCACCACGCCACCGTCGCCGCTGATGGCGGCACCGGTCGCGTCGAACTCGCCAGGGACGAGGGGTGGCGGAACCTCGACGTCGGTGCTCATCAGCGTCGTCGTCCCGAGCAGGCGGTCGTGCAGCACGATGTCGGTGTCGTCGTCGGCGTCGCCGGCGACGAGGTTCGAGGCGTCGGTCGAGAAGGCGACGAAGCGGCCGTCGTCGCTGATCGCCGGCGCCGTGCTCGCGCCGTTGCCCTGCGTTCCGTCGCTCGCCACGCTGACCCGCTCGGTGGTCTTGGCGACGGTGTCGCGGACGAACACATCGCTCACGCCATTGGTGTCGGCGGCGACGAGGTTCGTCGCCGCCGACTGGAACGCGACGTAGCGTCCGGCCTGCGAGAGCGACGGACTGGTGCTCGCCGCGTTGGCCTGGGCGGCCGTCGGATCACTCGACACCGACGACCGCTCCATCCACACGCACCCCGAGCAACCGACGAGCGCCACCAACGCAACCAGCACGCGGGCACGCCTCATCCCGCCACCCCCTCGCTCGGTGTCCAGGGGAGTATCACACCTGCGTCAGCCGGAGGACAGGGACACGACATGCGCCGGAGCGCCGCGACGAGTTCTCTCCCGACGGGCAGTTGTCTCGCTAGGGAGAGGGCGTCGACCGGAGTGAGCGATGGCGCAGTCGAACGACGACGCGAGATCTCGGCACCCGCGGCCCTCGGTCGACGCCGCCCAGGTCGACCTGGACGTCTCCTGGCTCGTGCCCCCCGATCTCGCAGCGGTCGACGCGCTCGCCCGCTTGCAGCTCGCCGCGGCGCGTTGCGGTCGTTCGCTCTGGCTGCACGGCGCCGACGGTCGCCTCGTGGAGCTCCTCGATCTCCTGGGACTGGGGCAGACCCTGCACGTGTGCGCGTGCGCACACCCGCCGGCCGGGGACGTCGGGGACGCCGCGCCCGGCGACTACTAGTTGCGGCCGGCGCCGGGCTCGGCCGGCAGGCCGAACAGCTCGAACAGGGTGGGGTCGAGGAACGCGTGGATCGCGGTGATGCGGCCGCCGGCCACGTCGAGCACGTGGATCGCGAAGGGCTCGGGGGTCTCTCCGGG
>DASXRJ010000238.1:0-3507 GCA_036506675.1 Nocardioides sp. | reverse complement strand
TTCTTGACAAAAAACTGAATTAGTTAGATGATAGTCCTCAATTCTCATGCTGTGGAGGTTGCGACATGTCGTCGACGGCGCTGGCGAAACTGAAGGAGCTGGAGGGCAGGACGGTCGGTGTCGCGCTGCGGGGTGGACAGCGGATCGACGACTGCCAGCTGATCGCGGCGCCGTTGCGGGGGGCGAGGACGTTCTGGTTGTGGACCGGCATCGAGGACCTGTTCGTGCCGCCCGATCAGGTCCTCGACGTGTGGGAGGCCCGTTCGGCGGTCGCCCCCTGACGGGGAGCCGCTAGTCGCCCGCCGGGCCGTCGAAGCGGGGGGCTCGCTTCTCGGTGTGGCTGGCGAGGCCCTCGCGGGCGTCGGGGCCGCCGAAGCCGTAGAACTCGTAGGCGAGGCTGGCGTCGAGGATGGCCGACTGGGCGCGGTACCAGTTGTTCAGCGTCTGCTTCGTCCAGCGGATGGCCGACTGGGCACCGTCGGCCAGTTGCACGGCGACGGCCATGGCCCGCTCCTGCACCCGGTCGTCGTCGACGCAGAGTGAGACGAGGCCGATGCGCTCGGCCTCCTCGCCTGTGAGGGTGTCGCAGGTGAGCAGGTAGTACTTGGCCTTGGCCATGCCGCACAGCAGCGGCCAGCAGATGGCGGCGTGGTCGCCGGCGGTGACGCCGAGGCGGGTGTGGCCGTCGATGATGCGGGCGGTGCGGGCCACCACCGACACGTCGGCAAGGATCCCGGCCACCAGACCGGCGCCCACCGCCGGGCCGTTGATGGCCGAGACGATCGGCTTGGCGCAGTTGATGACGTTGAACACCAGGTCGCGGGCTTCCCGCATGATCCGGGTCCGGGTGCCGTAATCGCCCATCAGCTCGTCGAGCAGCGCGAACGAGCCGCCGGCGGAGAAGGCCCTCCCGGCGCCCCGCAGCAGGGCGACCCTGGTGTCGGGGTCGCGGTCGACGGTCAGCCAGACGTCGGCCAGCTGGCGATGGACCTGCGGGCTCACCGCGTTGAGGCCGGGCGCGTCCATCGTGATCCGCAGCACGCCGTCGGACGGCCGGTCGATCGTGAGGCCGGTGAAGGCCTCGTAGAGGTCGCTCAACTGGTCCCCCGGAGCTCGGCGTGGTCGACGGGTTGCACCAGCGGCTCGAAGGAGGGGTCCCGCTTCTCGACGAAGCTGCGGACACCCTCGCGGAAGTCGCCGGAGCGTTGCTTCACGACGCCCACCAGCCCGCGAGCATCGGCTCGCGACGCTGCGAGCGAGCGCTCCCAGTCGAGGTAGACCTGTCGCTTGGCCGTCGCCATGGCCAGCGGCGAGCAGTGGGCGGCCAGGTCGCGGGCGTACCCGAGCGCCGTGGGCAGCACCTGGTCGCGGGGCACTGCCCCGTGCACGAGGCCGATGCCGGCGGCTTCCGACCCGAGCACCACCCGCCCGGACAGGAGCAGGTCGAGCGCCGTGGCGTGGCCGACGATCCGGGGCAGCATCCACGAGACGGCCTCCTCCGCGGGGAGGCCCCGCCTGGCGAAGGCGGTGGTGATCTTCGCGTCCACCGCGGCGAAGCGGACGTCGGCGAAAAGGGCGGTGATGAGACCGAGGCCCGCACACGCACCGTTGATGGCGGCGACGATCGGCTTCGGGACATAGCCCGGCAGCTGCACCGGCCGCCGGCCGCCCTGGTCGAACGATTCGCCCGGTCGGGACACCCGGTCGAGCTCCTCGGTGTCGAGCCCCGGGCAGAAGGCGCGGCCGGCCCCCGTGAGGACGATCGCCCGGACCTCGTCGCTCTCGGCGGCCTGCTCGAACAGATCATGGAGCGCCGCTTCGAGCTCGCGGTTCCATGCGTTGGCGCGCTCCGGCCGGTTGAGCGTGAGGGTGAGCACCCCGACGTCGTCGATCTCGTGCAGGACCGTGGTGGAGTCGACGCCCTTCACGTTGTGCCCCCTCGGACTCGAACCGGCTACGGCAATTCAGCTAACTTAGTGTACTGATGAGCCAATCACCTCGCGACGTCCTCCTCGTCGAGCGCGACGGCCCGGTCGCCATCGTGACGCTGAACCGGCCGGACCACCTCAACGCCTTCGACGACGAGCTGCACCATGCCTTCGTCCGGTTCTGGTGCGACCTCGACGACGATCTCGACGCGCGCGCGGTCGTGCTCACCGGCGCCGGCAAGGCGTTCAGTGCGGGCGGCAACGTCGCCGACTTCGACCGGCTCCGCACCGACCTGGCGGCGCGGACGAGGTTCATGCGGGGCGCCCGGCGCATCGTCGACGAGATGCTCAACGTCCGCGTCCCGGTGGTCGCCGCCGTCAACGGCGCCGCCATCGGCCTCGGCTGCACGCTGGCCACGCTGTGCGACATCGTCTTCCTCGCGGACACCGCCCGCATCGCCGATCCCCACGTCGCCGTGGCGCTCGTCGCCGGCGACGGAGGCGCCGTCACCTGGCCGCACATGACCAGCATCCTCAAGGCGAAGCAGTACCTGCTCACCGGCGACCCAGTCCCGCCCGACGAGGCGGTGGCGATCGGCCTGGCCAACTTCGTGGTGCCCGCCGACCGGTGCGTCGCCGAGGCGACCGCCTTCGCCCACCGGCTGGCCGCCCTGCCCCCCCAGGCCGTGCAGGACACCAAGGCGGTGCTGAACCAGCACCTGCGTCGCAGCGCGGTCGCCGCCCTCGGCTACGGGCTGGCGGCCGAGACCCATTCCCACGACACGCCGGAGTACGCGGAGGTGCCCGAGCGGTTCCGGAGCCGGCCCCGTGGCTGAGCTCGCGCTCCCCGCCGAGGACGAGGCCTTCCGCGACGAGCTGCGCACCTGGCTGGCCGGGCACCTCGTCGGCGACTTCAAGGCCGTCGGCCCCGTGGGCGGGCCGGCCGACGACGCCGAGTGGGAGGTGCGCCTGGCGTGGGAGAAGGAGCTGGCGGCCGACCGGTGGCTCAACGTCGCGTGGCCAGAGGAGTACGGCGGCCGGGGCGGCACGCCCCGCCAGGAGCTGCTCTTCCACATCGAGCACGCCGCGGCCGGCGCGCCGTACTGGGTCGGCGTCCAGGGCCGCGACCTCTTCGGCCCGACCCTGCTGGAGTTCGGCACCGACGAGCAGAAGAAGCGGTTCCTGCCGGCCATCGCCGCGGTCGCGGAGCTGTGGGGCCAGGGCTTCAGCGAGCCCGACGCCGGCTCCGACCTGGCCAACCTGACGACCAGGGCCGAGCGCGACGGCGACCACTGGGTCATCACCGGCCAGAAGATCTGGACGACCTTCGGCGCCCATGCCGACTGGCTGTACGTGCTGTGCCGGACCAACCCCGACGTGCCCCGCCACAAGGGGATCTCGATGGTGCTGGTGCCCGTCGACCAGCCGGGCGTCGACGTCCGACCGATCCGCAACATCGCCGCCGGCCTCGAGTTCTGCGAGGTGTTCTTCGACGGCGCCCACACGGGCATCGACAACGTGGTGGGTGAGGTCGACGGCGGCTGGACGGTCGTCATGGGCACGCTCGGCAACGAGCGGG
>DASXRJ010000237.1:0-21436 GCA_036506675.1 Nocardioides sp. | reverse complement strand
GCCCCACGGCGTGTCTATGACAGAAACGTCACGTACTACCCCGGCGGGTGCGCCTAATACAGCGCAGGCTCGAGCCACTCACCGGTGGCGGCGAACTTCTCCAACGTCTCCGTGTACGGCGCGATGTCGATGCCCTGGTCGGCCAGCCACCGGTCGTCGTAGTAGGTGCGGGCGTAGCGCTCGCCACCGTCGCACAGCAGGGTCACCACCGAGCCGGGCCGGCGGTCCCGGCGCATGATCGCGATCTGACGCAGGGCTCCCCACAGGGCGGTGCCGGTGGAGCCGCCGACTGATCGGCCCGTCAGCGTCGTACACCAGCGGGCGGCGGCGATCGAGGCGGCGTCGGGTACGGCGAGCATCTGGTCGATCACCGACGGCACGAAGCTCGGCTCGACGCGTGGCCGGCCGATCCCCTCGATCCGCGACGGCAGCCCAGTGGCCACCTCGGAGCCGGCCTCGAAGGACGGGTAGAAGGACGAGTTCTCCGGGTCGACGACCAGCAGCCGGGTCGCGTGCCGCTGGTAGCGGACGTAGCGGCCGATCGTCGCGGAGGTACCGCCGGTGC
This sequence comes from Nocardioides sp., assembly GCA_036506675.1. GTDB lineage: Bacteria > Actinomycetota > Actinomycetes > Propionibacteriales > Nocardioidaceae > Nocardioides. The sequence continues at coordinate 20,871 of DASXRJ010000237.1, read as the reverse complement.
CGGCGCCGACCACGATCCAGGCGGGGATCGGATGACGTTCGTGGGCCAGCTGCTCGAAGATCGACTCGGCGATGTTGTTGTTGCCGCGCCAGTCGGTGGCGCGCTCGGCGTACGTGAACTGGTCGAGGTAGTGGCCGCCGGTCTGGGCCGCCAGCCGGCGCGCTTCGTCGTACATCGCGCCGGGCTCGTCGACGAAGTGGCTGCGACCGCCGTAGAACTCGATCAGCGCGACCTTCTCCGCCGACGTCGACCGCGGCATCACCGCGATGAACGGCAGCCCGAGCAGTCGCGCGAAGAAGGCCTCCGAGACCGCGGTGGAGCCGGACGACGCCTCGATGATCGTCGTACCCTCGCCGATCCAGCCGTTGCAGAGCGCGTAGAGGAACAGCGATCGCGCCAGCCGGTGCTTGAGCGAGCCGGTGGGGTGGACCGACTCGTCCTTGAGGTAGAGGTCGATCTCCCAGTCGGCCGGCAGCGGGAAGACGTGTAGGTGGGTATCGGCCGAGCGGTTGGCGTCGGCCTGGACCCGGCGGATGGCCTCGTTCAGCCAGTCGCGGGCCGCGTCGTCACAGTGGTCAGCCTCGCGACAGCAGCCATCAGTCGTCATCTTCGCGGGCCTTCAGCTGCTCGAAGGCCGCGCTCGCCCGCGCCGCTCGCTCCTCCACCCGCCGGGCGAAGCGCTCGCGCTGCGGGTTCAGCAGGAAGTACGACGCCACGCCGGACACCAAGAACGCCAGCAGGATCGGCCACAGCAGCGGCAGCTCGTCACCGAAGGCCAGCCAGATCCCGGCGATGATGGCGTACGAGCTGACCAGCAACAGCAGGCGCAGTCCGGTGTAGACGACGAATTCCTTCACCAACACAGGGTAGATCGGCGGCTTTCCGAACTACAGTTGAGGGGTGCTGAAGTTCGTCATCGTGGTGCTGCTGATCGCCGTAGCGATCTATCTGCTGGTCCGCGTCATCGAACGGCGCGGCGTCGCTCCTCGGACCCCTCCCCCGCCGACCCGCCGCGGCCCCATCGGCCCCGATGACGACGACGACTTCCTGTGGGGCCTCAACAAGAAGCGCCGCCACCCCGACGAGGGCTAGCTCCCCGGAGCCGGACGTACCCAAGAGCTCGGTTTGCCACTTCGTTACGCGGCGCAGGTCGGGCAACGGCGGTCTTCAGTACGTTGCTGTACGGCCGCCTCGAGGATGCTCCGCACCCAGGCGGGGTCGCTCATCACGTCCTCATAGGCGAACCGCAGCACCAGCCACCCCGCGACCACGAACGAGTTGTAGCGCCGGGCATCCTGATGCAGAGCGGTCCGCCCACCGTGCCAGGCGAACGAGTCCGCCTCGATCGCAATGGCCAGCTCGACGTCGACCAGGTCGGGGGTCCCGAGCAACCTGTCACCACCGATCGGCACCTGGGCCTGCACGTGAAGACCCGGCACGTCGACGGCGATCGCCCGCAGGCACGACTCGAACGGGTTCGCCGCCTTTCCGGTTGCCAGGCGGGCCACCCGCTTCACCTGGGCGGAGCCCGGTCCACGAGCGGCGGAAGCCAGCTCGACAAGCTGCCCTCGGTCGACGGCCCGATGGCGCAACGCCGAGTCGGCGACCGTGAGTGCCTCGTCGAACGGCAGCGTGCACAGGCAGTCGAGCAGGGTTCGCAGTGGCGAGGTCACCAGGTCGTCCACGTCATCGGAGCCCAGGTTCGCGCGGTGCAGCGTCACACCCTTGCGGCGACTCGGCTCGATCTTCCGGCTCTTCGGGATGGTGACGTGCGGGCGGCTCGGCGGCGTCTTCACCTCCCAGCCCCAGGCCATCGCCGCGGACAGGTGGGAGACCACTCCGGTCAGCCGGCCGGCCGCCCGACGAGCATCATCGGCGGCCGGCAGCGCGTAGCGACCGCGGGCATCGATGACGACGTCGCCGCAGGCCAGGGCCCGGTCGACGTGGAGTCTCGACGACAGCCCGAGCAGGGTGGCTCGACTCGCCACCCCGCCGATCTCGGCCAGCATCTCCACCACGGACACCCGGCCAGGATGCTCGGGATCCATCGGGGCCGCATCCGCTCATCCACAGGTCGCGTAGACCGACGTACCAAAGGGGACCCGGCGACAGCCCGTCAAGCGGCGCCGCGAGAGATCGTGATCGGTTAGGTACGTCCGAGTACGAGCACCGAGTGCGCGGCCGGCTCGACCGGCGCGGCGTAGGAGTGCTGGCTGGTGGATGAGAAGTAGTTGATCCCGATGAAGTTGAACCACAGCGTCGCCAGCCCGACCAGCGCCAGGATCGCGGCGTTGCGGCCCCTCCAGCCGGCAGTGGAGCGGGCGTGCAGGTACGCGGCGTACACGACCCAGGTGATGAACGCCCAGACTTCCTTCGGGTCCCAGTTCCAGTACGTCGACCACGCCTCGTGCGCCCAGATCGGCCCGGTGATCAGCACCGCGAAGGTCCACACCGGGAACCCGAAGGCGTGCATGCGGTAGGCGATCCGGTCCAGGTCGAGCGGCCCGGGCACCCGCTGCAGCCAGGTCGCCGACGGCCAGCGAGTCTTCAGCAGCAGGAACAGCGACGTCAGCCCGCCCAGCGTGAAGGCGCCCGTCGAGATCACCGCCGACACGACGTGGATCACCAGCCAGTAGGAGTTCAGCGCCTCGGTCAGCGGCGACACCGGCTCGTACAGCCACAGCACCGCCACCATCAGCACCGTCACCACGAAGAGCAGCACGAACGGCGCCATCCAGGCCAGCTTGAAGCGCGCGTACCCCGCCAGGTAGAACGCCGCCACCACGAACGTGCCGGACAGCGTGAACTCATACATGTTGCCCCACGGCACCCGGTGCGGGTCCGCCGCCATGCCCCGCCCCAGCAGCGCCACCGCGTGTACGCCGACCGCGATGATCGTCAGCAGCAGAGTCAGCCGGCCGAGCATCAGCGCCCGGTCCGACGGCCCGGCAGACGACCCAGTCTCAGGGAGTACGACGTCCGCCGACTCGACACCCGGCCCGACCTTCACCCCGGCGTTGACCGCACTCGCCCGCGAGCGCGCGCCCACCCCGATCGCCCACTCAGCCAGCGCCGCGAGGAGCGCCAGGAAGTACACGACTCCGCAGGCGCCGACCGCCTGGTTGCTGAGCGTCTCCCACGCCTGGTTCGTCACGAGATCTCCTCGAGTTCGGTATCAGCACCAGCAGTCTGCATGGCCGAGCGGATCGCCGCGAGCTCGGCACCCACGTCGCCGCCGCCCGAGCGGTCGAGCCCGGCCAGCTCGACGATGGTCGAGCCATCAGAGCGTCTGGCCCGCAGCCAGACCCGGCGGGGCCGGATGAACAGCGACCCGAGCAGCCCCAGCAGCGCCAGGCAGACGCCGGTCAGCGCCGTTCCGGTGCCGGGGGTGCGGCTGATCTGGATCTTGTTCCACCGCTCCACGCGGTCGAAGCTGACCGAGCCGGCGCCGTCGGGGAGATCCACCGACTCGCCGACCCCGAGGTCGACGCGGAACATCGACCCGTCCGGCTTCTTCAGCAGCTTCAGCCCGTCCTTGCGCAGCGAGTAGACCGACTGCGCCTCGCCCGTCTCCAGCCCGAGGTCGCCGACGTACGCGAGCAGCGAGACCCGCGGGTTGAGGGCGTTGCCGAAGGCGGAGAAGGGACCGGTCGCGCGCGTGTAGTCGTACGTCGGGTAGAACTCGCCCTCGAGCCCGATCTGCGTCGGCTTGGCGTACGGCGCCTTCACCACCCCGAACGAGCGGAAGGTCTGGTCGACCGGCAGGAACACCACCGGCCCCTGGAAGGTCACGTTGCCGTCGCCGTCGCGGATCGTGAAGACCGGCGCGTAGCCGTGCCCGATCAGGAAGATCTCGGTGCCGCCGATCTTCAGCGGGTGGTTGACCCGCAGGTCGTAGTCGTGCTCCGGCCCGTCCGGCGTCTCGCGGTAGGTCAGCTGCGAGTCGAACTTGTGCGCCATCCCCGCCCGCGGCCCGCTGACCAGCCACTCCGCGTCGAAGCCCTTGACATCGAAGGAGAACGGCTCCATCCGGTCCGGGTCGAAGAGGCTGCCGGCGTCGAAGTCGTCGTACTGGGTGAGGGTGTTGCTGAAGCCGCCCTTCACCATCACGATCACGCCGCCCTTGTAGCCGAACAGGCTGCCGACCGCGAAGCCCACCAGCACCACGATCACCGACAGGTGGAAGAGCAGGTTGCCCGCCTCGCGCAGGTAGCCCTTCTCCGCGCTGACCGCGTCGGCGGCGGTGATGACGCGATACCGCCGCTGCTTGAGTACGACGGCCGCGCGCGCGAGTACGTCGTCGACCGGCTCGTCGACCGGGTAATCGAGGTGGTCCGGCAGCCGCATCAGGTTCCGCGGGGCGGCCGGCGGCTGGGCCCGGAGCGCCCTCCAGTAGACCAGGCAGCGCGGGATGATGCAGCCCACCAGCGAGATCATCAGCAGGATGTAGATCGCCGAGAACCACGGCGAGTCGTAGACCGAGAACAGCCCGAGCTTCTCGTAGACCGGCGTCAGCGTGGGGTGGTCGGCCTGCCAGTTCGAGGTCTTCAGGGCGTCGACGTCGGACTGCGGGATCAGCGAGCCCGGGATCGCCGCGAGCGCGAGCAGCAGCAGCAGGATCAGCGCCGTACGCATCGAGGTGAGCTGTCGCCAGGTCCAGCGCAGCAGCTCGCCGAGGGTGAGCTCGCCGGGACGGCGGTCGAGGTCGGTCATCACACGCCCACCGTGAAGTTGCCGACCAGGTGCGCCTGGAGCCACTGCACCGCCCACTGCCACCACCCGGTGACGAGCAGCAGGCCGACCAGGATCAGCAGCACACCGCCGATCCGGGTCACCCACTGCTGGTGCCGCCTGATGACGTCGAAGGCGCCGAGCGCCCGCCGATAGGCCAGCCCGGCCACGATGAACGGCAGACCGAGCCCGAGCGCGTAGAAGAGCGAGAGCAGGGCGCCCCGGGCCGCCGTCCCCTCGTACGCCGACAGGGTGGCGATCACGCCGAGCGTCGGGCCCACGCACGGGGTCCAGCCCAGCCCGAACAGGAAGCCGAGCAGCGGCGCCGCGGCCAGCCCGACCGCCGGCACCTTGTGCACGCGGAAGTCGCGCTGCAGGAACGGGATCAGCCCGATGAAGGCCAGCCCGAGCACGATCGTGATGACGCCGAGCACCAGGTTGAGGGTGCGCACATTGAGCGCCAGCCAGGTGCCGAGCTGGCCGGAGATCGCGCCGAGCGCCGCGAAGACGACCGCGAAGCCGAGCACGAAGAGCAGCGAGCCGAGGAACATCCGGCCGCGTTTGACCTCACCCGAGGCGAGGTCGGCGCCGGACAGCCCGGTCGCGTAGGAGAGGTAGCCGGGCAGCAACGGGATCACGCACGGCGAGAAGAAGGACACCAACCCGGCGATGACGGCGACCGGGATCGCCAGCAGCAGCGACCCGGACAGGGCGGTGTCACGGAACCAGTCACCCATCTTCGGCCGCGATCTCCTCGACCAGGTCGACCAGGGTCAGCTTCGACGGCAGCTCGCCGCGGATGGTGGCGGCCACCCGCCCCTGCTTGTCGAGTACGGCGAACGCCGGGATCGTCCGGGGCCCGAGCCCGTTGGGGAACCCGAGCAGCGCCCGACCGTCCGGATCGAACACCGACGGATAGGTGATCTCGTAGTTGCGTACGAACGCCTGGGCGTTGGCCTGGTTGTCGCGGATGTCGATCCCGACGAACTGGGCGACGCCGCCCAGCTCGGTGGCGGCCGCGGCGAGGTCGGGAGCCTCGCGCGCGCACGGCGCGCACCACGCGGCCCAGACGACCAGCACGACCACCTTGCCGCGGTAGTCGGTGACGTCGAGAGGGGTGTCCTCGAGTGAGGTGCCGGTCAGCTCGACCGGGTCGTCACGGTCGGCGGGGTGGTACTGCACGATCTGGCCGTCGCCGGAGATGTAGCCCTTGTCTCCGGTGCTGCCCAGGGCGGAGCAGCCGGTCAGCGCGAACACACCGACCAGGCCGGCCAGGACAAAGGCGAGGACGAGGGCGAGCCCGCGGGCTCGTGGAGACTTCAGGGCCGCTTCTCCTCGGGCGCGTCGCCGGCCGAGAACGGCGCCTTCTTGTCGCGGGCCGGGATCAGCTCGCCGGCGGGTTCGGAGTAGGACACCGAGGTCAGCTTTTCACCGGTGAAGCTGAGCGAGGTCAGCGAGCACAGCGTGCACTGCCGCCTGCGCGGGTCGTGCAGGTAGGACCGCTTCTCCACGAAGAGCCGCGTGGTCCAGATCGGCAGCTGGTGGGAGACGACGACGGCTTCGTGTCCGCGCGCGGCGTCGCGGGCGTCGTACACGGCGGCCATCATGCGGGCCGCGACCTCCTTGTAGGGCTCGCCCCACGACGGCCGGAACGGGTTCCAGAGGTGCAGCCAGTTCGACGGCTTGCGCAGGGTCCCCGCGCCGGCGCCGAAGCCCTCACCCTCGAAGACGTTGGCCGACTCGATCACCCGCGGGTCGGTGACGATCTCGAGGCCGAGCGCGTCGACGAGCGGCTGGGCGGTCTCCTGCGCGCGCTCGAGCGGCGAGACCCGAACGTGGGTGATGTCGCGGTCCTTGATCGCCCGGGCGACGGTCGCGGCCATCTCGCGGCCGAGCTCGGAGAGGTGGTATCCGGGCATCCGTCCGTAGAGCACGCCCTGCGGGTTGTGCACCTCGCCGTGGCGCAGCAGGTGGACGGTCGTCTGGTCGCTCATCGAGGCTCCTCGGTCACAGCTGCGGCCGCCTGTGCTGCTGCCTGTGCTGCTGCCACGGCGGCCGCCGGCAGGGCGTCGAGCACGGCCTGGACGGCCCGGTCGTCGTGCGCCGACGACAGGAACCAGGCCTCGAAGGCCGATGGTGGCAGGTGCACGCCCCGGTCGAGCATGGCATGGAAGAAGCCGCGGTACGCCGCGAGGTCCGTACGCCGGGCGCCCTCGAAGTCGCTCACCGGCTGGTCGGTGAAGAAGACGGAGAACATCGTGCCGGTCGACTGCACCACATGGGGTACGCCGGCCGCGGTCAGCGCCTGCGCGACCGCACCCTTGATCGTGGTGGCCACCGAGTCGACGTGCGCGTAGACCTCGTCGGTGGCCAGCTTGAGCGTGGCCAGCCCGGCGGTGGTCGCGACCGGGTTCCCGGAGAGCGTGCCGGCCTGGTAGACCGGGCCCACCGGCGACAGCATCTCCATCACGTCCGCGCGACCGCCGAAGGCCGCGGCCGGGAAGCCGCCGCCCATCACCTTGCCGAAGGTCACCAGGTCGGGCCGCCAGCCCTCGAGCGCCCCGTCGAGCCCCCACTGGCCGAGCTTGCTGGCCCGGAACCCGGTCATCACCTCGTCGGAGACGAACAGCGCACCGTGCCTCCGACAGGTCTCGGCGAGGAAGGCGTTGAAGCCGGGCGCCGGCGGGACGACTCCCATGTTGCCCGGGGCGGCCTCGGTGATCAGGCAGGCGATGCGGTCGCCGTACTCGGCGAAGGTCTTCTCGACCGCGGCCCGGTCGTTGTAGGGCAGTACGACGGTCAGGTCGGTCGACGACGCGGGTACGCCGGGGGTCCCGGGCACCGCGAAGGTGGCCAGCCCGGAGCCGGCACTGGCCAGCAGCGAGTCGACGTGCCCGTGGTAGCAGCCGGCGAACTTCACGACCACCTCGCGGCCGGTGAAACCGCGGGCGAGCCGGATCGCCGACATGGTGGCCTCGGTGCCGCTGGAGACGAAGCGGACCTTGTCGACCGGCGTACGCGCGACGATCTCCTCGGCCAGCTCGACCTCGGGCCGGGTCGGCGTACCGTACGACGTCCCGCGCGCGACGGCCGCCGCGACCGCGGCCTGCACCTCGGGGTGGGCGTGCCCGAGCAGCATGGGCCCCCAGGAGCAGATCAGGTCGACGTACTCATTGCCGTCGACATCGCGCAGCCAGGCGCCTTTGGCCGACTCGATGAACCGGGGAGTGCCGCCCACGGCGTCGAAGGCCCGCACGGGGGAGTTCACTCCACCGGGGGTCACCGCCAGCGCCCGGTCGAAGAGCGCCTGGGAAGCGACGGTCGGCTGCGTCACCGGGTTGTGGGTCACCGGGTCATTGTCTCTGAGCGGCCCAAGCGCAGGCGCACCGGGCGCCCTCCGGTGTGACCGGGGGCACATATCAGTGCACGGAATCCGCGTCATGGAGCCTTGACTTCATCGTTTCAAGCGCGCAGGCTGCCGAACACCCGCGAGTAACCACCATCACATTGGGCCGCGTTGTGTAACTCTCTGTGACAAGGTTCGTTATGGAGTGTGTTCGGTTCCGGGAGCGACCGCGCAAGCAGTTTGGGGAGATCAGGGATGGCGACACAGCGTTTCGGACGGGCTCAGAAGGCGATGGCCCTGGTGCCGTTGACGGTTCTGTCCACAGCGTGGACCGCCAGCCTGGCCGGCGTCGGCCTCTCGACCATCGCCAGCGCGTCGGGTGACGACGTCACCCTCCCCGACGGCACCAGCATCCCGAGCGAGGCGATCCAGGCCCCGGCCAGCGTCTCGCAGCGCGGCGCCTCCCCGGGCATCAACGGCTCGGCCGAGCAGGTCATCGCCAACTCGTCGGCCAACGGCATCCCGGCTGCCGCGCTCGCGGCGTACCAGCGAGCGGAGACCGTGATCAACGCCGCCGACCGCACCTGCCAGATGCCCTGGCAGCTGGTCGCCGCGATCGGCCGCGTCGAGTCCGACCACGGGCGCTACGGCGGCAACACCCTCAACGACCAGGGCGTCGCCACGCCCGGCATCTTCGGCATCGCGCTCGACGGCACGCACGGCACGTCGCTCATCAGGGACACCGACGCCGGTCAGTACGACAACGACACCACCTACGACCGCGCAGTCGGCCCGATGCAGTTCATCCCGTCGACCTGGTCGGTCGTCGGCGTCGACGCCGACGGCGACTCCGCGCGCAACCCGCAGGACATCGACGACGCGTCGCTGGCCTCCGCGGTCTACCTCTGCTCCGGCGACAACTCGCTGGCCACCGACACCGGCCGGCGGGCCGCGGTGTTCCGCTACAACCACAGCCAGGAGTACGTCGACCTGGTGCTGGCGATCATGAACGCCTACCTCGACGGCAACTACAGCTCGGTGCCCAACACGACCTCGTCGACGTCGTACTTCCCGATCGACACCGGTGACAACTCGAACGTCTCCGACACCAGCCACACCGGTCAGCAGCACGACACGATCTCGCCGACCGACCCCGACGCCACCGACCCGGGCAACGACCCGACCTCCGACCCGACGACGACCCCGACCACCGGCCCGACGCACGATCCGACCTCCGACCCGACGACGTCGCCGACATCGACGACCGGCCCGCTCGACGGCATCACCAGCGACCCGGTCGGCACCATCACCAGCGCCGTCGGTGACCCGGTCACCAACACCCTGTCCTGGGCCGAGGCCGACGTGAAGTGCACGGCCGACGCCCTCCTCCACCCCCTCGACCCGTCGTACTACGACAAGTGCATGAACAGTTTCGGCTACTGACCCACCCGCGGGCCGAAGTGGCGAGTATGGCCCCGCGAAGTGGCGAGTTTGGCCCCGCGAAGTGGCAAGAATTGCCCTTCCAGGTGGCGAAAGCGGCCCCACGAGGTGGCGAGAACTGCCCTGCTTCCCCAACCCGAACCCGGTCATCACCACGACCACGATCCAGAAGTAGCCCAGGCGGCAACAGCCAGGCAGCGACAGTCAGCCCAACGACAGTCAGTCAACGACAAAGCCCGCGCGGGAGACCGGCGCGGGCTTCGTCGTACTCGGGACTTCTTCGCCACCTCGAAGGGCCAACCTCGCCACCTCGAAGGGCAATTCTTGCCACTTCGCGGGGCCAAACTTGCCGCCTCGGCGGGGTTAGTTGACGCTGCGGCGGGGGAGGGTGCGGGTGAGGACGGCGACGAGTACGCCAACGGCGAGCTGGATGACCAGCACGGTCGCGAAGGCGTCCCCGAGGTCGGCACCCGGGTTCGGGGCGAGCCCCAGGAACAGGTTGCCGAGGGTCGCGACCCCGAGGGCCAGGGCGGTCTGCTGCGTCGTGGCGAGTACGCCGCTGCCCGCGCCCGCCGAAGCCGGAGGGACATGTGACAGCACGACTCCGAACAGGGGGCTGGCCACCAGTCCTTGACCGAGCCCGGCCACGCACATGGCGATCGCGAGCGAGACCAGCGAGACGTCCGGCCACTGGCCGGAGATGATCGACGCGGTCCACGCCAGGCCGGCCACCTGCAGCAGCGCGCCGAAGGTCATCACGCCGCGGTCGAACCGGGCGACCAGCCGCGGCGTGATCAGCGAGGCGAGCAGGAAGGTCACCGCCATGGGCGCGATCAGCAGCCCGGTCTCGACGGCCTCCAACCCAAGACCGACCTGCGCGGTCACGGTGTAGCAGAACATGAACGCCCCGAAGCCGCCGAAGAACGGCACCACCATGAGCAGTCCGCGGGCCATGCTGGGTACGGCGACCAGCGACGGCGGCACGAGAGGTACGTCGCCGCGCCGCTCGAGCCTCCGCTCCACGACCACGAACGCGACGAGCGCGACCGGGGCGACGCCGAGCGAGACCCAGGTCCAGGCCGGCCAGCCCAGTACCCGGCCCTCCATCAGCGGGACCAGCAGCGTGAGCAGCGCGATGCCCAAGAGAGCGGTGCCGGCCCAGTCGTGCCGGGCCGGGTTGTCGGAGCGGGTGTCCGGGACGCTCCGCCGCGCGAGCACCAGCCCGAGCAGCCCGATCGGCAGGTTGACCAGGAAGATCGGCCGCCAGCCGGAGCCGCCCAGGTCGGCCGACACCAGCCAGCCGCCGACCACCTGGCCGACGACGGCGGCCAGACCCGCGGTCGCGCCGAACCACCCGAGCGCCCGCAGCCGCCGCTCGCCGGTCGTGGTCGCCTGGATGCTCGCGAGCACCTGCGGCACCATCATTGCGGCGGAGGCGCCCTGCACGACCCGGGTCGCGACGAGTACGCCGGCCGTCGGCGCCAGCCCGCAGGCCACCGAGGCGATCGTGAACGCCGTCATGCCGGCCATGAACAGCCGCTTGCGACCGAGGGCGTCACCGAGCCGGCCACCGGCCACGAGGAGCAGGGCGTAGGGCACGCCGTACCCGGTGATCACCATCTCGAGCGTGGCGGTCGAGGGGTGCAGTCGCGCCTGGATGTCGGTCAGGGCGACGTTGACGATGAAGAAGTCGGCGATGGAGAGGAAGGCGCCCAGCAGCAGGGTGGCGAGGGCGAGGGTGGACAGCACGGTGGGGCCGCCCGCGGGTCGCGCGGTGGCCCCGCCCCGAGGGGCGGACGGGATGGTCGTCGAGGTCATGTGAGCCAGCGTGGCGGGCCTGCAAAGGGGGTACCAGGAGCCTGCTTATCCTGGTACTACCACCAACTGGTAACAGGGTCCCTGAGCCGCCATCATGGTAGTCATGGCCACCGCCGCACCCGCCAACACCCCGATCCGCACTGCCACCACCAGCAGGGCATCCAGTACAGCAGAGGGCACCGACAGTCTGCGTCGCAAGGAGCTGGCCGCCTTCCTGCGCAGCCGCCGCGAGCGGGTGACGCCCGAGCAGGTCGGGCTGCCGAAGCACGGCCGGCGGCGTACGCCGGGGCTCCGGCGCGAAGAGGTCGCGCAGCTCGCCGGGGTCGGGATCACCTGGTACACCTGGCTCGAGCAGGGCCGTGACATCAACGCGTCCCCGCAGGTCCTGGACGCCGTCGCGCGCACGCTGATGCTCGACGGTCAGGAGCGGTCACATCTCTTCACGCTGGCCGGGAGCCCGCTGGCCGAGGTGGAGAAGATCTGCCACGCCGTACCCCAGACCGCGCGGACCGTGCTGGCCTCCCTGCTCTACCCGGCCGCCATCACGAACGCCCGCCGCGACATCCTGGGCTGGAACGACCTCTTCGACGAGCTCTGGGGCCCGCTGGCCGACCTGCCCTTCGCGGAGCGCAACGTGCTGTGGCAGCTCTTCACCAACCCACGGTGGCGGGACCGGCATCCCGAGTGGGCGGACGGGGCGCCGCGGCTGGTGGCGCAGTTCCGCGGGGCGATGGCCGACCACATGGGCGAGCCTGCCTGGACCGGGCTGGTCGAGCGGCTGACGGCGGTGTCGCCGGAGTTCGCGGCGATCTGGGCGCGGCACGACGTGGAGGGGCCGGAGGCCCGCACGAAGCACTACCTGCACCCCGAGCTCGGGATGCTGCACCTCGACTACACGCACTTCTGGCTCAGCCCGGGGAGCGGGCTGAAGCTGACGACGTACACGCCCGCCGACGAGGAGACGGCCGCCCGGCTCGAGAGGTTGCGGGAGCTGGCCCGGTCTCGCGCTGCCTGACCACGGCGCTCTCGCGGGGACTTCTTCGCCACCTCGAAGGGCCAAGATCGCCACCTTGTGGGGCACTTCTTGCCACTTCGCGGGGCCAATTTCGCCACTTCGGCGGGTTAGGAGCTGCCGAGGCGAGCTTTCTCGTACGCCGCGGGGGAGCGGGGGACGGGCACGTTGAGGAGGGCGGGGAGGCGGGTGCGGGACCGGATCCCGAGCTTGCGGTAGACGTTGGACAGGTGCCACTCGACGGCCTTGATCGTCACGAAGAGGTGCTGCGCGATCTGCCGGTTGGACAGGCCGGACGCGGCGAGCTCGGCGACCCGGCGCTCGGAGACGGTGAGGGAGCTGAGGCTCTCGGTGGTGGAACGCTTCACGGGTTCTCCGATCCGTTCGAGAAGGCGGTGCACCCGGTCGCTGAGCGGACGCAGTTCCTGGAAGGCGGCGTACGACTCGGCTTGGCGCAGCAGCGCCACCGGCTCGATGGTGTCGGTCATCCCGTGCGTGAGCAGCAGCATGCCGGCCAGGTCGGTGGCCACCTGGGCTTCGAGTCGCGGTGCGGGCACCCGACGGAGTACGGCGAGCGCCTCGCGGAGCAGTCCGACCCGGTCGGCGGTCGCGTCGACGGCCGCCAGCGTGCGCAGCGCCTGAGCGACGGCGTACGGCGCGCCGAACGCGCGGGCCCGCTCCATGTTGGCCTGGGCCAGCTCGACCGCGAGCCGCGGCTCGCCCAGCCGGATCCGGGCCAGCGCCTCGCCGGCCCGCCACGGCATGATCGCGGGGTTGTCCATCCGACCCTCGACCAGCTGGCCCACCCGCGCGTAGAGCCCAGCGGCCCGGTCGTGGTCGGCGTGTACGGCGGCCAGGTCGGCCAGGGCGTACGTCGCCTGCGCCGCCGTCATCCCCGGCACGTGCGAGAGCTCCTCCAGGTCGTCGCGGTACGACGCCGCACGGTCCAGCTCGCCGCGGGCGATCCGGCCCTCGACCAGCGACGCCAGGACGCCGGCCAGGTAGGCACTCCAGCCCTGGGAGCGCTGCGCGAGCGCGACCTCGAGGTCGGCCAGCGCCTCGGTGACCATGCCCATCCGCATGCGTACGCCGCCTCGGCACGCGGCCGCGCTGGCGAGCGCCATCACCGAGTTGCGGGAGCGGGCCTCGTCCATGGCCGAGGTGAGCAGCGCCTCCGCCTCGGCGAACGCCGAGCACCAGCCCAGCACCCCCGAGGTGAGGTAGAGCGCGGATCCCTCGGCGGTCTCGTCGAGAAGCAGCGCGCCCCCGTCTACGGCCCGGATGGCCAGGTCGCGGGCGAGCTTGCCGTCGCGGCACTCGAAGGTCAGGAGTACGGCGGCCGCGCTCAACCGCAGCCGGTCGCCGTGGTTGTCGCCACTGGGCGGGTCGGCCAGGATCGCGTCGACCTGCTTGTGGATGTAATCGGGGTTGACCCCGTTGAGCAGTCCGGCGAGCACCATCCGGGCGAGCAGGCGGCCGCCGACGGTCTCGGAGTCGTCAGGAGCGCCGTACACGCCCTCGGCGTCCTGGTGTCGGCCGGCGAGCACGAGCGCGTCACCGGCCTCGGCGCGCAGGCGGCTGCGGGTCTCGTCGTCGCCGGCGAGCTCCCAGGCGCGTTCCCAGTTGAGCAGCGCGGCGTCGAGCTCGCCCTGGAGCGACTCGGCGCGGGCGGCGGACGCGAGCAGCCCGATCTGGTCGACGTCGATGGGACCCTCGGCGAGCGCCCGGTCGAGGTACTTCAGCGCAGTGTCGGCGCTGCCCGATCGCAGCGCCAGATCGCCGGCCTCGCGGAGTCGGGCGCGGACCTCCGGGTCGTTGCCGGGCAGGGTGAGAAGCAGATGTTCGGCGATCTCCGCGCGGGGCGCGCCGCGTTTGATGAGTACGGCGGCCGCGGCGTGATGGAGCTTCGACTCCTCGGTGACGCTCATGCGGGACAGGAGCACGTCGGCCACGATGGGATACGCCGGGCGCACGATCCCGTTGCGCTGGTGAGCCAGGATCCGGGCGGCGACTAGCGCGGAGACGTCCTCGGCAACGACGTCGGAGGGCTGATTGATGAGGACGGCGATCGTGGAGACGGTGGCCCAGCCCTCGAGTACGCAGGTGGCGGTGGCGGTGGCGACCGCCGTACTCCCCAGGCGGCCGAGGCGGTCCGCGACCGAGCCGGCGACGGCGTCGGATACCTGGCGGGTGTGCCCGTCGGAGAGCTCGATGGACGGGTCGGGGTCGGCGAGCAGCGACTCGACGTAGAACGGGACGCCGCCGGACGCGGCGTACACCTCGTCGGTCAGTCGGCGACGTTCGACCTCGCCGGATCGCGGGTACGCCGCGGCGACCCGGCCGGCGACCGCGCGGCGGGTCCAGGCCCGCGGGGTGACGACCGTGCTCGAGGTGATGAGGCGGCCGAGGTCGTCGGCGGCGCGGATCGGCTCACCTGAGCGCACCGTCCAGACGACCAGGCAGGGCAGCTGACGCAACGGGTTGGCGAGCAGGTCGAGCGCCTGGAGCGACTGCCGGTCGGCCCACTGGACGTCGTCGGCGAGGAGCAGCGTGGGTTGGTCGGCGGTGAGGTCCTCGAGGGCCCAGCGCGCACCGTACGCGACGTCGCCGACGCTGTGCTGGGCGCCCTCGCCCGGCCCGCTGCCCGACCCGCTGCCGAGGGCGACCAGGACCCGGCCGGGGCCGGTGAACGTGTTGCCGTCGGCGCCGGCCCGATGGGCCAGGGTGCCGAACCAGTCTCGGAACAGACCGAACTCGATGGACCCGCTCTGCGGCGTACACCG
Organism: Nocardioides sp.; assembly: GCA_036506675.1. GTDB lineage: Bacteria > Actinomycetota > Actinomycetes > Propionibacteriales > Nocardioidaceae > Nocardioides. The sequence continues at coordinate 5,741 of DASXRJ010000237.1, read as the reverse complement.
TGAGTCCAGGATCCGCCAGCCCGCGCTTGAGGCCCGGCGCCGTATGTGCGACAGCAGCCGGGTCTTGCCAATGCCCGCTTGACCTTCAATCGTTACCAAGCTGCCGCGGCCGGCTACGGCACGCGAAAGCAGCCCCCCCAGAACGGTGATCTCCGTGTCGCGCTCGATTACAGGAGCCCCCACCATGCTGCTCAGGCTAGGGATCACCCCGGGGGGCAGTCCATCCCTTTTGTCCGGTTTTGACAGCCACGAACTAGAGGCAATAGCAACAACGAGCCATCCTACTTGCGCCGGCCGGAGCAGGGGCACGAGATTGGCCCCAGGCGGATCAGCCGAACCGCCCCAGAAGACCTAGGAGTACCTGGTCCGAACGGGCCTGGGGTGCCTGGGGTAGCGCGGGCCCGAACCGGCTGGGCCGGTCCGCATCGCTCACCAACGACCGGGCCAACGGCAGCAGCTCGCGGGCCAGCTCGACCGGGATCGGCGCCGGGTGGCCGGTGGCCTGGCCGACGTCCCAGCCGTGTACGGCGATCTCGAGCGCGCCCGCACCGAGGAGCAGGTCGGTCGGCATGGTTCGGTCGGCCACCTCCACCCCGGCACCGGCGTACGGCGTGGCCCAGGCGGAGAGCAGGTCGCAGGCCTTGGTGCGCAGCCGCTCGAGTACGTCGCCGGCGACCGGCGTCGGCTCGAGCCGGACCCGGCCGGTGCTGGCCTCGGTGAAGGCGTCGAGGGCGTCGTCCATGTGGTCGAGCAGCTGGCCGAGGTCCCAGTCGCGGCAGGGAGTCGGGTTGGCGAGCGCCCCGGCGGTCACGTCGTCGAGCCGGAGTCGGGTGTAGCCCACCGCCCGCTCGAGCAGCTCGACGGCGGTGGGGACGGTGGCCGTCATGGGTCAGCCGGTGGTGATGTAGTCGCCCGGGAGTCGGCCGGGCAGGCCGAAGGTCTCGAACAGCCGTGGGTCGAAGAAGGCGCCGACATGGCTGACCCGGTCGCCGTCCAGGGTGAGCACCTGGAGGTGGAACGGCACGAAGTCGCCCTTGCGGGTGCGCATGTAGAGCCCGAACGCCGGCTGCCCGTTGGCCCAGGTGGCGACCATCGGCATGTCGTTGACGCCACCGGGGCACTGGGTGTCGATCAGCTCGCCGATGTTGGCGGCGCCGCGGTACCAACCGGTGAACGGCGGCATCTCCCACACCGCTTCCTGGGTCAGCATCGAGACGATGGTCGTGATGTCCTTGCGCCAGAAGGCGTCGACGTACCGATCGAGCAGCTTCTCCTGGTCGGGCGTCAGGTCGTCGGAGACGGTGTCCTCGGTGAGGTGCTTGCCGTCGAGCTGGGCGTGCGCCCGCTGCAGCGCGGAGTTGACCGCGGCCACGGAGGTCTCGAGGGCCTCGGCCACCTCGCTCGCCTTCCAGCGGAGCACGTCGCGCAGGATCAGTACCGCCCGCTGGCGGGCCGGCAGGTGCTGCAGCGCGGCCACGAAGGCGAGCCGGATGGTGTCGCGCTCGGCGACCACGACCGCTGCGTCCGGGACCGGCTCCAGCCACGGAATCTCCTGGTCCTCGATCAGCTCGTCGCCGGCTCGGGCGTCGACGGTGCCGAGGCCGGTGGGCAGCGGCCGGCGGTCCTTGCCCTCGAGGTTGGTCAGGCAGACATTGGTGGCGATCCGGTAGAGCCAGGTGCGGACCGAGGACCGGCCCTCGAACCCGTCGTACGACCGCCACGCGCGCAGGTAGGTCTCCTGGACCAGGTCTTCGGCCTCGTAGTAGGAGCCGGTCATCCGGTAGCAGTGCGCCAGCAGCTCGCGGCGGTACTGCTGGGCCATCTCCGGGAACTCGTCCGCATCGGGCAGGTCTGAGTTGGGTACGACGGCGGTTTGTGCGGCGGTCTGGGCGGTGTCGCTGCTCATCGGGTGGCCTCCCCTGGGTCGGTCTTCAGTGTGCCCAGATGTGTTGACCGGAGTCGAGGCCCAAACTCATCGGTGCCGGGCTCTGGCCGACTATCGAGGGTGCGGGCGGCCGGCCAGCGAGAGGGCGCGTTCGGCGGCGGGGAGCGCGGCCGCGCGGTCGGCTTGGATCAGGCCGACGCGGGTACGGCGGTCGAGCAGGTCGTCGACCGAGACGGCGCCCTCGTGGGTGACTCCGAAGATCAGCTCGGCGAGGGTGACCGGGACGCCGGGGGCGATCGGGGCGAGCAGCTCGTCGTCGGCCAGTTCCGCGCCGGACCGGCCGGTGACGGCGCGGGCGTTGGCGAGCACGAGGGAGGCTTCGGTGCCGTAGCGGCGTACCAATCTGGCCGGCTCCGGCAGCGCCGCGAGCGCCGACCGTGAGGCGGCGCCCAGCAGCGGCAGGCGGGCGGTGACGCAGGGCCGGGCGGGCAGGCCGGCGGCCACCAGGGCGGCGTCGACGGCGTCCTGGGCCATCCGGCGGTAGGTCGTCAGCTTGCCGCCGACGACGGTGACCAGACCAGTGGCGGAGCCGGTCGGCGAGGTGAGTACGGCGTGGCTGCGGGAGAGGTCCGCGGTCCGGCCGTCCCCGGTGTCGAGGAGGGGGCGGAGACCGGCGTACACCCCAGCGACATCGGTACGCCGCAGCGGCCGTTCCAGCGCCGAGCCGACCACGTCGAGCAGGAAACCGATCTCGGCCTCGGAGGCACTGGGTACGTCGGGGATCGGGCCCTCGACCGGCTCGTCGGTGAGGCCGACGTAGATGGTGCCGTCGGGTTGGGGCAGCACCAGCAGGAACCGGTTCGACTCACCGGGCACCGGGATGGTCAGGGCGACCCGGAGCTCCGGGATGGCGTCCGCGCGCAGCACCAGGTGGGTGCCGCGGCTGGGCCGCAGCCGCAGCTCGGGCGCGAGCGAGCCGGCCCAGACCCCGGCCGCACTGATCACGGCCCGAGCCGTCACGTCGACGGTCGCGCCGGTGAGCTCGTCGCGCAGGGTCGCCGACGTGCCGGTCGCCGACAGCACCCGCGCGCGGGTGCGGACCACGGCCCCGTGTGCGGCGGCGGTCCGAGCCAGGCAGGTGACCAGGCGGGCGTCGTCCTCGAGCTGGCCGTCCCAGGAGAGCAGGCCGCCGCGCAGGCCGGACCGGCGTACGCCGGGGGCGAGCTCGAGCGTCTCGGTGGCCGACAGCCGGCGCGGCCGCGGCAGCGTTGAAGCGGAGGTCCGGGCGCCTCGCCGGAGCAGGTCGCCGGCGGCGAGCCCGGCGCGGGCGAGCCGCCCTTGCGTCCGGGAGACGGCGGCGGTCAGCGGCAGCAGCATCGGCAGCGGATGGCTCAGGTGCGGGGCGGTGACCTCCATCAGGATGCCCCGCTCGACGGCGCTCTCGTGCGCGACTCCGAGCTGGCCCTTGGCGAGGTAGCGCAGCCCGCCATGCACGAGCTTCGACGACCAGCGCGACGTACCGAAGGCGAGGTCGTGGGCGTCGACGGCGAGCACCGACAGCCCGCGGGAGGCGGCGTCCAGGGCCACGCCGGCGCCGGTGACGCCGAGGCCGATGACGAGTACGTCGACCTCGGTCGGCGCGTCCGCGAGCCCGCTGCCGATCCGGGCGGCGTCGTCGACGGACCCCGCGGTCACGGCCGCAACCCCCGGACCAGCAGCTCCGTGAACTCCCCGTCGAGGGCGTCGACGGTGACTCCCTCGCCGGTCATGGTTCCGGCCGAGAGGGTGAGGCCGTGGGCGGCGAGCAGCAGCGTCCGCGCGAGTACGGCGGGGTCCCCGGCGCGGATCTCGCCGGCCTCCTGGCCGGCGCGCAGGTCCTCGGTGACTCGGACCAGCACCGCCTCCTGGGAGCGACCCCGGCGCTGCAGCAGGTACGGCAGCAGCACCTCGGGATCGACGTCGAGGATCCGGCGGAACACCTCGTTCTCGCGCAGCGCGGCCACCATGTGCACCACGGAGCGGGCGATCCGCTCGGGCGCCGGCATCTCCGGCTCGACGCGGCTCTCGATCTGGGCGGCGAGCTCGAGCCACTCGCGGGTCATCAGGTCGCCGATCAGGGCACCCATGTCGGGCCAGGCCCGATAGATCGTCATCCGGGAGACACCGGCTCGGCGGGCGATGTCGGTGAGCGTCGTACGCCGCCAGCCGACCTCGAGCAGGCTGGCCCGAGCCGCATCCAGGTAGTCATTGTGACGAAGTGACGTCATGTGTAACACTGTAACACATGACCGACCAGCCGAACCCTCAACCGAGCCCGGAGATGCACCCCAACCGCTGGGGCGACCCGGCCGCCGCCGCACCGCTGCCCGAGGCCACGCGCGGACTGGTGGAGCTGGCGTTCGGCGTCCGCGACACCCCGGCCGTCGACGACGTGACGGTTCCGCCGTCCCAGCTGGCCCCCGAGCTGCTGGCGGAGCTCGCCGAGCTCGTCGGCGCCTCCAACATCTTGACCGACGACGCGACCCGACGGCTACGTACCCGCGGCAAGTCGACCCCCGACCTGCTCCGCGCCCGGGCGGGTGACCTCGACGACGCCCCCGACGCGGTCGTTCGGCCGGCGGACCACGACCAGGTGGCCGCGGTGGTCGAGCTCGCGGTCCGGCACCACGTGGCGCTGGTCCCCTTCGGCGGCGGTACGTCGGTCGTCGGTGGGCTGGTCGCGCGGCGTGAGGGGTACGCCGGCGTACTCAGCCTCGACCTCGGCCGGATGAAGGGGATCCGCGAGGTCGACACCGAGTCGATGACCGCCGTACTCGAGCCGGGCCTGCGCGGGCCCGAGGCCGAGGCGCTGCTGGCCGAGCAGGGGCTGACGCTGGGCCACTACCCGCAGTCGTTCGAGTACGCGAGCATCGGTGGCTTCGCCGCGACCCGCTCCAGCGGTCAGTCGAGCGCCGGCTACGGCCGCTTCGACGCGCTGGTGGTCGGGCTGACCGTCGCCACTCCGCTCGGCCGACTCGACCTCGGCGTCGCCCCGGCGACCGCGGCCGGGCCGGACCTGCGGCAGCTGGTGCTCGGCTCGGAGGGCGCCTTCGGCGTCATCACGGCGGTCAAGGTGCGGGTGCGCCAACTGCCGGTCGAGAAGGTCTACGAGGGCTGGCGGTTCGCCGACTTCGACGCGGGCGCCGCCGCGATGCGCCGGCTCGCGCAGTCGGGACTGCTGCCGACCGTGCTGCGGCTCTCCGACGAGACCGAGACCGCGCTCAACCTGGCCGGCCAGACGGAGGTCGGTGCGGAGGGAGCGACCGGCTGCCTGATGATCGTCGGCCACGAGGGCGCCGATGTGAGCGCGAAGCGGGCGGCCGTGGCCGGCGTACTCACGGAGGCGGGGGGCACCGACCTCGGCGAGGAGAGGGGTACGGCGTGGGCCGCCGGCCGCTTCCACGCGCCGTACCTGCGCGACTCGATGCTCGACGTCGGCGTACTGGTGGAGACCCTGGAGACCGCGACCTTCTGGTCCAACCGGCGGGCGTTGTACGACGCCGTGCGCGCGGCGCTGGCCGCCGAGCTCGGGGAGAAGGCGATCGTGATGTGCCACATCAGCCACGTCTACGAGACGGGTTGCTCGCTCTACTTCACCGTCGCCGTGCCCGAGACCGACGACCCGCTGGCCCAGTGGCTGGCGGCCAAGGCGCGCGTCAACGACGCGATCGTCGGCGCGGGCGCGACGATCACGCACCACCACGCCGTCGGCACCGACCACAAGCCGTGGCTGGCGCACGAGATCGGGCCGGTGGGCGTCTCGATCCTGCGTGCGGTGAAGGCCGAGCTGGACCCGACCGGCGTACTCAACCCCGGC